>NZ_JAOPXI010000091.1 GCF_025965215.1 Marmoricola sp.
TCAAGGCCTCGCACACCGGCCCCGCTGCCCAGAAGAAGGAACGCAAGCGTTCAGAGAACCTCGATCCCGAGATCGAAGCCTGAGAAGAAGGAAGACAGATGCCGAAGAACAAGACGCACTCCGGTGCGAGCAAGCGGTTCCGCGTGACCGGATCGGGCAAGATCCGCCGCCAGAAGGCGGGCATGCGCCACAACCTGGAGAAGAAGTCCTCCGCCCTCACCCGTCGCCTCTCGGGAACCACCGAGGTCGCCAAGGTGGACGTCCCCCGTGCGAAGAAGCTGCTCGGTCTCTGAGCCCCCACACGTTGGTCGAGCTCAGTCGAGACCAGGAACTTTGAAGGAGTAACACAAGATGGCACGCGTCAAGCGGGCGGTAAACGCCCAGAAGAAGCGCCGGGTAATCCTCGAGCGCGCCTCCGGCTACCGCGGGCAGCGCTCGCGGCTGTACCGCAAGGCGAAGGAGCAGGTCACCCACTCGCTCGTCTACAGCTACAACGACCGTCGCAAGCGCAAGGGCGACTTCCGCAAGCTGTGGATCCAACGGATCAACGCTGGTGCCCGTGCGAACGGCCTCACCTACAACCGCTTCATCCAGGGCCTCAAGATCGCCGGCGTCGAGGTGGACCGCAAGATCCTCGCCGACCTGGCCGTCAACGACCTCGCGTCGTTCGTCGCACTCGTCGAGGTGGCCAAGGCCGCCCTCCCCGAGGACGTCAACGCCGCGGTCAGTGCCTGATCACAGGCCTGGCCTGATCGACGACGTGGCGAGCCCTTCAGCTGAGCTGTTCACGACCCGCAGTGGTCGGGTGAAGTCAGCGCGAGGGCTCGCCCGTCGCAATTCCCGGTCCGAGCACCGGCTGTTCCTCGCCGAAGGGAGCAAGTCCCTGGCGGAGGCACTGGAGCTGCCGGGTTGCGTCGTCGAGGTCTTCGCGACCTCCGCCGCGACCGAGGAGCAAGCCGACCTCCACGCCGCGGTGCTCGCCGCGGGACTGCCGTGGTACCTCGCTGCCGACGACGCCGTGGCGTCCCTGGCCGGTGCAGTCGCACCGCAGGGCCTGGTGGCCGTCTGCCGCTTCGTAGACCGTCCGCTCGAGGTCGTCCTGCGCGGGCAGACCGTCGTGATCTGCGCCGACGTCCGCGATCCCGGCAACGCCGGCACCATCATCCGGACAGCAGATGCCTCCGGAGCAGATGCCGTGGTGCTGGCCGGCAACAGTGTCGATGCCTACAACGACAAGACGGTCCGGGCGACGGTCGGATCGCTGTTCCACGTGCCGTTGGCGATCGGGGTCGAGCCCCTGGACGCGATCGCAACGGCGCGCGCCGCCGGCTACACCGTGCTGGCCGCCGACGGGTCCGGCGACCTGGACCTCTTCTCGGCCGATGAGCTGCTGGCCGGTCCGGTGGCGTGGTTGTTCGGCAACGAGGCGTGGGGGCTGCCGGCCGAGCTCGCGGCCGCGGCCGACCACCGGATCGCGATCCCGCTGCTCGGCCGGGCCGAGAGCCTCAACCTGTCGGCCGCCGCAGCGGTGTGCCTCTACGCCTCAGCCCGGGTGCGTGGCACCGTGGGGGCGTGAAGACCTCCCTCGCCGTACCGGTCGGTCTGGTGATGGTGCTGCTCGGACTGCTGTGGGCCGGTCAGGGTGCGGCTGGATCCACGGCAGCCCGATGACGGGCGAGACCCTGTGGGCGGTGGTCGGCCCGGTCGTCGCGCTGGTCGGCCTGCTGTTGACGGTCCTGGGCTTCGTCAACCGCAAACCGTGACCACGAACCCCTAGGGTTGAACGCGTGGACCCCGACGAGCGTGCCCAGGAGACGGGCCTGTGGGACTCCCTACCCGACGGCATCGTGATCTGTGACGGCAACGGCGTCGTGCTGCTCGTCAACAGGACGGCGCGCCGCATGCTTGGCGACCAGGCCCACCCGGGTGCTCACCTCGCCGAAGCCCTGACGTTGCAGGACCAGGATGCGGCGGACTGGTTCTCGACGGTCCGACCGTTCGAAGGTCTCGGCATCCGCACCGGCGTGCCCGAGCAGTCCTGGCTGCTCCCCGACGGCTCCGAGGTGCTCGTGACCACGCGGCTCGAACGGGCCGGAGCCGGCCTGCCGGTTGAGCGTGTGGCGCTGGTCCTGCGCTCGGGTCGGGGTCGCGCGCGTCTGGACCGTGAGCGCTCCGACCTGGTCGCCACGGTCGCCCACGAGCTCCGCTCGCCGCTGACCGGCGTCAAGGGCTTCGTCACCACCTTGCTCAGCAAGTGGGACCGTCTCAACGATGAGCAGAAGAAACTGATGCTCACGACGGTCGCCACCGATGCCGAGCGGCTCTCCCGGCTCATCACCGAACTCCTCGACGCCGCCAGGATCGACACCGGCCGGCTGTCGCTGTACCGCCGGGACCTGGCCGTCGTACCGATCGTGGACCGTGTCGTCGACTCCGTCCGCGTCGGTACGCACCGGACCATCATCACCGAGCACTACGAAGCCGGTGCCCGCGTGTTCGCCGATCCGGACAAATTCGTCCAGGTGATCACCAACCTTGTCGACAACGCGATCCGGCATGGCGACGGCGATGTCCAGGTGACCACCGGACCGGGCCCGCTGGGTTTCCGGTTCGTCGTGGACGACCACGGCAGCGGGATTCCGGCGGCGCTGCGGGCCCGGGTGTTCACGAAGTTCTGGAAGGACGGCGTCCGCGGGGGATCGGGGCTCGGCATGTACATCGTCAACGGTCTGGTACGGGTGCACACGGGCGAGCTCACGATCACCGACGCGCCGGGGGGCGGAGCCCGGATCGTCGTCGATTGGCCCGCCGTCGACCCGCGTCCCTGAAACCTCCCAAGGAGGTTGAGGAGGGCGGGCAACGCCCGTCACGAAACCCTGGTGAGGGCGGGCGTGCGAGTCTCCTAGACTCGTCCCCGGTCCCACCCTCCTTGAAAGGCCCTCCGTGTCCGGTCCCAACAACTCCTACGACCCTGTGCAGGTGACTCCGCTCGGGGAGGAGCAGGTCGTTGCGATGCGCGACGCCGCGCTGGCAGCGATCGCGGGGGCGGTCGACCTCGAGGCCCTGAAGGTGGTCCGGAGCGACCATGCCGGAGACCGGTCCCCGTTGGGCCTGGCCAACCGGGAGATTGGGGCGTTGCCGCCGCAGGCCAAGAAGGACGCCGGCATGCGGATCGGCCAGGCACGCGCGGCCGTGAACCAGGCCATGGCTGCCCGCCAGGAGGTGCTCGAGGCCGAGGCAGAGGCGCAGATGCTGGTCACCGAGACGGTCGACGTCACCCTGCCGTGGGACCGCACGCCGCGTGGCGCCCGGCACCCGATCACGATGATGTCCGAACGGATCGCCGACATCTTCGTCGCGATGGGCTGGGAGGTCGCCGAGGGGCCGCTCGTCGAGGCGGAGTGGCTCAACTTCGACGCCCTGAACCTCGGCGCCGACCACCCGGCCCGCACGATGCAGGACACGTTCTGGACCGAACCCGCCGAGAACCACGTCGTCCTGCGTACCCACACCTCACCGGTCCAGGCCCGTACCATGCTGACCAGGACGCCTCCGATCTACGTGGTCTGCCCCGGTCGGGTCTTCCGCACCGATGAGTACGACGCCACGCACAGCCCGATGTTCCACCAGGTCGAAGGCCTGGTCGTCGACGAGGGCATCACGATGGCGCACCTCAAGGGGTCGCTGGACCACTTCGCGCAGGCCGTCTTCGGCGAGGGCATCACGACCCGCTTCCGACCGTCGTACTTCCCGTTCACCGAGCCGAGCGCCGAGGTGGACCTGATCTGCTTCGTCTGCCGCGGCACCGGCCAGAACGAGGTCGGCGACGGCAGCTGCCGAACCTGCCGCGGCGAGGGCTGGATCGAGTGGGGCGGCTGTGGTGTCGTGAACCCGCGGGTGCTCGTCGCCTGCGGGGTGGACCCGGAGCGATACACCGGTTTCGCGTTCGGCATGGGCATCGACCGCACGCTGATGTTCCGGCACGGTGTCGACGACCTGCGGAGCTTCTTCGAGGGCGACGTCCGCTTCTCCCGCGCGTTCGGAACGGAAATCTGATGAAGGCCCCCCTGTCCTGGATCCGCGAGTACGTCGACCTGCCGGCCGACGTCACACCGTCGGACCTCGCTGCCCGCCTGACCGCGCTGGGACTCAAGCTCGAGGCACTCGAGCACCCCGGCGCCGACATCACCGGCCCGCTGGTGGTCGGCCGGGTCCTCACGATGCAGCCGGAGCCCCAGTCCAACGGCAAGACCATCAACTGGTGCACCGTCGACGTCGGTGCTGCCAACGGCACCGGCGAACCGCAGGGCATCGTCTGTGGCGCCCACAACTTCGCGCCGGGTGACCTCGTCGTCGTGGTCCTGCCCGGCGGCGTACTGCCCGGCGCCAATGGATCAGGCACTGTCGCGATCTCGGCGCGGAAGACCTACGGCCACCTCTCGGCCGGGATGATCTGCTCGGCCAAGGAGCTCGGTCTCGGAGACGATCACTCCGGGATCATCGTGCTTCCGGCCGACGCCGGCGAGCCGGGCAGTGACGTCCGCGAGCTGCTGCACCTCGATGACGACGTGATCGAGTTCGAGATCAACCCTGATCGGGCCTATGCGCTCTCGCTGCGCGGGGTCGCCCGCGAGGCCGCACTGGCGACCGGGGGCACCTTCACCGACCCGGCACTGCGGGCGACGCCGACGCCGAACGCGGACGGGTACCCGGTCGTCGTCGACGATCCCGAGGGTTGTCCGGTCTTCGTGGCCCGCAGGGTGTCCGGATTCGATCCGGCGGCGACCACTCCGCGCTGGATGTCCCGACGGATCCAGCTCGCGGGCATGCGGCCGATCTCGCTTGCCGTCGACATCACCAACTACGTGATGCTCGAGCTCGGCCACCCGATCCACGGGTACGACGCCGACAAGCTCAGCGGTCCCGTGCGCGTCCGGCGGGCCACCGCGGGGGAACATCTGCGGACCCTCGACGGCGCCGACCGGGTGCTGTCGGCCGAGGACCTCGTCGTCACCGACGACTCGGGTCCGATCGGGCTCGGCGGCGTGATGGGCGGCGAGACCACCGAGATGTCCTCGACCACCACGCGCATCCTGGTCGAGGTCGCGTCCTGGAACCCGGTCGCGATGTTCCGGACAGGGAAGCGCCACAAGCTCACCTCGGAAGCCGGCAAGCGCAACGAACGCGGCGTGGACCCGACGATCGCCGAAGCCGCCGCCGACCGGGTCGTCGAGCTCCTGGCCACCCTCGGTGGCGGCGCCACCGATCCGGGAGTGACCAAGGTCGGCGCTGCGCCCGCTCGGGCAGCGGTGAGCATCGACGGCGACCTGTCGGCCCGGGTGACCGGGATGGCGATTGACGAGCCAACGGTGGTCGCGAACCTGGTTGCGGTCGGCTGCTCGGTCAGTGGTGCCGGCCGGCTCGACGTCGTGCCGCCCCCGTGGCGCCCCGACATCAACGACCCCTTCGACCTCGTCGAGGAAGTGGCCCGGATCGTCGGCTACGCCAACGTGCCCTCGGTGCTCCCGCCCGCTCCGGCCGGTCGCGGGCTGACGGTCGAGCAGCAGCTGCGCCGCCGGGTCGGACGCACGCTGGCCGGGGCCGGGTACGTGGAGGTGCTGACCTTCCCGTTCGTCGGCGCCGACGCGTTCGATGCGCTCGGGTTGCCCGTCGACGACGTGCGCCGCGCCGCCCTGCGTCTTGCGAACCCGCTCTCGGCCGAGGCGCCGCTGATGACCACGACGTTGCTTCCCGGGCTGCTGGAGACCGCCGCGCGCAACCTGGGCCGGGGAAGCTCCGACCTCGCGCTGTTCGAGGCCGCACCGGTGACGCTCCCGCACGTCGGGGCGATCGCTCCGATCCTGCCCGTGGACCGCAGGCCCACCGACGGCGAGTGGGATGACCTGAACAAGGCGCTGCCGGACCAGCCACTGCACCTCGGACTCGTGCTCACCGGTGAACGCGAGCAGACCGGCTGGTGGGGTGAGGGACGGCGCGCCACCTGGGCGGATGCGGTCCAGGGCGTGCGCGAGGTGGCCGCGGCTGTCGGTGTCGAGCTGTCGGTTCGCAGCGCCCAGCAGGCGCCGTGGCACCCGGGCCGGTGCGCCGAGATCCTGATCGGCGAGGTGAGCATCGGCTTTGCCGGCGAGCTCCATCCCCGGGTAGCCACGTCGTACGGCGTACCGTCGCGCATTGCGGTCGCCGAGGTGAACCTGTCAACACTGCTGGACCATGCCGTGGTGATCGCGCCGGCGCCGGAGTTCTCGACCTACCCCGTCGCTAAGGAGGACGTCGCGCTCGTCGTGCCCGACGACGTGCCGGCTGCTGCGGTGGCGGTGACGCTGCGCGAAGGTGCCGGTGCGCTCTGCGAATCGGTTCGTCTCTTCGACGTCTACACCGGCGAGCAGGTCGCCCCCGGTCACCGCTCGCTGGCCTTCG
>NZ_JAOPXI010000116.1 GCF_025965215.1 Marmoricola sp.
TGGACGGGTCGTTGCCGGTGAACCCGCTCTTGACCATGTCGGCGATGCGGAGGTGGCCGAGCTTGCCGCTCGCGAAGGTCGGCCAGACGACGTCGACACCGGGGTCCAGCTGTTCGGGGGTCGGTTCGGTGCCGAACGTCTGGAACAGGTACATCTTACAGATGTACATGCCCTCGGACGAGGCTGCCTTGTCCTTGGGGATCAGCGAGAGGGTGCCGGTCGTGCCCGAGGACGTGATGACGTTCAGCGGCGTCTCGCGGTCGAGCAGCTCGATCCAGCCGTCGATCGTGGTGCACCCGCTGGCGTCGACCCCGGACAGGTCGTAGCTGGTGTTGGTGTCGAGCCACCGGGTCACCAGGTCGAACCGCTTGTTGTCGATCAACGCCGACGGGTACGACTTGAAGGCCGTGTGCGAGAACAGCAGCGGTGCGACGTCCTCGAAATCGTCGAGGTCGGCGATGCCGAGCCGGTCCGCGAGCTTGCGCAGGATCGGGATCGTCTCGTAGTGCTGACGGAACCGGAGCTTCATCGCCTGCCGCTGGAGCTCCTCGAGCTCGTCGCGCGGAATGCTCTGCATCTGCGTCATGGAATGACCGAAGAACTCGATCGGGGCGTCCATGAACGTCGTGACGGACTGCTCTGTCTGGCTGGTGGTCATGGCTGGACCGTACGCCGTAATTGCAGTTGTCCGCAATAGTGCAGCCAAATGCAATTACCGGTAGGTGACGCCCAGCTCTCGCACGCCGTTGATCCAGCTGTGCCGCTGACGCAGCGGATCGGCCACCTTCGCGATGTCGGGCAGGATGTCGGCGATGGCGTTGAACATGATGTCGACCTCCATCCGGGCCAGGTTCGCGCCGACGCAGTAGTGAGCTCCGTGCCCACCGAAGGCGAGGTGCGGGTTCTTCTCGCGCAGGATGTCGAACCGCATCGGATCGTCGAACGCCTGCGGGTCGAAGTTCGCCGAGGAGTAGAAGATGCCGACGCGCTCGCCCTTCCCGACGACCTGGTCGCCGACCCTGACGTCGCGCACGGCCGTGCGCTGGAACGCGATGACCGGAGAGGCCCAGCGCAGGATCTCGTCGACCGCTGTCACGGGCCGGTGCTGTTGGTAGTGCGCCCATTGGTCAGGGTTCTCGAAGAAGGCGTTCATGCCGTGGGTGATCGCGTTGCGGGTGGTCTCGTTCCCGGCGACGCTCAGCAGCGTGACGAAGTACCCGAACTGATCGGTCCCCATCCCCTCCTCACCGTGGACGTCGGTCTGGATGAGCTTGGTGACGATGTCGTCGCGCGGAGACACCTTGCGTTCCTCGGCCATGGCGAGGAAGTAGGAGAACAGCTCGATGGAGGCCAGCTCCGGGTCCTGACCCGGCTGCAGGTCGTCGTACGCCATCATCGTGTTGGACCACTCGAAGAGCTTCGCGCGATCTTCCGGGGGCACGCCGAGCAGCTCGGCGATCGCCTGCAACGGAAGCTCCATCGCGATGTCCTCCACGAAGTTGCCCGACCCCTTCTCCCGGGCAGCGGTGACGATCCCGTGTGCGCGTCGCTCGAGGTCCGAGCGCAGGAGCTCGACCGAGCGCGGTGTGAAGCCCCGCGAGACGATCGCCCGGTACCGGGTGTGGTCCGGCGGGTCCTGGTTGATCAGCATGACGCGCTGGATCTCGACCTGGTCGCGGGTCACCCCCTCGGGAAGACGGATGATCGCGCCGTTCTCCCAGACCGAGAAGTCGGCCACGTTCTTGGAGACCTCGACGACATCGGCGTGCCGGGTCACCGCCCAGTACCCGGTGCCGGGGAACCCGGAACGCGACCCGGGCGGCTGCTCGACCCAGTGGATCGGAGCCGTGGCCCGAGCTGCGGCGAACCGCTCGTGCGGGATGCCGCCTTCGTTGACCAGGGGATCGGTGAAGTCGAAGTCCGCGGGGACCTGCGGTGAGGACGTGCTCAATGGTGCTCCTTGGTGGGGACCTGCTGGACGGTGCCGCCGTCGATCACGAACTCGGCCCCGGTGGCGAACGACGACTCGTCGCTGGCCAGGAAGAGCACGAAGGCAGCGACCTCCTCGGGACGGCCGGGACGACCGAGCGGGATCGGGATCATGTCGGCCGGCATGGCATCGGTGGCCGGAGTGCTGATCCGCCCGGGGTGCAGCGAGTTGACCCGGACCCCGTGTGGCGCGAGCTCCATCGCCACGGACTTGGTCAGTCCCCGGAGGCCGAACTTTGCGGCCGTGTAGCCGTGCGCGTACGCCGTCCCGCGGAGCCCGTCGATGCTCGAGGTGTTGATGATCGAGCCGCCGCCCGCCGCGATGATCGAGTCGGCAGCCGCCTTGATGCCGAGGAACGGTCCGGTCAGGCAGACGTCGAGCATCTGCTGCCACTGGTCGCGCTTGTAGCGCTGGATGGAGGAGAGGTTGAAGATGCCGGCGTTGTTGAACAGCACATCGAGCCTGCCGAACTCGGAGACCGCGAGACCCACGGCGCTCGCCCAGTGCTCCTCGCTCGTCACATCGAGGTGGACGTAGCGAGCGACGCTCTGCCCGAACTCCTCGCACAACGCCCGCGCGAGTGCCTGGCCTTCGTCGTCGAGCAGGTCCCCGATGACGACCCGGGCCCCTTCGGCGACCAGCATCCGCGCGCTGGCGGCACCGATGTTGCGAGCGCCCCCGCTGACCAGTGCGACCTTGCCTGCCACACGCCCCATCAATTCACCCCGTCCATGAGGTCACCGTGTCCCGGGCAGCGCTGAAGACGCCGTTCGCCGTGATGAAGGGAAGGTCGAGTGGGGTCCGGATGCCCGCGGCCGCCTCGACCACGGCCGGGATGGCATTGACCATCCGGCCGGCCGCCGAGGCGATGGCCGCGTAGTTGTGGTCGCCCCGGGCGCTGGTCGGGCAGACGTCGACGACGTACGACGGCTCGCCGACGATCTCCACGCGGTAGGAGCCGCCGGCCTGGGCGGGCTGCGGCCAGTCCGGTCGGAGCTCGGGGCGCAGCCGGGTGGTGTGGTCGATCACGATGACCTGCTCGGTGGCGGCGATCCCGACGATCTGGAAGCGCATCGCAGCCACGCCGCCGACGGGGATGTGGCCTGCGGCGACGTCGAAGGCCTCGGTCGTGGGCACATGCTCGAACGACTCGGTGATCTCGTCGAGCTCGATCCCGAACCCGGCCGCCAGCTGGCGGATGCTGGGTCCCCAGGCGGCCATGAGCATGCCGGGACGGAACTGCATCGCCAGGTCTCCTACCTGTCGGCCGAAACCCATCACGTCGAAGAGCACCGGTGCGCCGTCGTACGAGGCGTAGTCGGCGATCTCAGAGCAGCGGACCTGCTCGACGTGCTGACAGGTGCTCGCGATCGCCATCGGCAGCAGGTCGTTGACCCACCCTGGATCGACCCCGGTGACGAAGAGGCTGACGTCCTGCTCGCGGCAGAGGGCTTCGAAGGGCTCGACGATCGAATCGGGGAGGCTTCCCCACGGGTACAGGAACGGCACCGGCGAGGTCGCGACGACATTCGCACCCGCCGACAGGCAGGCCCTGATGTCGTCGAGTGCCTCGAAGAACCGCATCTCCGAGAGCGCGCAGTAGGACACGCAGTCCGGCCTCGACGCCAGGGCCCCGGCGAGATCCGCGGTCGCCAGGATGCCCGTGACGACACCGGCGTCCGCCAGCTCACCGGCATCGCGGCCGACCTTCGCGGGATCCGAGACCACGAGCCCGACGAGCTCGAAGCGCGGATCACTGATCAGGTGCCGCAGCGCGATCCGGCCGGCGTTGCCGGTGGCGACATGGACGACACGAGTGGGCACCGCGCAATGGAACCTCCACCCGCACACAAAGTCAACATTGTTGACTCAGACGGGACGAACGGTCACCTTCAGTCCCGAAGCGGAGAGGCTTCCACACCCTTGGTGATCGCCTCGGCGGCGTAGAGAAGCCAGGAGTGCAGGCCCGAACGGCCGCCTTCGCGGTAACCGCGCAGGTTCGACTCGTACTGCGGGCGCAGTGCCAGGTGGCCGGCCTCGGGCACGACCACCGACGCCGGGTCCACGCCGCGGGAGACCAGGACCAGGCGTTCGGCGGCCCGCGCGACGATCCCGTTGTGGGAGGCGAAGGCGGCGACCGAGATCAGCTCGGCGTGGACCAGCGCACCGACCAGGAGCGCAGGCGCGGTGGTGGCGAGCAGGGTCTCCGACAGGCTGCCCAGGCGGGCCGCTCCTTCGGCATCCAGCGGTCGACCGAGCGACTCCTCGCGCACGTCCCCCTTGCCGGCCAGGGCGTGCAACCGGGCGAACGCCTGCAGCGGGGTCGAGTTGATGACCGGCACCAGCGCCAGCGCGCCGGCGCTCACCCGCACTGCGGCCTGGGCGATCTCGTCGCCCTCACCGGCACGGATCTCCTCCAGGCTCGAGGCCGAACCCTCGAGGGCTGCCGAGGCGTGCGCTCCGCGCAGCAGCGACTCGGTCGTCTGCTCGGGGCGGGTCTTGCGCAGTCCGCGGTCGCGCAGCAGGGCATCGATACCGTCGCGCGCCGACGCCAGGGCTGAGGGAACGCCGTCGAGCTCGGTCAACCAGGAAAGCGGATCAGCGCCCGGGACACGGGTAGGTTCAGCCACGCGGGCAAGGCTATCGGGTACGTTCGGCCTCACGATGAGCCCCGATGACCGCGCGCTGACGCGCAGCCACGCACGCTCCTTCGCCGGTGTTGCGGAGGCGTACGACCGGGCTCGCCCCTCCTACCCGGAAGAGTCGGTCGGCTGGCTCGTGCCGAGCGAGAAGTCCCGGGTCCTCGAGCTCGGCGCCGGGACCGGCAAGCTCACCGAGCTGCTGGTCGCGGCCGGCCACGACGTGATCGCCACGGACCCGTTGCCCGAGATGCTCGACCACCTGCGTCGACGGGTCCCCCAAGAAACCACCAGCGTCACCACCGCGGTCGCCACAGCCGAGCGGATCCCGCTGGCCTCGCGCTCGGTCGACGTCATCGTCTGCGCGCAGGCCTTCCACTGGTTCGAGCACGACGTCGCGATGCCCGAGATCGCCCGGGTGCTGCGGCCCGGCGGCGTCCTGGCCCTGGTCTGGAACATGCGCGACGAAGGCATCCCGTGGGTGCGCAAGCTCGGAGCCGTCATCGGGTCCGAGGACCAGCCCGACCTGGCCGGACCGCTGGAGCAGTGCGAGTACTTCGGCCCCGTCGAGTACGGCGAGTTCCGCTTCTGGCAGACGGTCCGTCGTCCCGAGCTCTTCGACCTGGTCCGGTCCCGTTCCTCCATCGCGACCCTGTCCGAGCCCGAGCGCGAGGACGTGCTGGCCCGTGTCGGAGCCCTGTACGACGACTACGGCCGCGGCCCGGACGGGATGCAGTTGCCCTACCTGACCCGCTGCTTCCGCTCGGTGGTCACCGACGCTCCCCCTCCGCCTGTGGTGATCGCGCGTGTCGGCGACGAGGCACTCGCCCTCATCGAGGGCAATGCTGACGAGTACGACCCGGACGCGACGCAGGCGATCCAGCGGCCCGACATCACACCGCACGCCGTCGCGAAGCCGGTCGTTCCACCCCCGCCGGAGGACTCCGGCACCCTGCTCATCGACTTCCGGTAGTCATGGCGGGCTGGCGGCGGCGACCGGGCGGAAGGCGCGGCCTGGGCAACGAGGCCGACCGGGCCACGTTCCGGACCCTGCACACCGCTTCGCTCGCCTCGGCAGCGCTGCGGGAAGGACTCGACTCGGCAGGAGTCGACACCAGCGTGAAACACCTCCGCGCCCTGTTGGGGACGCCGGCCGTCGCGATGACCGACACCGAGCGGCTGCTCGGTCACGTGGGCCTCGACGACCACCACCGGGAGGGCGCGACCGCACTCGCCCTGCGCGCGATCGCGGCGGGAACGACCGTCGTCTCGATGGCAGGCGAGCTGGACTGCGAGGCTCCCGGCTGCCTGATCCGGCACGCCGTCGCGACCCCGCTGGTGATCGAGGATCGGGTCGCCGGCTGCCTGGTCGCACTGACCGGACAACCTTCGGCGAGCCTGCTGCGCGCCACCGAGGAGGTTGCCGCCTGGGTCTCCAGCCAGCTCGACCTCGCCGAGCTGGACGCGTCCCGGCACCGGCTGGTCCAGGCCGAGGTCCGTGCCCTACGGGCCCAGATCTCGCCGCACTTCCTCTACAACGCGCTCAACGCGATCGCGTCCTTCGTCCGCACCGACCCGGACCGCGCGCGTGAGCTGCTGCTCGAGTTCGCCGACTTCACCCGCTACTCGTTCCAGCGCACCGGTGAGTACACGACCCTGGACGAGGAGCTCCGCTCGGTCGAGCGCTACCTCGTCCTGGAGCAGGCCCGCTTCGGCGACCGGTTGGGCGTCACCCTGCGGATCGCCCCGGAAGTCCTCGGTGTAACGATCCCGGTGCTGTCCCTGCAGCCGCTGGTGGAGAACGCCGTGCGGCACGGAATCGCGGCGAAGGCGGGTGGTGGGCGGGTCACGATCCTCGCCGAGGACCTGGACCAGGAGGCGATCATCACCATCGAGGACGACGGGGTCGGCGAGGACCCGGACTGTGTCCGGCGAGCACTCGCCGGGGACGAGTCGCTGGACAGCATCGGCCTGAGCAACGTCGACGCACGGCTGCGTTCGGCGTACGGCGAGGATTACGGTCTAGTCGTGGAGACCGCCCTCGGTGCCGGCACCAAGGTGACCGTGCGCGTACCGAAGTTCGCTCCCGGGGTGCGCCCGTGAACCAGAAATCCGAAGCGGCCCCCCAGGTAGGGATGCAGATCCTCGTCGTCGACGACGAGCGTCCTGCGCTCGACGAGCTCGCCTATCTGCTGGGCCGCGACGAACGGGTCGCGCGGGTGATCTGCTGCGACACCGCGACCGACGCCCTCAAGGTCCTTCGCGAGGCTCCCCCGGACGCGGTCTTCCTCGACATCGCGATGCCCGGCCTGACCGGTCTTGAGCTGGCCGAGGTGCTGGCCCGTTTCAAGCATCCGCCGCCGGTCGTCTTCGTGACGGCGCATGCCGAGCACGCCGTCGATGCGTTCGACCTCAACGCCGTCGACTACGTCCTCAAGCCCGTGCGTGAGGCCCGTCTGCGTGAAGCCGTACGCCGGATCGGCGACGCCGGCAGCCCGCAGCAGGACGACGACGCGATCCCGGTCGAGCTCGGCGGCGTGACCCGTTTCATCAACCGGTCCGAGGTGACCTACGTCGAGGCGCACGGCGACTACGCCCGGCTGCACACCGCCACCGGGAGCCACCTGGTCCGGCTGCCGCTGACCACGCTCGAGGAGCGCTGGGCCGGTGCCGGTTTCGTCAGGATCCATCGGTCCCTGCTCGTCGCGCTCGGGCAGGTGGACGAGGTCCGGACCGACGCCGGGCGCTGCACCGTCGTGATCGGCGGCCGTGAGCTGGCCGTCAGTCGACGTCAGTCGCCGATGCTGCGGGACCTGCTGCGCCAGCACCGACGCGCACCGGGCGCTTCCGGCCCGTCCACCCCATGACCGACGAACCGCCGGTCGTCCGGGTCCGGGTCACCGGCCCCCGGGGCGGCCGACCGCGCCCGATGAGTGGCGCCTCCCAGATCGACGCCCGTACCGACGTCGGAGAGATCTACATGCGTGCACTGATGCGCACCCAGCTCCGGCTCGCCCTCGGCGTCACCGCGGTCGTGCTGGCAACCATCGGGCTGCTCCCGGTCGCCTTCACGTTGTTCGGCGGGCTCGGCAGGACGACGCTGCTGGGGATCCCGCTCCCCTGGCTGCTCCTCGGGGGCGGCGTCTACCCGGTGCTCATCGCCCTGGCCTGGGTGTACGTCCGGCGAGCCGAGCGCAACGAGCAGGCGTTCCTCGACCTGATCAGGCCGAAGTGAGGACCCGATGAGTCCGGCGTACGGGATCGCCGCGGTCGTGCTCGTCTCAGTCACGACCCTGCTGGTCGGGGCCATCGGTCTGCGGATCTCGCGCACAACCAGCGACTTCTACGTCGCGTCGAGGGCCATCGGTCCGTCACTGAACGCGTCGGCGATCAGTGGCGAGTACCTCTCCGCTGCCTCCTTCCTCGGGGTCGCCGGCCTAATCTTGGCGCGCGGAGTCGACACGCTCTGGTACCCGGTCGGCTGGACCGCCGGCTACCTGCTGCTGCTCGTCTTCGTCGCGGCGCCGTTGCGCCGGTCGCGTGCCTACACGCTGCCGGACTTCGCCGAGCTCCGCCTGGAGTCCCCACCAGCCCGCCGGGTCGCGGGTGCCCTGGTCGGCCTGATCGGCCTGCTCTACTTGATCCCGCAGCTCCGCGGGGCCGGGCTGACGTTGCGCGCCCTGACCGGAGCTCCCACCTGGGTCGGCGCGGTGATCGTCGCCGGCGTCGTGGTGGCCAACGTCGTCTCGGGCGGCATGCGGAGCATCACGATCGCCCAGGCGTTCCAGTACTGGCTCAAGCTGGTCGCCTTGCTGCTACCGGCCGTGTTCCTGCTCCGAGCCTGGCACCACGACGGCGCGCCCACCCACGGGTTGCACCTGTCGGACTGGGTCGAGCCGTTGCAGGGCCACTACGCGCTCTACCTGACGTACTCGCTGATCGTCGCGACCTTCCTCGGCACGATGGGCCTGCCGCACGTGGTCGTCCGGTTCTACACCAACCGGGACGGCCGGGCCGCCCGGCGCACGACGGTCTCGGTGCTGGCGCTGCTCAGCGCCTTCTACCTGCTGCCGACCCTGTACGGCGCCCTCGGCCGGGTTTACGCCTCCGACCTGATCCGGTCGGGCCGGACCGACTCCCTCGTGCTGGAGCTGCCGCATCGTGTACTGGGCGGCACCGGCGGGGACCTGCTGACCGCGCTTCTCGGGGCCGGGGCGTTCGCGGCGTTCCTGTCCACCTCCTCGGGCCTGGTCGTCTCGGTCTCGGGTGTCCTGTCGCAGGACCTGATCAGCCGGTGGCTCGACGGCGTCCGCGCTTTCCGGCTCTCGGGTGTCGCGGTCGCTCTGGCGGCCCTGGTCCTGACGGCGCTGTCGTCGGGGCTGGCGGTCGCCCATGCCGTCGAGCTCGCCTTCGCTGTCGCTGCCTCGACGTTCTCCCCGCTGCTGCTGCTCGGGATCTGGTGGCGCGGGCTCACCGCCCGCGGGGCGATAGCAGGACTCGCCGTCGGAGGGGGCCTGTCGACGGTCGCCGTCCTGGCCGTGATGGTCGGCGCGAACCCGAGCGGGTGGCCAGGGGCCCTGCTCTCCCAGCCGGCGCTGATCACGGTGCCGCTGGCGTTCGGGACCATGGTGCTCGGCTCGAAGCTCGGTCGGCGCGACCTGCCGGTCCACGTCGCGAGCACGATGGTCCGGTTGCACGCCCCGGAGGCGATCGACCTCGACCGCGGCACGTTCCATCCCGACCGTCGCACCGTCTGACCCGGCCGAGCCCCTCGAAACGGGCTCACCATTCGTCGCGCCCGATCGACCGTTCACCGCGATGTGACCTGGCACACACCGCTGCGCTCGACGCGTTCGGCGATGACTGACGAGTAACCCCTACCGGTCTCCGCCCCCGCCTTCCTAATCTCAGCGTGACCACCGACCCAGGGAGAAATCATGTCCGCCACCCACGCGCCCGCCACCCCGGCGGTTCCCGTCCAGAACCGGGGCTCCGCCCCCGTTCCTGCCCAGGCCGAGACCGCTCCGGTTCCGGGATCGCACATCGCCGACCCGGCCCCGCTCGGGCTCGCGGCGTTCGCACTGACCACCTTCATCCTCAGCTTCGTCAACACCGGGATCTTCAAGGCTGAGCCCGTCGTCTTCGGCGCGGCCCTGGCCTACGGCGGCATCGCCCAGCTCGCCGCCGGGATGTGGGAGTTCGCCAAGGGCAACACGTTCGGCGCGACCGCGTTCACGTCGTTCGGCGCCTTCTGGATCTCGTTCTGGTACCTGACCGGCCACACCGACCTCACCGGCGTCGCCGCGCACGACGCGAACCAGGGAGTCGGCCTGTTCCTGCTGGCCTGGGGCATCTTCACGCTCTACATGACCATCGGAGCAGCCCGCGTCAGCGCCGCTGTGTTCACCGTGTTCGCTCTGCTGACGATCACCTTCGGCCTCCTGGCCTGGGGCAAGTTCGCCACGTCGACCACGATCACCCACGTGGGTGGCTGGGCGGGGCTGGCCACGGCCGCCGCTGCTTGGTACGCCTCGCTCGGCGGGGTGACGGCCTTCACCCACGGCAAGTCGCTGGTGCCCACCGGTCCGCGCTGATCAGAATGCGCGCCGGGTTGCAACGCGATCGCAACGCCGCTCGCACGAGGCTCGACCCCGCCGCGCTCGTCGTCGGGCTCACCGCGTCCTAGGCTGGCCGGAGCCTCATCCCACCGGCCGCACACCCACCACGTCCGAGGAGTCTCTTCATGAGCAACGAAGCGCTGGCCAACCTGAGTACCGAGGAGCGGCGGTTCGAGCCGCCGGCTGGTCTTGCTGCGGGTGCGAATGTGACTGCGGCGTCCTATGGGGAGGCGGCTGCGGATCGGTTGGGGTTCTGGGAGAAGCAGGCCGACCGGTTGACGTGGGAGACCCGGTGGGAGGAGGTGTTGGACTGGAGTGATCCGCCGTTCGCGAAGTGGTTTGTGGGTGGGAGGTTGAACGCGGCGTATAACTGTGTGGATCGTCATGTGGAGGCTGGGG
>NZ_JAOPXI010000137.1 GCF_025965215.1 Marmoricola sp.
CTCCCTGTTCCGGACCCGATCGGCCCGGTAGCAGGAGCGACCTAGTGAACGCGTTCACACACATCCCGAACAGGAGTTCCTGGCCATGGATTGGCGCCACCGCTCTGCGTGTCTCGACGAAGACCCGGAGCTGTTCTTCCCCATCGGCAACACCGGGCCGGCCATCCTCCAGATCGAGGAGGCCAAGCAGGTCTGCCGACGCTGCGACGTGCGCGAGCAGTGCCTCGCGTGGGCGCTCGAGGCGGGACAGGACCACGGCGTCTGGGGTGGACTGAGCGAGGACGAGCGCCGCGCGTTGAAGCGCCGCAACGCCCGCTCCCGCGTCCGCACCGCGTGATCGAAGACGCGTCGTAGGCACCGATACTCACCGCCGGAACGCGAACTCCACCAGCGTCCCGACCCCGTCGGGGTGCGGGCCGATCTCCAGGGATCCACCGAGCTCGGCGACCAGGGTGCGCACGATCGAGAGTCCCAGGCTGGTCGACGCCTGCGGGTCGAATCCGTCCGGCAGGCCCACCCCGTCGTCGCGCACCCGCACGAGCAGCGCGGCATCGCCGGCCCGCGTCCCGGCGCTGACCTCGACACAGCCCGAGCAATCCTGCGGAAAGCCGTGCTCCATCGCGTTCTGGAGAACCTCGGTGAGCACCATCGCCAGCGGAGTCGCGGCGGCAGAGCTGAGGGTCCCGAAGGTTCCGGTACGCCGCAGCACGACCGAGCCCTCGTGGGCGCCGACCTCGCTGACAAGGCCGATCAGCTGGTCGGCGACGTCGTCGAACTCGACTTCCTCCTCGAAGCTCTGGCTGAGCGTCTCGTGCACCACGGCGATCGCGCCGACCCGGCGTACGGCTTCCTCGAGCGCCTCGCGCCCGCTGACCGACTCGATCCGGCGGGCCTGGAGGCGGAGCAGGGCGGCCACCGTCTGCAGGTTGTTCTTCACCCGATGGTGGATCTCGCGGATGGTGGCGTCCTTGGTGATCAGCTCGCGGTCCCGTCGTCGCAGGTCGGTGACGTCTCGCAGCAGGATCAGGCCACCCGTGGTCGGACCCGTCGGGCGCAACGGGATCGCCCGGAGGATCACAGTCGCCTGGCGATTGCCGATCTCGGCGTCCCGCGGCATCCGCGCACCCAGGACTGCACTGATCGCCTCCTCGTCGGTGCGCAGCTCAGGCGGCACCAGAGCGCGGGTGACCGCGGCGAGATCCTGGTCCGCCAGGTCGCCGGAGAGTCCGAGCTTGCGGAAGACCGAGAGCGCGTTCGGGCTGGCGTAGGTGACCCGGCCCGCAGCGTCGACGCGGATGAACCCGTCACCGACCCGTGGCGAGTCGGCGTGATCGCTGCGCTGTCCGGCGTACGGGAACGCGCCGTGCGCGATCATCTGGGTCAGCTCGCTGGCCGTCTGCAGGTAGGAGAGCTCGAGCCGGCTCGGTGTCCGTACGCCGTGCAGGTTCGTGTTGCGCGCCACGACCGCGATCACGTTCTCGCCACGACGTACCGGGATGGCCTCGACGCGCACCGGCACGTCGTCGCGCCACTCCGGGTCACCCTCACGGGCGATGCGTCCCTCGAGGAGGGCGGCGTCGAGGAGCGGGCGCCGACCGTGCGCGATGAAGGTGCCGACGACGTCGTCGACCAGGGCAGTGGGACCTGTGGTCGGGCGCATCTGACCGGCCGCCCAGTAGCCCGCGCGGTCACGATCGGGCAGCCACATCACCAGGTCGGCGAACGACAGGTCCGCGATGATCTGCCAGTCGGCCTGGAGCAGCGCGAGCCACGCCACATCCGCCTCGGTGAGGTCGGTGTGCGCTCTGGCGAGCTCGGGAAGCGACGGCACTGGTCAAGACTAGACGGGCTGCGCGGCGGCCACAGGGGCCGCGAGGTCGCCGGTGAGACCGGACGGTTCCGGATGCAAGAATGCCGACATGACCTCGGGATTCTGGGAGCAGGTTGTCGCGGGCGGGCTCCAGGTCCCGCCGGATCGGTCTCTGGTCGAGATGACCGAGGAGCTCACCCGGATGCTCGGCGACCCGGATCCCGACGTCCGCGACGGCATCGCGTTCCCGACGATGGCGACCTGGATCGACGAGGGCGTGTACGACGATCTGCTCGTCGGACTCGGCGACGGGATGTGCCACGGCCTCGAGGTCGGCCTGGGCAACCAGGGTGACGACACCGTCTTCCGACGAAGCTTCTCTGCCCTGATCCTCACCGAGTGCATCGACAGGACGACCCGCGCCGGCCTCGGCGGCCCGGACGTCGTGCTTCGCTGGGGTGACCTGCTGATGGCCTGGCTGGTGCGTGAGCGCGACCTGCGCGGCTTCGTGCCCGGCAAGGGCTGGGCCCATGCCGTCGCGCACGGTGCCGACGGCCTCGGCGCGCTCGCCCGGTCGCCGTACCTGGGCCGACTCGAGCTGACCGTCGTCCTGGACATGGTCGCCGACCGGTTGCTCGCCCCGACCGACGAGTTCTTCGTCTGCGGGGAGGACGATCGGCTGGCCTTCGCGACGATGCACGTGCTGCGTCGCGACATCCTGGCCCTCGACGTCCTCGAACCCTGGGTGGCCCGGGTGGCGGCCGGAGCCACCCCGAGGGGCACGGCCGCGCAGAACCCCTTCCACGTCGCGGGCAACGTCCAAGCCTACCTGCGCAGCCTGCACCTGCAGCTCGCGCTGGGCACCCAGCACCCGAGCGTCCGCACGGATCTGTTGCTCGTCCTGATGAGCCACCTGCGCGCCACCAATCCCGCCTACTTCGCGCCGCCGCGGGCACACTGACCTTGCACGGCGCGAGTCGGTAACCTCACCGCATGACGAACGAAGCCGAGCAGCACCCGAACCCGTCCGCGGCGGAGGGTTCCGTCGAGGCGCACGCCGGCCAGCACGCGGTCGCCGTCGCCCGCGCCCACGGAGTCTCGACGATGTTCACGCTCTCGGGTGCGCACGTCTTCCCGATGTACGACGGTGCCGTGACCGCCGACCCACCGATGTGCATCGTCGACGTCCGGCACGAGCAGACGGCCGCCTTCGCCGCCGAGGCGACCGGCAAGCTGTCGCGCAAGCCCGGCCTTGCGGTGCTGACGGCCGGCCCCGGGGTGACCAACGGCGTCAGCGCCGTGGCCCAGGCCCAGTTCGCCGGCTCGCCGATGGTCGTCCTCGGCGGACGCGCGCCGGCGAACCGCTGGGGGTCGGGTTCCCTCCAGGAGCTCGACCAGCCGCCGATCCTGGCGCCGGTCTCCAAGCTCGCGCGCACACTGCACACCGCGGCCGAGGTCGCGCCCGGCCTGGACGAGGCCTTCACGGTCGCCGGCTCCTCGCACCGCGGCCCGGTCTTCGTCGACGTCCCGATGGACGAGTTCTTCAACACCGCCAGCTCGGTACGCCCGGTCGTGGGCCCGCCGGTGCGGCTCGAGCCGGACCCCGAAGCGCTCACCGCGATTGCCGGCTTGCTCGGTCGGGCCAGCCGCCCGGTCCTGGTCCTCGGTACCGACGTGTGGGCAGACGGCGCCGAGGGTGCTGCGCTCCGACTGGTCGACGACCTGGGCATCCCGGTGATCACGAACGGCATGGGTCGCGGCGTGATCCCCGGCGGGCACCCGCTGCTGGTCACCAAGGCACGCAGCCAGGCGCTCGGCACCGCGGACCTGGTGATCGTGGCCGGCACACCGCTGGACTTCCGGCTGGGATACGGCATCTTCGGCGGCAAGGACGGTGCCCCGGTCGCATCCGTCGTCCACCTCGCTGACGTGCCCGGCCAGATCTCCGGACACGCCCAGCTCGCGGCCAGCGCGTCCGGCGACCTCACACTCGTCCTGGACGGCCTCGGCGACGGCGTCACGCGGCTGACGACGAAGCCGGACTGGACGGCGTGGGTCGGATCCCTGCAGGAGACCGTCGGCCAGGCCTCCGCGCGCGACGCCGACCTGCTCGGTGCGACGGCAGAGCTGATCCACCCGGCCCGGATCTACGGCGAGCTTCTCCCCCGGCTCGCCGATGACTCGATCGTCATCGGCGACGGAGGTGACTTCGTCTCGTTCGCCGGCAAGTTCGTCGAGCCCAAGCAGCCCGGCGGCTGGCTGGACCCCGGGCCGTACGGGTGCCTGGGCGCCGGGCTCGGTGCTGCCATCGCTGCGCGCCTGCACCGCCCTTCGGCCCAAGTCGTCCTGCTGTACGGCGACGGCGCCGCGGGCATGTCGCTCATGGACGTCGACACTCTGGTCCGCCACGACCTGCCGGTGGTGATGATCTGCGGCAACAACTCGGCCTGGGGCCTGGAGAAGGGCCCGATGCAGTTCCTGTACGGGTACGACGTCGCCGCCGACCTCGCGCCGCGGACCCGGTACGACGAGGTCGTCGCCTCGCTGGGCGGCGCGGGCGAGATGGTGACCGACCCGACGAAGATCGGCGAGGCTATCGACCGGGCATTCGCGTCGAACGTCCCCTACCTGATCAACGTGATCACCGATGTGAACGCGGCCTACCCCCGGGCGACCTTCGGGATCTGAGGCGCTACAGGCGCCCGAGGAAGCGCTCGGCGTCGACGACCACGCGGGTGATCTCCCCGGAGCCGAGCAGCTTGCCGCCAGGTTCGCGCGCCTCGACGTCGAAGCGGACCAGCCTGCCGTCGACGTAGGAGACCGTGGCGCTCACCACGACGGTCGCACCGAGCCGCGAGGCAGCGAGGTGCTCAAGGGCGATCCGGGTGCCGACCGAGGTCGAGCCGTCGGGGAGGTCGAGCACGGCGCAGGTGGTCGCCTCGCACCAGGCCAGCAGGATCGGCGTACCGAGCACGGGAAGGGAACCCGAGCCGACAGCAGCGGCAGTGTCGGCCTCAGAGACAACGAACTCCCGGGTCGAGGAGCGACCCAGGAGCTCAGTGTTCTCAGCCACGGAAGGCCAACGCCTCAGACGTGGGGGCGCTTTCCGCGCACGACGAGCGGAGCGAGTCGTGAATCGGCACCCTGCGCCCCGCGCGACGGTGAGTGTCCCTCACGCCGTCAGGCGTTAGGACGCTTGCCGTGGTTCGCGCCCTTCTTCTTGCGAGCGCGACGCTTGCGTCCGGTCTTACCCATGCGATCCTCCTAGAAAAGTGCGACCCGGCATCCTCTCAGGAGATCGGTGCGCGCGCGAATCTGGGGCTACTCGGAGTCGATCCGCAACTGGACCTGAACCTCGCGAATGCGGAACAGCACCTTGTCGCGCAGCTCGCGGGGCGCCTGCTCGGAGCAGGACCGCGCGACCAGCGACTTCACCGTGCGCTCCAGATCGTACTTGGCCAGGCACGGGCCGCACTCGTCGAGATGCTTCTGGATCAGCGCACAGTCAGCCTGCGACATCTCGTTGTCGATGAACGTGAAGATCTGGTGGATGACCTGGGAGCAGTCGGTCTCGTGGCTGGAGTCGCTCATCAGACCGTCTCCCGCGGTCCGGTCGGCGTCAGGTCGTTGTCGCGCACGTAGTCCGAGAGCATCTCGCGCAGCTGACGGCGGCCCCGGTGCAGCCGCGACATCACCGTGCCGATGGGGGTGTCCATGATCTCGGCGATCTCCTTGTACGGGAATCCCTCGACGTCGGCGAGGTAGACCGCGAGGCGGAAATCCTCCGGGAGCCGCTGCAGGGCATCCTTGACGTCGGAGTCGGGCAGGTGCTCGAGCGCTTCCATCTCGGCCGACTTCAGGCCGGTCGAGGTGTGCGACTCTGCGCGCGCCAGCTGCCAGTCCTCGACGTCCTCGGCCATCGACTGCTGGGGCTCGCGCTGCTTCTTGCGGTAGTTGTTGATGAATGTGTTCGTCAGGATCCGGTACAGCCAGGCCTTCAGGTTCGTGCCCGGCCGGAACTGGTGGAAGGCCGCGAAGGCCTTGGCGAACGTCTCCTGGACCAGGTCCTCGGCGTCCTGCGGGTTGCGGGTCATCCGCATCGCCGCCGAGTAGAGCTGGTCGAGGAACGGGAGCGCGTCGGTCTCGAACCGGAGCTGGCGCTCCGCTTCGGTCTCCGCCGCGAACGGGTTCTCGACTTCTGCAGATTCGGTCATCGTCCCCAAGAGTACCGACCCTTCTCGCGAAGCGGGGTCCGTCGGGCGTTCCAAGGTGGCCAGCATCGGCGGTCTCCGTCCTCGTCGTCAGTGGCGGCGCGATGCCGTCAGTGATGACAACACCGACCTATCCGAGGCGATTCCCGACGACCTCACGCGTGATCCACTCGAGCACCGCCTCCCGGATGACGGCCAGGGCGTCGTCCTGGCTCAACGGCGCCGACCTCGGCACCTTCATGCCGTGGTCCGCTGCCGGTACGACGGCCAGCTCGACGTCGTCCGGGAACTCCTCCGGGCGTCCGAACGGATCCCGCTCGCCCTGCACCACCAAGGTGGGCAGGTCGGCGCCGAGAAGCTCGGGCAACCGGGACTTCTCCGGCCTGCCCGGGGGGTGCAACGGGAACGACAACGCCAGCACGCCGACGGCACCCGCCTGAGCACCGATCCGGCAGGCGGACCGGGCACCCGCACTGCGCCCACCGAGGAGGAACGGGCTGGACGGGCGCAGCGCGGCCAGCACCGCCAGGTAGGACTCGTCGATCACCGCCGGACGTGGCGCAAGCTTCTTGCCCTGGACCCGCCACGGCATCTCGACGAGGCTCACCGAGATCCCCTGTCCGGGGAGGTCTGCCGCGATCCGCACCAGGTCCGCTGCGTCGATGCCGCCGCCGGCGCCGTGGGTGAGCACCAGGGTTGCCGACGGCGTCCGGGCCCGACGGGTCACCACCCGGGCATCGCCGATCGGCGTCGGCACCAGCTTCTCCGACGGCATCAGGTCGGGCCCTCGAGCGGCAGCGGCTCGACGAGCTCCGGTCCGTTGTTGGCGACGTTGGAGACCAGCGTCGAGACCGGGAACGCCTCGAGCCGGCCCGGGGCTGCCGGTTCGAGCAGCCCCAGAAGCGCCTCAGGATCGCGGGGCGCAGGGTCCAACCAGGCGTCGTACGCCGACGGCGGCAGCATCAGTGGCATCCGGTCGTGGATCCGGCCGAGCTCGTCGGTCGCCTGGGTGGTGATCACGGTGCAGGTCCACTTCCAGCGCAGCGGGTCGTCGTCGGCGCGGGTCGGGTCCCGCCACAGCTCGTACAGCCCGGCCATCGCGAGGATCGATCCGTCCTGGTGCAGGATGAAGTACGTATGCTTGCGCGGCTTGCCTGCGTCTCGTCCAG
>NZ_JAOPXI010000146.1 GCF_025965215.1 Marmoricola sp.
CACGAGAACGTGAAGGGCTTCATGCAGGGCTTCCGGTACGACGCCCACCCGATGGGCATGTTGATGGCCTCGGTCGGAGCGCTCTCGACCTTCTACCCGGAGTCGAAGAACATCGCCGACCCCGAGAACCGGCACATCCAGATCGTCCGGATGATCGCGAAGATGCCGACGCTCGGCGCCTGGGCCTTCCGGCACGCGCAGGGCAAGCCCTACGTCTACCCGGACAACGAGCTGAGCTACACCGAGAACTTCCTCTCGATGCTCTTCAAGATGAGCGAGCTGCGCTTCGAGGCCGACCCGCGGCTGGTCAAGGCGCTCGACGTCCTCTTCATCCTGCACGCCGACCACGAGCAGAACTGCTCGACCAACGCGGTGCGCTCGGTCGGCTCCTCGCAGGTCGACCCGTACTCCGCGGTCGCTGCCGGTGTCGGGGCGCTCTTCGGCCCGCTGCACGGCGGCGCGAACGAGGCCGTGCTGCGGATGCTGCGCCGGATCGGCTCGAAGGAGAACATCCCCGCGTTCATCGAAGGCGTGAAGAACGGGAACGAGAAGCTGATGGGCTTCGGCCACCGGGTCTACAAGAACTTCGACCCGCGCGCGACGATCATCAAGAAGGCGTGCGACGACGTCTTCGAGGTCACCGGGGTCAACCCGCTGCTCGCGATCGCCCAGGAGCTGGAGAAGATCGCGCTGAACGACGAGTACTTCATCAAGCGCCGTCTCTACCCGAACGTGGACTTCTACTCAGGCCTGATCTACGAGGCGTTCCAGTTCCCGCCGGAGATGTTCACCGTGCTCTTCGCGATCGGTCGTACGCCGGGCTGGCTGGCGCAGTGGCTCGAGCTGACCACCGACACCGAGCAGAAGATCGCCCGGCCCAAGCAGATCTACACCGGTGACCGCAAGCTGGACTTCGTGCCGTCCTCGGTTCGCTGGGCCTGAACCACGCGGCGCCCTCCGGCGCTACGCTCTGCAGATGACGACGCAGGCGGATGCGTTCGACGGCCCGGAGCCCGAGATCGAGCTCATCGTGCCCGAGGACTTCCTGCCTGCTCGGCGCTTCCCGCAGGACGCGAGCCGGATGGGGATCGACCACTACACCGGGTTGGACGGTGCCTGGATCGGCCTGGCTGCCTCGCTGGACGGCCGCAAGCCGTCGCACCGGCTGCTTGCGATCGCCCTGTTGGTGATCTTCGTCGGCTCGTTCGCCCTCACCCTGTGGGGCGAGTTCCACCCGCGGTGACCGCTGCCCGCTCGATCTCGAGCAGGGACTCGCCGTGACGCTCCGCCTCGAAGGCAGCGTGTCCCCCGCGGAGACCGAACAGGCGCTTGGACCAGACCAGATAGACGACGGCCGCGATGTTGACCGCGAACGCCGCGACCCTCAGCCAGGTGACCTTCTCGAGGAGCTCGTAGATCTCGAGCGGCAGGAAGATCGAGGTCCCGATCACCGCGACGTACTCGCCCCAGCGCTTGATCAGCCAGAGGCCCGTGCCCTCGAGGAGCTGCAGGGCGCCGTAGGCCAGGACCCCGATCGAGACGAGCGTCAGGGTGGCGTGGTGGGCATGGAGCGCCTTGTCGATCAGCCGTACCGGGCCGGTGGACTGCAGGTCCACGCCGAGCTTGTCCGCGAGCGGCCGCAGCGTCGGTAGGTACTCGTTGAACACCCGTTGGAGCGAGTCCCGCGACCCGTTGAATCGGTGGATCCCGTAGGCGAGCGCCAGCAGCAGCAGGCCGCGGATGAATCGCTCGACCGCCAGCAGCCGCAGGATGAAGGCGTCGCGCAGCGCACGACCCCGCAGTACCAGCGGCGCGTCCTGGGCCGGTCCGGTCCCGTGCGGCGGCCCCGGGACGTAGGACCCGCAGCGCAGGCAGCGCCACGCCACGCCGGCCGCCGTCGTGGCGCTGAGGCGTTCGGCCAGCTCCGGCTCGACGGGCTCGAAGGTGATGTGGCCGTTGAGACCGCATGAGCGCGTGCTCCAGTCGAAGGCGCGAGGTCCGAGATGCATGGATGCAGCCTGTCAGACCAGGGCGAGCAGCGTTGCCTCCTGGTCCGCGGTCATCCCGGGCATCGCTCGCCCGGGCGGAGCAGGCGGCATGCCGTCGCGCTGGAGCCAGGCCCACGTGTCGGCCACGGTCTCGCCGATCGAACGGCAGGTGAGGCCGGCGGCGAGGGCTGCAGAGACATCGCCGTCGTGCAGGGCAGCGAGCTCACCGGTGGGCGGTGTCCAGATGGGCAGGTCGGTCCAGCCCTCCAGCCCGGCGGCCTCGACCTGCTCCGGAGTGCGCCAGACGAGTTCGGCCTCCGTTCCGGTCGCGGCGATGCAGGCGTCCAGGACCTCGCCGATGGTGGCGTGCCCGACCGGGCTGACGGTGTTGAACACGCCGGCCGTCCCACTCGCCGCGCACCGCAATGCCCACGCCGCGAGGTCACGGGCGTCGATGTACTGCAACGGACGGTCCGGGGGCCCTGGCGCAGCGACGGCCCCGCCGGCGGCGATCCGGTTGAGCCACCACGGCATCCGGCCGACGAACTCCCAGGGCCCGAGGATCAGTCCGGCGCGCAGCACGAGCGCCGGTCCGGTGAACTCGCGGGCGATCGCGAGCTCACCGCCGCGCTTGGCCTCGGCGTACGCGTCCGGATCGGTGCTGTCGGGGTCGGCGTCGACCACCGCTGCCGACTCGTCGGCCCCGATCGGGATCGGCCAGGCGTAGACGGAACGGCTTGAGACGTAGGTCAGGTGCCCGACGCGACCCTCCAGCAGGCGCGCCGCATCCCGTACGACGACCGGCTCGGCGGCCCAGGTGTCGACGACCGCGTCCCAACTCTCCGCGCCGAGCGCAGCAGCCAGACTCCCGGGCTCGCGCCGGTCCGCGGCCCGGGCCCGGACACCGGCCCCGGGCGGATGCGTGCCGCGGTTCACGACCGTGACGTCGTCACCGCGCCGCACTGCCTCCTCGACGAACGCGCGGCCGACATGACGGGTACCGCCGAGCACCAGGAGCTTCATGTCCGCCAGCGTGCTCGCTGCGGGCCGGGCACAGCAAGGTCGTTCGCGCTGGGCGTAGATTCAGGTCCGGCGCTGCAACCGCCGCACGTTGCGCGAGGTCCGGGCGAGGGAGGCTCGAGCACCCCCGTACCGACGACGAGCAACCAGAAACGCCGCATGGCCGCTAGCCGGCTGGCCATCAGCGCTCCCGCCGTACCCGACCCTCGTCCCAGACCGGATCGGCCGACTCGTAGACAGAGCCGTCGGAACCGAAGACCACGTAGCGGTCGAAGCCGCGGGCGAACCACCGGTCGTGGGTGACCGCCAGCACCGTTCCGTCGAACGCGTCCAGGCCCTCCTCCAGCGCCTCGGCCGAATCGACGTCGAGGTTGTCGGTGGGCTCGTCCAGCAGCAGCAGGGTGGCGCCGGACAGCTCGAGCAGGAGTATCTGGAACCGGGCCTGCTGGCCGCCCGAGAGTGACTCGAAGACCTGCTCGGCCGCGTGCGCGAGCTCGTAGCGGTCGAGCACGCGGGCGGCCTGCTCACGCCCCATCCCGGCGCGTCCGACACCGACCTGGCCGGTGTCGCCGCGATGCAGGATCTCGACGAGCGTCCGACCGATCAGCTCGGGGTGCTCGTGGGTCTGCACGAACCACCCCGGCCGAACCCGGGCACCCAGCTTCGCCTTGCCGGTGTGACGAACCGGCGCGATGACCGCGTCGCCGACCGGCCGATGCTCGACGTCCGGGTCCGATCCTCCGGCGGCAAGGAGCCGCAGGAAGTGCGACTTGCCCGATCCGTTCGACCCCAGGACCGCCACCCGTTCGCCGTACCAGACCTCGAGGTCGAACGGCTTCATCAGTCCGGTCAGCTCGACGTCCTCGCACACCACCGCACGTTTGCCGGTGCGGCCGCCCTGCAGCCGCATCGTGACCTTCTGCTCGCGCGGGATCGCCTGCGGCGGCCCGGCTTCGGTGAACTTGCGCAGCCTGGTCTGAGCAGCCTTGTACTGCGCGGCGAGGCCGTCGTTGTACTCCGCCTTGATCTTGTAGCGCAGCACGAGCGCCTTCAGCTTGGCGTGCTCCTCGTCCCAACGCCGCTGGAGCTCCTCGAAGCGCAGGAAGCGATCACGACGCGCTTCGTGATAGCTCGCGAAGCCGCCCGGATGGGTCCACGCGGTGTTTCCGGCGCTGTGTCCTTGATGGGCGAGCTCGAGTGTCACGATCCGGGTAGCGGTGTTGTCGAGCAGTTCCCGGTCGTGGCTGATGAACAGGATCGTCTTGGCCGAGGAGCGGATCCGTTCCTCGAGCCACACCTTGCCCGGTACGTCGAGATAGTTGTCCGGCTCGTCGAGCAGGAGCACCTGGTCGGGTCCGGCGAGCAGGTACTCCAGGACGATCCGCTTCTGCTCGCCGCCGCTCAGCGTCGCGAGCGTGCGGTACTTGGCCTTGTCGAGCCCGATGCCCAGCGCGGTCGTGCAGCACGTGTCCCAGACGACCTCGATGTCGTATCCACCGGCGTCGGCGAACTCGGCCAGCGCAGAGGCGTACTTCATCTGGGTGGGTTCGTCATCGACGTCCATCAACCGCACCTCGAGGCGTTCGACCTCCGCGGCCGCCGCCCGCACCCGCGGCGGGGAGACCGACATCAGCAGGTCGCTCACCGTCGGGTCGGGGCCCAGGCCGGCGCCGACCGCCTGGCGCATCACGCCCAGTCCGCCCGAACGCGTCACCGCACCCTCGTGCGGCGCGAGCTCGCCGGTGATGATCCGCAGCAGGGTGGTCTTGCCGGCACCGTTGGCTCCGACCAGCGCTGCCTTGGCGCCTTCGCCGACGCGGAAGGACACCTCGTCGAGCAGGACCCGCCCGTCGGGGAGCTCGTACCGGACTCCGGCGACATCGACATGACCCACGTTGAGCGATTGTCCACGCTCACCTGGCCGCGCGCACCCGGGTTACGGCTCAGCCGCGCGCGGCCACGAGGTTCAGTCCCACCACGCCGAGGACGATCAGGGCGAGTGAGGCCGCCTTGAACCAGCTCATCGACTCCCCGAGGAACGCATACCCGATCACGGCCACGACCGCGGTCCCGACGCCGGCCCACACGGCGTACGCGACGCTGACCGGAATCGAGCGGACCACTACCGCGAGCAACCAGATCGAGAGCCCGTAGCCGCTGACCACCACCGCGCTCCACATCGGGTCGGTGAATCCGGCAGCCCTGGGCAGGAGTGCCGTCGCTGCGACCTCCACTCCGATCGCCACAGCCAGCAGTGCTGCCGCCCACATCTGAATCAGCTCCGTGTTCCGGTGGTTATGTAGCGAGTGCTACATAACCTAAATGTAGCACATGCTACGTTTGCTCGCATGGCCGAGTACCGCCGCGAGGACCTCCTCGAACGGATCACCGACCACGTGCTCGCACACGGACTCATCGGGCTCTCCTTGCGCCCGGTGGCGAAGGCGGTCGGCACCAGCGACCGGATGCTGATCTACCACTTCTCCAGCCGGGACGCCCTGGTCTCGGCGGTGGTCGCGCGCACCAACCAGCGCGCGATGGCGGCGGTCGCCGCCCTGCCGAACGCACCGAGCGTGCACGAGGGGATCAACCAGCTCTGGGCGGCCTACCGCACCGAGCCGCTGCACTCCTGCATGGACGTCTACTGCCAGGCCGCCGCCGCCGGTCTGATCGGCCGCGAGCCCTACCTGACCGACGCGCGCGCCAGCGGTGAGCTCTGGGCCGGCGCGCTGCGCGGGTACCTGGTCCGCTGTGGAGCACCCCAGCGCAGGGTGGCCCGTTTGGTCACCCTGGTCGACTCGGCCCTGTTCGGCTTCCACCTCGACCTGATCACCGACGACGCCGACGAGCTGGCCTGCGGTGTCGACGACCTCGCCCGGGCTGCCGAGGTCCTTGCCCAGAAGTGAGATCGATGAGCAAAGCCACGGTGCCTCCACAGGAAGCGCACAGAGGCGCCCGGCACGCTCGGTCCATGGACAGGGAGCAGCAGACGCAGAGGATCGCACGGGTGCGGCGCGGCATCATCTCCAGTGCGATCGTCGGAGCCCTCGGCGTCGCCGGCTACCTCGGGATGGCGACCCATGCGGTCGGCACGACGGCCACCGACACCGGGTCCACCGGGTCCACGACGGGGACGGCCCCCAGCACCACCCCGGGCTCGAGCTCGGCGACGACCGGCGGGACCGTGAGCTCGAGCCCCGGCACCGCGCAGGCGACGTCGAGCGGCTCGTGACCGGCATCCAGCTCGACTCCACACCGGGGTTCGGGCCGGACGTCGCGACGCCGACCGGCACCTCAGCCGCGGACCGACTCCAGTACCCGGAAGCCCTTCGCGCTGCCGATCTTGGCCGTCGGGTAGCCCTGGTCGGCCAGCCAGCTCGCGAGTGAGTCGGCGCCGAGGTTCTTGCCGACGACCAGCCGCGCACGCCCGCCCGGTGCGAGCCGCGGGAGCCAGGTCAGCAGGAGCTCGTGGAGCGCCTCCTTGCCGATCCTGATCGGCGGGTTCGACCAGATCTCGTCGAAGACAAGGTCGGGGTCGACCGCAACCGGAACAACCGCCGTGAAGCGATCGGCCACGCCGATCTGCGCCGCGTTCTCGTTGGCCAGCAGGACAGCGCGCTCGTTCACGTCGACCGCGGTCACGGTGCAGCCCGGGACCGCAACAGCGACCGCCAGGCCGATCACGCCGTACCCGCACCCGAGGTCGAGGATGCGCCGGGCGTCGACCGGTGGGGCCTGTTCGCGCAGCAGCACGCCGGTGCCGATGTCGAGTCGCCCCTGGGCGAACACACCCGACCCCGAGGTGAGCTCGAGCCAGTGGCCCCAGACGTTCGCACGCACCGGCACCCTCTTGAACGGCGCCTTCGGATCGGCGGTGAAGTAGTGCTCGTCGGTGGCCATGGCCCCATTCTGGCGCCCCTGCCCGAACCTCGTCCTGCGGGTTGGGCGTGGCTTAGTCTCGGCGCGTGAGTGAAACCTCCTCGAGCCTGCCCCTGATCGTGCTCTGCGCCCCGGAGCACGCCGACGTGCTGGCCGACGAGTTCGCCCGTTACGTGCGCGACTACGACATCCGTACCACCGCCTCCGTTGCAGACACCTCGACCGTGCTCGCCGAGGCGCGGGCTGCCGGAACGCTGGTGGCTCTCATCGTCAGCGAGTCCCAGCTGCCCGACGCTGCGGTGTTCAGCGCGCTCGCGGAATGGCGCAGCATCGTGCCGACGGCCCGGCGGATCATCACCGCGTACTGGGAACGGTTCATGCTGGATGCGGATCCCTTGCGTCCGGGCCTGGCCACGGGCAAGTACGACGCCTACCTGCTGATGCCGCGGGGCGTGCGCGACGAGGAGTTCCACACCGCGATCACCGAGCTGCTCTCGGACTGGGGCTCGACCGTCGCGGCACCCGAGGTCGCCAGTGCTGAGATCGTCGCCCCGTCGCCCGATGGTCTCACCACGGCGATCCGCGACTTCCTGGACCGGATGGGCATGCCCAGCAGGCTGGTCCACCCCGACTCCGAGACCGGGCTCGAGATCCTGGCCCAGTACGACGGTCCGCCTGAGTTCCCGATCTTCTACCGGATCGGACGTCCCCCGCTGCAAGTGACCTCGGTGCGCGACGTGGCCACCCTGATCTACGGCACGCCGGCCGACATCGAGGTCGACACGGTCGTCGACCTGGCGATCGTCGGCGCGGGACCGGCGGGCCTGGCCGCAGCGGTCTACGGCTCCTCGGAGGGACTCTCGACGGTGGTCGTGGAGGCCGAGGCGATCGGCGGCCAGGCCGGCACCAGCTCGATGATCCGCAACTACCTCGGCTTTCCCCGCGGCATCTCGGGGATGCGGCTCGCCCAGCGCGCCCGCAACCAGGCGATCAGGTTCGGTACCCGGTTCTTCACCGGCTGGGAGGTGACCGAGCTCGAAGCCGGCGAGCCGGGCGGGACCCACGTGATCCGGACCGGCGGCGGCGAGATCCGGGCTCGCGCGGTGGTGATCTCGACCGGAGTGGCGTACCGGCGCCTGGAGATCTCCTCGCTCGAGGACCTGGTCGGGTCCGGCGTCTTCTACGGCGCCGCCGTCAGCGCAGCGCGTGAGCTCGAGGGCCAGGACGTGATCGTCGTCGGCGGCGGCAACTCGGCCGGCCAGGCGGCCATCCACCTGGCCCGGTTCGCGCGATCGGTCACGATCATGGTCCGGCGTCCCGACCTGAGCGAGACGATGTCGGACTACCTGATCCGCGAGATCGCCTACAACGCCGTGATCTCGGTGCGCGGGTGCGCCGTGGTCACCGACGGCGGTGGGGACGGCCGACTCCAGTGGGTCACGGTGCGCGACCTGACCACCGGCACCGAGAGCCGCCAGGAGATCGGCGGCCTGTTCCTGCTGCTCGGCGCCGCGCCGCACTGCGACTGGCTCGGGGAGGAGATCTGCCGTGACGACCACGGCTACGTCCTGACCGGGCGCGACATCCCCCAGCGCCTCTGGGTGGCGGGAATCCCGCCGGCCAACCTGGAAACCGCGGTCCCCGGCATCTTCGCCGTCGGCGACGTTCGGTTCGGCTCGATGAAACGGGTCGCGGCTGCGTCGGGGGAAGGCTCCTCGGTGGTCCCGCTCGTGCACGCCTACCTCAGCGGGATCTGATCACTCGTCATCGTCGTCGTGCTGGTCCGGCTCGCCGCTGGGCAGCATCCGCTTGGTGCGGGAGAGCGCGGCCTGCACCGCAAGCTCCTCATCCGGCGGATAGCCGACCTCCTCGAGCGTCAGGCCATGCGCCGGTGCGACCGCTACACCGGGGTGCCGGGTCTTCGAGGTCATCACCTCGCGAGCGAATCCGGGCTGCTTGCGACCCTCGCCCACCACAGCCAGGCAGCCGACGAGCGACCGGACCATGCTGTGGCAGAACGCGTCGGCGCGGACCTCAGCCACCAGGATGCCGTCGATGCGCTCCCAGCGCAGGTCCAGCAGCGTGCGGATGGTGGTCGCGCCTTCGCGGCGCTTGCAGAACGACGCGAAGTCGTTGAGACCGACCAGCTCTGCCGCCGCCATGTTCATGGCGCCCACGTCGAGCGGGCGCGGCCAGGCGACCACGTGGCTGCGGCGCAGCGGGTCGACCATGCTCGGATCGTCCGCGATCCGGTAGGCGTAACGCCGCCAGATCGCGCTGAACCGCGCGTCGAAGCCCTCGGGTGCCTGCCTGACCCGGTGGATGCGCACGTCGCGCCCCGCGACCCCGTTGACCCGACGCAGCAGCGCATCGACCGGAGCCTGAACCCCGCGGCCGGGGACCTGGGCCAGTGCTTCCTCATCGAGATCGACGTGCACGACCTGCCCCCGGGCGTGCACCCCGCGATCGGTCCGACCGGCGACGGTCAGTCTGGTGCCGCTGGTCCGCAGGACCGTGTCCATCGCCGCCTCGAGCTCGCCCTGGACCGTGCGCCGGCCCGGCTGGATGGCCCACCCGTTGAAATCGGTGCCGTCGTAGGAGAGGTCGATCCGGAGTCGCACCCGGTCAGTCTTCCAGTAGGGAGGCAGAAGGTCCGCCACCGGTGAGGGTGACGGACCTTCGTTGCTGGAGCGGAAGCCTCAGGCTTCGGGCGCCTCGTCGGCGGACTCGGCCACCTCGACGTCAGCGACCTCGTCCTCGGCCACCGGAGCAGCGGTCTCAGCGGACTCGGTCTCGACGGCCTCCGTCTCCACGGCCGCCGTCTCGTCGGTCTCAGACTCGACGGCCGCCGTCTCGGCGGTCGCCGTCTCAACGGTCTCAGACTTCGCGCCTGCGACCTCGGCACGTGCCTTCTTGGGCTTCGGCGCCGACGGCTTGTACGCCTCGGTCACGAGCTCGATCACGGCCATGGGCGCGTTGTCACCCTTGCGCGGACCGAGCTTGGTGATCCGGGTGTAGCCGCCGGGACGCTCGGCGAACGTCGGAGCGATCTCGGTGAACAGGGTGTGGACGACCGACTTGTCGCGCACGGTCTTGAGGACCTCGCGACGGTTGTGCAGGTCGCCCCTCTTCGCCTTGGTGATCAGCTTCTCGGCGAGCGGACGCAGCGTGCGCGCCTTGGCCTCGGTGGTGGTGATCCGGCCGTGCTCGAACAGGGCGGTGGCCAGGTTCGACAGGATCAGGCGCTGGTGGGCCGGGCTGCCGCCGAGGCGGGCACCCTTCTTCGGAGCGGGCATCTCTTCTCTCGATTCTCCCCGGCCGTATCAGGTACCGGGATAGATGGTGCTTGGTTGGTCCCGGTCATCGAGCTTGTCGAGACGCATCCCGGCAAGCTCGATGACCCGATCAGATCAGTACTGCTCGTCCTCGACGAACGAGTCGTCGTCATCGTCGTACGCCGCCAGGGCGGTGGCCGGGTCGAAGCCGGGTGCGCTGTCCTTGAGGGACAGACCCATCTCGACCAGCTTCGCCTTGACCTCGTCGATCGACTTCGCACCGAAGTTGCGGATGTCGAGCAGGTCCTGCTCCGAGCG
>NZ_JAOPXI010000148.1 GCF_025965215.1 Marmoricola sp.
ACGATGCTGGCGCATCGCCTCCCTCCTCGGCCTTGCGAGGCACTCAGCGTGTCGACGCTCGCGACGGCCCGGCCGAGCCGAAACCCCGTTAGGCTTGAACCTCGTGAGCACGACACCGACCCGCATCTTCGCAGCCCGCCTCGCCGGGCTGCCGGTGTTCGACCCCCAGGGAGACCAGGTCGGCAAGGTCCGCGACGTCGTGGTGGTGCTCCGGGCCGACGTGCGCCAGCCGCGGGTGGAAGGTCTGGTCGTCGAGGTGTTCGGACGCCGACGCGTCTTCGCACCGATGACCCGGGTCACCAACATCGACTCCGGCCAGGTGATCACCACCGGGCTGCTCAACATGCGCCGCTTCGAGCTGCGGGCCGCCGAGACCCTCGTGATCGGCCAGATGCTCGACCGCAAGGTCAGGGTCAAGAGCAGCGGCGTCGAGGGCCTGGTCTTCGACGTCGCGATGGAGCAGGCGCGCACCCGCGACTGGGTCCTGTCCCGCGTGGCACTGCAGGAGCACTCCAAGGGATTCCGACGGCGTGGCCAGACCCATGTCGTCGAGTGGGCCGACGTCGAGGGACTGCACGTCCGCGAGGCCAACCAGGGCACCACCCACCTGATCGCTGCACTCGCCGACCTCAAGCCGGCCGACGCCGCGAACGTGATCCACGAGCTCCCGCCGGAGCGGCGCAGCGAGGTCGTCGCCGCGCTCGACGACGAGCGCCTGGCCGAGGTCCTCGAGGAGCTGCCCGAGGAGGACCAGGTCGAGATCCTGGCGTATCTGAGCCAGGAGCGGGCCGCCGACGTCCTGGAGGAGATGTCGCCCGACGACGCCGCCGACCTCATCGCCGACCTTCCGCCCGAGACCGCTGCCCGCCTGCTCGAGCTGATGGAGCCCAACGAGGCCGCCGACGTGCGCCGACTGCTCTCCTACGGCGAGGAGACCGCCGGCGGCATGATGACGCCGGAGCCGGTGATCCTCTCCCCCGACGCCACCGTGGCCGAGGCGCTGGCCCGGGTCCGCAGCGAGGAGCTGACCCCGTCCCTGGCGGCCCTGGTCTACGTGTGCCGGCCGCCGCTCGAGACGCCTACCGGCAAGCTGATCGGCGTCGCCCACATCCAGCGGCTGCTCCGCGAACCGCCATCCGAGCTCGTCGCGGGTGTCCTGGACAAGGGCCTGGACTACCTGCACGCCGACGCGACCCTCGAGGACGTCGCGACCTTCCTGGCGACGTACAACCTGGTCGCCGCACCCGTCGTCGACGACGAGGGTCGCCTGATCGGCACGGTCACCGTCGACGACCTGCTCGACCACCTGCTGCCGGACGGCTGGCGCGACCGCAAGATCGGCCAGGTGTGAGCCGTGATGACCCCTGATGTCCGCAAGCCCGACCGGCGTCCGATGGACAAGCGCGTCGCGGAGAAGAAGGCCGCCGACAAGAAGGTCGAAGAACGCGCCCGGGCCCGCCTCGACCAGCCCCAGGACGTCCGTCGCTCCATCGTCGGCCGGTCCCTGGTACGCCGGCCGGCAGTCGACCAGGACCGGTTCGGCTCCTTCGCCGAGCAGTTCGCCCGGTTCATGGGGACGGCCCGCTTCCTGATCTACATGACCTTGTTCGTCGTCTTCTGGGTCGGCTGGAACGTCCTGGCGCCGTCCGGCTCGCGGTTCGACAACTACCCGTTCATCTTCCTGACCCTGATGCTCAGCCTGCAGGCGTCGTACGCCGCTCCGCTGATCCTGCTCGCGCAGAACCGTCAGGAGGTGCGCGACCGGGTGATGACCGAGCAGGACCGCCAGGCCAACGCCCGCGGGCACGCCGACATGGAGTTCCTGGCCCGCGAGGTCGCGTCGCTACGGATGGCCCTGGGTGAGGTCGCGACCCGCGACTTCCTCCGCTCCGAGCTGCGCGGGCTGCTCGCCGAGCTCGGCCAGCGCGAGGACGACCACGACACCGATGCCGACGCCGAGAAGGCACTCTCGGGTGACGAGGATCATCGGTCCTGAGCCGACCGGCGGGAAGGAGGACCTCCGCCACGACGTAGGCTTGGCCCCATGAACACCCCTGTCCTCGAGCAGATCCAGGCTGCCCTGGCGACTGTGAACGACCCCGAGATCAAGCGCCCGATCACCGAGCTCGGCATGGTCGAATCCGTCGACATCGACGACACCGGCATGGTCGCCGTGCGGGTGCTGCTCACCGTGGCGGGCTGCCCGCTCAAGGACACGATCACCCGCGACGTCACCGCTGCGGTCTCCACGGTGCCCGGCGTCACCGCGGTCGACCTGGACCTAGGCGTGATGACCGCCGAGCAGCGCGCCGGCCTCAAGGAGATCCTCTCGGGGGGCCAGGCCCAGCGTGAGATCCCCTTCGGCCGCCCCGACTCGCTCACCAAGGTCTACGCGATCGCCTCGGGCAAGGGTGGTGTGGGCAAGTCCTCGGTCACGGTCAACCTGGCGCTCGGCCTGGCCGCCGAGGGGCTGAAGGTCGGTGTGATCGATGCCGACATCTACGGCCACTCGATCCCGGCGATGTTCGGCATCGCCGACACCAGGCCCACCCAGGTCGACGACCTGATCATGCCGGTGCCCACTGCGAGCGGCGTCTCGGTGATCTCGATCGGGATGCTCAAGCCGCGACGCGACCAGGTGGTCGCGTGGCGTGGCCCGATGCTCGACCGGGCGCTGGTCCAGATGCTCGCCGACGTCTACTGGGGCGACCTGGACGCGCTGCTCCTCGACCTTCCGCCCGGGACCGGCGACGTCGCGATCTCGCTCGGCCAGCACCTTCCGAGCGCCGAGGTGATCGTCGTGACCACTCCGCAGGAAGCTGCTGCGGAGGTGGCCGAGCGTGCCGGCACGATGGCCTCGATGATGCACCAGCGGGTCATCGGCGTCGTGGAGAACATGAGCTACCTGGCCTGCCCGCACTGCACACCCGAGGGCAAGGAGCACCGCCTGGAGATCTTCGGGTCCGGCGGTGGTGCACGCGTGGCCAAGACCCTGAGCCAGCGGTTCGGCTACGACGTCCCGGTCCTGGCCGACGTCCCGCTGGACATCTCGCTGCGCGAAGGCGGCGACGCGGGCAAGCCGGTCGTCGAGTCCGACCCGACCTCGCCGGCTGCGCTGGCTCTGCGGGCGATGGCGCGCGACCTTGCCGGCCGCGGCCGCGGTCTGGCCGGCATGCAGCTCGGCCTGACGCCGTCGTCGAAGTTCTGAGGGTTCGAAGCAGGACCTAGACTCGCACCATGTTCGGAGTCGGGTTGCCCGAGATGGCCGTGATCCTCGTGGTCGCGCTCATCGTCTTCGGTCCCGACAGGCTCCCCGACTACGCCCGCCAGGCCGGCAGGATGGTGCGACACCTCCGCTCCTTCGCCGAGTCGGCGCAGGCCGACCTTCGCAAGGAGCTCGGCCCGGAGTACGCGAACCTCAGGCTCACCGACCTCGACCCGCGGGTCGCGATCCGCAAGCACATCCTCGAGGCGATCGATGCCGAGGACACCGCCGACGCCGCGAGGACGACGGTGCTCCGCGGTGGTCCGGAGCTGGGACCGGACGAGCGGCCGCCGTACGACGCCGAGGCGACGTGAGGTCGGCTCTGCGCGCGCCGACATCTCGACACACTCGGTCGCCGAGCTCGTTCCTCGCTTCGGCGCTCGCTGCTCGATGACCATCGAGCGGATCCGCTGACGCGTCTCCGCTCACCCCGTCTTGCCGATCAGGCCGATCCTGACATCGAACGTCCTACCTCCGCGTTCAATCGTCAGGGTCGCCTGCTCGCCCGGCTGGTGGGTCCGGACCGCGACGACGACGTCGATCGACCCCGTCACCGGCAGGCCGTCGACCTTCGTGATCAGGTCACCGATCCGTAGGTCTGCGGAGGCCGCGGGAGTGCCGGCGGTGATGCTGCGGACGACGGCTCCCGTGCCTGCGGCGTTGCCACGCACCGTCACGCCCATCACCGGGTACTCGGCCTTGCCGGTCTTGAGGATCTGGTTGGCGGTGACGAGGACCTGCTCGATCGGGATCGCGAAGCTGACGCCGATGTTGGCCGACTGGCTGCCGGAGCTCGACGACCCGACCGTGGCGATCGCCGAGTTGACGCCGATCACCTGGCCCTGCAGGTCGACCAGCGGGCCACCCGAGTTGCCCGGGTTGATGGCTGCGTCGGTCTGCACCGCGCTGATGTAGGAGGCATCGCTGCCGTCACCGGTCGTGACCGGACGGCGCTTCGCGCTGATGATGCCACTGGTCACGGTCGCCGACAGGCCCAGCGGTGAGCCGAACGCGACGACGGTCTCGCCGATCCGCATCTGGTTCGCCGAGCCGATCGACACCGGCGGCAGGTTCTGTGCGCCGTCGACCTTGAGCACGGCGATGTCGTAGACCGTGCTGCGGCCGACGACCGTCGCCTTCATGTGCCGACCGCTCTGGTCGATGACGTCGATCGGACCGTTATCGGCGGCCGCCTGCTCGACGACGTGGTTGTTCGTGATCACGTGGCCGTTGTGGTCCAGGACGAAGCCCGACCCGGTCGCACCCTGGGCCCGGTGGTCGTACTCGGCGACGATCTGGACGGTGCTCGGCAGCACCTTGGCCGCGACGGCCGGGATGCTGGCGTTGCCGGCCGCCAGCGGCGGAGCCGACTGCTGCTGGAGCTTGAGGATCCCGACGTCGGGGGTACCGGTGCTGCTGGTGTTGTTCCCGTTGTCGACGAGCGATCCGCCGATCGCCCCGCCGATCAGCCCGACGACCAGGGCGATCGCGGCAACGATCGGCCAGATCCACCCCGAAGGACGGACTGGAGCGGTGGCCGGCGTGACGGCGTACGGGTTGGGTGGCTGGACGCCAGGGGCAGGGGCGCCGTACGTCGGCGGAGGCAGGTAGGTCGGGTCGCCGTACGCCGGCGGAGCACCGTAGGCCGAGGTGGACCCGTACAGCGGGCTTCCGTACGCCGGCGGCTGCGGCGCGTCAGCCGGGGCCGGTGCAGCAGGCTGCGCTTCGTACGGCGTTGTCGGTTCGTCCGGATTGCCCGGCGTCACATCACTCGTCGGCTGCTCGGCCGGTACGCCGTTGTTCTCGGTGTCGCTCACACGCCTATCTTGACCTACCGCCGAAGGCGGCGTTCTCGATGTCCGCGGTCAAGCCGGTCCCGGGGTCGTTGCGGACGGGTGTCGCGCCGCCGATCATCGCCGGTCCGGGCCTGCCAGGAACCTCACCCCGGCCGACGGGACCCGAGGTCAGCGTCATCATCGCCATCACGGCCAGGCCGACCGAGCCGGCGCCGACCAAGGCGGTCGCAGCGCGCCGACGTGTCGAGCGGCGTTCGATCTCATCGACGATCGCCCAGGCGTGAACGTCGTACAGGGCGCCGAGGAGACCGGCCGGGGCGGCGAGCGGCGTCGGGGCGGCGAGTCCGGCGAGGCGCTGCTTGATCCAGCCCTCGCGCTCGACCAGCCGTCGACAACCCGGACACCCCAGGACGTGGCTCCACGCGCGCTCTTCCTCGGCCGGGGACAGCTGCCCGTCCACGAGCGCCGAAGCGCTCGATCCGATGTGCCCGTGGAGCTTGAGGATCACTTAGATCCGCCCTGCCAGCTGGGGACCGGCGACCCGGACCCGACCGGGGGTCGGCGCACGGTGCGACAGCGCCTTGCGCAGCATCGACCGGCCGCGGTGGATGCGGGACCTGACCGTGCCCATCTTGAGGTCGAGGACGTCGGCGATCTCCTCGTAGGTCAGCCCTTCGACGTCACACAGCACGACCGCAGCCCGAAAATCGGGGGGAAGCGCGGCCAGCGCAGCTTCGATGTCGGCGTCGAACATCTGGTTCAGGTAGGCGACGTCCGGGGTCGCGACCGGGCTCGGCAGCCGGTTGTCGGCGTCGTCGGGCAGCGAGTCGAAACGGATCTTGCTCTTGCGGCGCGCCTGGTCGAGGAAGAGGTTGGTGGTGATCCGGTGGATCCAGCCCTCGAACGTCCCGGGGGTGTAGGTGTGCAGCGAGCGGAACACCCGGACGAAGACCTCCTGGGTCAGGTCCTCGGCGTCGTGGGGGTTACCGGTGAGCCGGTACGCGAGCCGATAGACCCGCGCGGAGTGGTCCTCGACGATCTGGTCCCAGCTGGGCACTCCGGCGGCCGCGGCCGCGGAGGTGGGCTGGCTCATGGTGGGCTCCTTGCTGCGGCGCGTACTCGGGATACGAACCATCGGTGCTGGGACCTCCACGCTAGGAACTCAAGGTGAGAGCGCGCTGAGACCCCACTGAGGGTCAGCAAGCAATCGCGAGGGGGCGCGTGCCGCGACCCCACACACCAAGAACGGCGGCCGGGCCCGAAGTGTTCCCACCTGTCGCCGGTCCTCAGCGGTACAGTCCACCCCATCGCAGACCCACGACCGCGCCGTACCGAGGAGGACGTCATCGTCACCGCACCGAAGCCCGCGAGCTGGACCTACTCCGAGGAGTACGTCGCCGAGGACACGGTCCTGGCGAACGCTCGCGCCCGTGCCGAGGAGGTCGGCGTCGTGCCGATCGGCTCCGGTGGCGGCGCCGCCCTCCGCTTCCTGACCTCGGTCCTCGACGCCCGTGCGGTCGTCGAGATCGGCACCGGGACCGGCGTCTCAGGCCTGTGGATGATGCGCGGCATGCGCCCCGACGGTGTGCTGACCTCCGTCGACACCGAGGCCGAGCACCAGCGTCTCGCCAAGGAGACCTTCACCGAGGCCGGCATCGCCTCGCAGCGTGTCCGGCTGATCCCGGGTGCCGCACTCGAGGTGCTCCCCCGACTGACCGACGGGCACTACGACGTGGTGTTCGCCGACGGCGACAAGCAGGAGTACCCGGAGTACCTCGGCGAGGCCCTGCGGCTGCTGCGTCCCGGAGGCGTCGTGGTCTTCGACAACGCCCTGTGGCACGACCGGGTCGCCGACCCCGCCCAGCGCGACCCGGACACGATCGCGATCCGCGAGCTCTGCCGCGTCGTGGGCGAGCACGAGTCGCTCGTCCCGGTCCTGCTCCCGGTCGGTGACGGACTCCTGGTAGCCAAGAAGGTCTGGCTGCCGGAGGCCTGACTCAGTGAAGTGGGACCTGCCACTCGAGCAATGTCCCGTGGGGATCCTCGGGGACGATCCGGAAGAGCCCACCCAGGTCGGTGGCGCGTCGGCGCACGTTGCGCAGGCCGCTCTCGGACACGGCCTCGGCGATGCCGCGACCGTTGTCCGAGACCCGGAGGGTCAGCCGTTCGCCGGTGGCCTCCACCTCGACCACGCAGGCGTCCGCCTCGGCGTGCCGGGCGACGTTGGACAGCCCTTCACGCAGCGAGGCCATCAGCTGGTGCGAGACCTCGTCGGACACGGCGACGTCGACGGGTCCGCGGATCCTCACGAACGGCGTGAACCCGAGGACCGGCACGTACTCCTTGACCAACGCCCGGATCTCGGCCTTCAGCGAGGTCCCGTCGTCATGGCGCAGCTCGAAGATCGTCGAACGGATGTCGCGGATGGTGGTGTTGAGCTCTGCGACGGCTTCGCCGAGTCGGTCGCGCACCTCATCGAGGACCACGATGCGCCGCAGGCCCTGGAGCTGCAGCGCGGTGGCGAAGAGCCGCTGGATCACCGAGTCGTGCAGATCGCGGGCGATCCGGTCACGATCGGCGGTCAGCATGTGCTCCTGCCGCTCGGCCAGCGCCTGGGTCCGGTCCAGTGACAGCGAGGCCTGGTCGGCGAACGCAGAGAGCAGGTCGAGGTCGGGTCCGTCGACCCCGAGCATCGTGTCGTCCAGGGCGACGAGCAGGAACTGGCCCGGCAGCAGGCGCGATGGCATCGGTACGACGACCCGGGTGACCCCGTCGCCGCGGTGCGCCACGGTCGCACGGCCCTCCAGCCAGGCAGTGCTGATCGCCGCACCCCACCTCTCGGCGAGGTTCGTGTCGTCGATCTCGGTCCCGTTCTGCCGATCGTCGGCCACCAGTTCGATCTCGGTCCCGTCGGTGTGGACGACTCCGACCGCACCGGCACCTGCGGCGCGACGAAGGTGCGCCGCCACCAGAGCCAGGGCATCGAGCGGGTCCCTGGAGTCCGCGAGCGCTTCCGACATCGCGATGCCGGACTCGAGCCAGCGGTTGCGCTGCTCGGTGTCGGCGTGCATCCGCGCGTTCGCGATCACGTGACCCGCGACCCGGGCCAGCACGTCGAGCAGCTCCTCGTCGGTCTGCGTGAACTCGCGACCCCCGGCCTTCTCGGTCAGGTAGAGGTTGCCGTACACCTTGCCCTCGACGCGCACCGGTACACCGAGGAACGAGGACATGGGCGGGTGGTTCGCAGGGAAACCCATCGACCGCGCGTGCTCGGCGACGTTGCTCAGCCGCAGTGGCTTCGGGTCCTCGATCACGACTCCGAGGACTCCCTCGCAGGTGGGAAGGGAGGAGATCTGGGACATCTCGCCGTGGTCGAGCCCGTGGATCACGAAGTCCGCCACGATGCCGTTCGAGTCCAGCAGCCCGAGGACGCCGTACTGGGCGCCGGTCAGCGCGCACGACGCCTGGACGAGCCGCTCGAGCGAGCCACGCAGGTCGAGTCCGGAACTGATCAGCAGGACGGCGTCGAGAAGGCTGCCAGCCTGTGTGCTGATGTCGACATCCTGCCCCTCGGCCACCAGCACAGCGTACGGAACTTATGTCCGATCTAGTCCGAAACGGTCGAGTTGAGGCGGGCCAGTGCCACCGTCAGCTCCCGGATCTCGTCCGGCTCCCATCCCGACATCTGCGCACCGAACTCCTCCCGGCGCTTGCCCACCATCGACAGCAACCGCTCGCGGGCCAACGGGGTGGCGGCCAGGATCGAGGCGCGACCGTCGTTCGGATCGGGAGTGCGCTCGACCAGGCCGAGATCGACGAGCTGGTGGACGATCCGGCTGACCCCGCCCTTGTCGAGCGCGAACATGTCAGCGAGGTCCGCAGCGCGGTGCGGGCCGAACTCGGCCAGCGTCGCGAGCATCGGGTACGACGTCGCGCTCAGCGCGGGATCGACCTGGGTGGCACGCTCGGCGAGCCCGCGCCGCACCCGGCGTAGCAGGCGGCCGATCTCGTGCTCAAGGCCGCGGATCGCCTCGTCGCGCGCCAGATCGTCCACGAGCAGCATCATCCCATCAGCTCCGGTTCCACGGCAGGTTCGCTGCCCAGCGTCGTCCGCAGCGGGACCTCCTTGATGAACAGGACGGCGATCAGGGCCAGGACCGCGAAGGCGGTCGAGACCAGGAACAGCTCACCGATCGAGGTGCCGAACGCGTGCTCGAAGATCGGACGGATCGTCGCGGGCAGGCTGCGAACGTTCGGGATCTGGTTGCTCTGGTGCGCGGCCGCCGGGAGCCCGGCCTGCACCAGGCCGTGGTGCACCGAGCTCGCCACGCGCGAGGCCAGCAGCGCACCGAGAGCCGAGACACCGATGGAACCGCCCATCGAGCGGAAGAACGACACCACGGCGCTGGAGGTACCGAGGTCAGCAGGGGCCGCGTTGTTCTGGACGGCCAGGATCATGTTCTGCATCGTTGCGCCGAGCCCGACGCCCAGGATTGCCTGGAACAGCGCGACCTCGGCCAGTGGCGTCGACTCGTCGATGAAGCTGAGCAGGAAGATGCCGAGCACGACCAGCACCATGCCGCCGACCAGCAGGTTCTTCCACCGGCCGGTCCTGGAGATGATCCGACCGGACACGATGCTGGAGACCAGCAGTCCGCCGACCATCGCGATCGACATCAGGCCGGCGTGCGTGGGTGTCATGCCGCGGGCGATCTGGAAGTACTGCGAGAGGTACACCGTCGCACCGAAGAGGGCGACGCCGACGAAGACGCTCGCCAGCGTGGCCAGCACCGTGGTGCGGTCGCGGAAGAGGTGCGGCGGGATGATCGGCTCGCTGGCGACGCGCAGCTCGACCATCACTGCGACGGCGAGGATCGCCATCCCGAGGATGACCAGCGCGACGCTGGTCATCGAGCCCCACGCGAACTGGCTGCCGGCCAGGGAGACCCAGATCAGCAGCGTCGAGACGCCGCCGACGATCAGGGTCGCTCCGACGTAGTCGACCTTGACGTCGCGCTTGACGACGGGGAGGTGCAGGGTCTTCTGCAGGACCGCGAAGGCCGCGGCCGCCACCGGGATGCCGACGAAGAAGCAGGACCGCCAGCCGAGGCCCGGCAGATCGACCAGGACACCGCCGATGAGCGGGCCGCTGATCGTGGCGATCGCGAACACGGCACCGATGTAGCCCGAGTACCGGCCACGATCGCGCGGGGGCACCATCGACGCGATCACGACCTGGACGAGTGCGGTGACCCCACCGACACCGAGGCCCTGTACGGCACGTGCGGCGATGAGGACCCCCATCGACTGGGCGACGGAGGCGACCACCGAGCCGGCGACGTAGATGAGCAGTGCCGTCTGCACCAGCGTCTTCTTGTCGAACTGGTCCGAGAGCTTGCCCCAGATCGGCGTCGAGGCAGTCATCGCGAGCAGCGTGGCCACCACGATCCAGGTGTAGCCGGACTGGGTGCCGTGCAGGTCGGTGACGATCCGCGGAAGCGCGTTGTCGACGACGGTGCTGGACAGCATCGCCACGAACATGGCGAGCAGCAGGCCGCGGAGCGCACCGAGGATCTCCCGGTGCGACATCTGGCCGGGTACCTGCAAGGTGGCAGGAGGAGTGAGCTGAGCTGTGCTTCTACGGTTCGGCATAGTTGTATTGTGCAACCAGTTGGTTGTCAGACGCAACCTTTGTGATCGAGGTCACCAGGTTTCGAGGCTCCTCCGCTCGTGCCTCGCTCCGGAGCACCTCAACCACCGAATGCAGCGACCCGCAGGTGTGGGCTCGAGAGCCCTGACCGGCGGACAC
>NZ_JAOPXI010000152.1 GCF_025965215.1 Marmoricola sp.
TGCAGGCCTGCGGGGTCTGCCACACCGACCTGCACTACCGCGAGGGCGGGATCAACGACGACTTCCCGTTCCTGCTTGGCCACGAAGCAGCAGGTGTGGTCGAGTCGGTCGGTCCGGACGTCACCGATCTCGCGCCGGGGGACTTCGTGGTCCTCAACTGGCGCGCGGTCTGCGGTGACTGCCGGGCATGCAACCGCGGGGAGCCCTGGTACTGCTTCGCGACCTTCAACGCCACCCAGAAGATGACGCTGGTCGATGGCACCGAGCTGAGTCCGGCGCTGGGTGTGGGTGCGTTCATCGAGAAGACCCTGGTCGCCGCCGGCCAGTGCACCAAGGTCGACCCGAGGGCAAGGCCGGCGGCTGTCGGCCTGTTGGGCTGCGGTGTGATGGCAGGCCTGGGTGCGGCGATCAACACCGGCAACGTGGGCCGTGGGAAGTCCGTGGCGGTGATCGGCTGCGGCGGTGTCGGTGCTGCCGCCGTCGCCGGCTCGGCGCTGGCCGGCGCCGGAACGATCATCGCGGTCGACATCGATGACCGGAAGCTGGAATGGGCCCGCAAGCTCGGGGCGACCGAGGTGATCAACTCGACCGGGATCGACCTGGTCGCTGCGATCCAGGCCCTGACCGGCGGCAACGGTGCTGATGTGGTGATCGACGCGGTCGGCCGACCGGAGACGTGGAAGCAGGCGTTCTACGCCCGGGACCTGGCCGGCACCGTGGTCCTGGTCGGTGTTCCGACACCGGAGATGATGGTGCCCGACATCCCGCTGATCGACGTCTTCGGTCGTGGTGGTGCGTTGAAGTCCAGCTGGTACGGCGACTGCCTGCCCTCGCGGGACTTCCCGGTGCTGGTCGACCTCTACCTCCAGGGGCGGCTGGATCTCGATGCCTTCGTGAGCGAGGAGATCGGCATCTCGGACATCGAGGCTGCCTTCGAGAAGATGCACCGCGGCGAGGTGCTGCGCTCCGTGGTGATCCTCTGATGCCGGCGCGGGTCGACCACGCCGTGACCAGCGGGACCTTCAGCCTGGACGGAGAGACGTTCGAGGTCGAGAACAACGTGTGGGTCATCGGCGACGATGCCGAGTGTGTGGTGATCGACGCGCCGCACGACCTCGACGCGATCCTGGCCGTGGTGGCGAACCGCACGGTGCGCGCGATCGTGTGTACCCATGCCCACGACGACCACGTCCGGGTCGCGCCCGAGCTGCGAAGGGCGGTCGGGGCACCGATCCTGCTGCACCCCGAGGACCGGCCACTCTGGGAGCTGACCCACCCCGACGAGCTGTGGGATGTCGACCTGCACGACGGCCAGGAGCTCACCGTAGCCGGCACGGTCCTCCGGGTGCTGCACACCCCGGGCCACGCCCCGGGCGCCGTGTGCCTGTACGTCGAGGAGCTCGGCTGCGTCTTCACCGGTGACACGCTCTTCCGCGGTGGTCCCGGCGCCACCGGACGTTCGTGGAGCGACCCCGCCCGGATCCTCGACTCGATCCGCGAGCGGCTGTTCACGCTGCCGCCGGAGACCGTGGTCCACACCGGGCACGGCGAGGACACGACCATCGGTGCGGAGCAGATCCGGCTCGACGCCTGAGGTATCTGCAACCAGTCGGTTGACAATAAGGCCCGCCGGTGCCACCGTTATTCAACCAAGGGGTTTATGAAGGAGAAGCCATGGCCCAGGCGGACGACCGGCTCACGCGGGTGTTCGGCGCACTCTCGGATCCGATCCGGCGCGACATTGTCGCCCGGCTGTCCGACGGCGACGCCACCGTCGGCGAGCTCGGCTCGTCGTACCAGGTCTCGCTGCAGGCGGTCTCGAAGCACCTCAAGGTGCTCGAGGACGCGGGCCTGGTGAGTCGCAGTCGCGACGCGCAGCGCCGGCCGGTCCACCTGGAGGCGGACGTGTTCGACCTGATGACCAAGTGGATCGAGCGCTACCGCCGACAAGCCGAGGAGCGGTTCCGTCGTCTCGACGCCGTTCTGGAGGCGATGGGCTCGCCAGAGACGTTCCCAGAGACGACTTCAGAGACGTTCTCCGAAGACCTCACCGACACCGAGCGAGGAGCATCATGAACGCCATGGCAGAGAAGACCACCAGACACGAAACGACCGTCCACGCGCCGGAAGGGCTGCCGTGGATCGAGATCACCCGGGAATTCGACGCGCCACCGGAGCGGGTGTTCGAGGCGCACGTCAATCCCGACCTGGTGGCGAAGTGGGTCGGCCCGCGGGACCTGGAGTTCCGCGTCGGCCACTGGGACGCGCGCAACGGCGGCAGCTGGGCCTACTCCTCGAGCCGCGGCGAGGACGTGTTCGAGTTCTACGGTTCCTTCCACGAGATCCGGACCAACGAGCGGATCGTCCAGACTTTCACCTACCGCGGCGCGCCTGACGCCGTCGCGCTGGAGATCGCCCGCTTCGAGGCGCTCCCGGACGGCAGGACCCGCCTGGCCATCCGCAGCACCGGCTCCTCGGTCGAGGAGCGGGACGCCCTGGTCACCAGCGGCATGGAGAGTGGCATCCGCGAGGGCTACGAGAGGCTGGACCAGCTCCTCGGCTAAGTCCGGCTTTTCCGACAAGATGGACAAATAGGACATAAGCCCCTAAACTCGACTCATCGATTGGGGACGATCGATGGCGACGGGTCTACGCATCGCGTAATCGGGTGACCACTGCTCGCGTCTTCCTCCCCTACGGGAGGAGTCGAGATGAAGTACGTCGTCGCGCTGCTGGCGAGCCTGCTCGGGGTCGCGCTCGTGACAGCACCGGTGCAGGCGCAAACATCGGCTCGCGTCACCCTCGTCGCGCCGGCAGTGCGTCAGACCGGGCAGGTCGTGGTGACCGGCAGGGTGCACGGCAACGCCCATGTGGTCCGCATCGAACAGCGCAAAGGTGGCCACTGGGTGCTCGTGGGCACTGCCAGGATCCACCACGGCGCCTACCGGTCAAGCCTGCGGACCACGGCTCCGGTCACCCGCCTCAGGGCGACCGCGGGAGGCAGCTCCAGCCGCACAGTGACGATCAGTGCGGCCCGGGTCAGGTGGCCCAAGCCGAGTCCGACCCCGACCCCGAGTCCGACCCCGAGTCCGACGCCGGCTCCGTCCCCGACACCGACACCCAGTCCGACGCCGACCCCGTCGCCGACGCCCAGTCCATTGCCGACTCCGTCGCCGACGCCGACTCCGACAACCGATGCGTGCGGCGCGATCCAGTACAAGGCTGACGGGACTCCCTGGTCCTGTACCTTCGACGACGAATTCAGCGGCACCACCCTGGACCGGGCGGTCTGGGTTCCGCAGACGGACTTTGCGCTCGGCACCCAGGCGGCGCACGCCTGCTATGCCGACGCCCCGTCGACCATCGGCGTCGCCAACGGCAGCCTCAACCTGACGGTCCACAAGGTCACGACGCCGGTCTCCTGCGATTTCGGTGGCATGAGCGGGCCGACGAACTACGTCGGCGGCGGCGTGATGACGTACCGCACGTTCAGCCAGCAGTACGGCCGGTTCGAGGCTCGCATCAAGAGCACCGCGACCACCTTCCCGGGCCTCCAGGAGTCGTTCTGGCTGTGGCCGGACGACCGGGTTTCCTACAACACCGTGTGGCCCTACGCGGGTGAGATCGACGTCGCGGAGACCTACTCGGTGTACCCGTCGCTGGCGGTCCCGTTCCTGCACTACAGCGCCGACGCAGGCGGCGCCCAGCCGGGACTGAACACGGCCTGGAACTGCTCCGCGAATCGCGGCCAGTGGAACACCTACGCACTCGAGTGGACGCCCACCAAGCTGGTCGTGTTCGTCAACGGCAACACCTGCCTGATCAACACCTCCGGGGACTCGGCCTTCCAGAAGGCCTACATCATGGCCTTCACCCAGGGCCTCGGCGGGGCCGGCAACGAGTACGACGGCCGGGCTCCGATTCCGGCGACCATGAGCATCGACTACGTGAAGGTGTGGAAGTAGTCAGAACGGCTCGACCAGCAGGCAGACGCCCTTGCCGGCGACCCGGGTCAACACGATAGTGCCCTCGGAGTCCCCGGTAAGGGCGAGCCGTTTGCGCAGCTCCTCGGGTACGACGGCCACGCCGCGCTTCTTGATCGCCAGGCGTCCGATGCCGCGTTCGCGCAGGGCCGCCCGCAATTGCCTCTCCCGCTGCGGCAGCTCCTCGACAACCCGGTAGGAGCGGGCGAACGGGGTCCGGAACGCGGCGTCCGCGGTCACGTACGCGATGTGCTCGTCGATGAGTCCGCCGTCGACTCCCGCGGCCACGGCGGTCACCAGGCCCGCCCGGATCACGGCGCCGTCGGGCTCGTACAGGAATCCGCCGACCGGGCGAACCTGGGCCGCGCCGTCCTCCGGAGGCGGCGTGTCCTCGTCGGTCAGCGTGGCCAGCCCGCCCTCACCGATCACGGTCGCACGACGGCGTACCGAGGCCAGGGCGCCCGACCACAGGGCTGCCTCCTTGACCTCGCCGCGGTCGCTGACCCATTCGGCTTCGACTCCGTCCGGGACCAGGTCGTGGTCGATACCCGGCGCGACCTTGACGCAGGCAGCGCGGCCCAGCAGGTCGAGGACGAAGGACCACGATGGCGTCCAGTCGTCGACGCTGAACGTCCGACCGCGCGCCGAACGCCGGGCGGGATCGGCGAACGCGACGTCGAACGCGTTGTGGTCGACCGTGGTGGCATCGGCCACGCTGACAGCGCCGCCGAGACCGAGGGCGGCGAGGTTGGCGCGGGCCACCTCGACGCGGACCGCGTCCAGATCGATCCCGGCCGCGGTGATGCCCGCAGCGGCCACCTCGAGCAGGTCGCCGCCGATCCCGCAGCCCAGGTCGATCAGCGAGGTCGCCTGCGCGGCGTGCAGTCGCGCCGCCCGGTGTCGCGCCACCGGGCGTCGGGTCGCCTGCTCCAGGCCCTCGGGCGTGAAGTACATCCGCCGGGCGTCCTCGCCGAACTTCTCGACCGCACGGCGACGCAGGGACGCCTGGGTGAGCGCGGCCGCCACGTGCTCCGCGGTGCCCTCGCGCCGCAGGGCGGCGCTTGCCCGCAGCGGGTCCTCGCCGGCGTCGACTGCCCGGTCGAGAAGGCGCTGGCCCGGGTCGGTCAGCAGCCACCGGAAGGCGTCGAGGTCCACGCGCACATCATGGCCGACGCCGAGGAAGGCCCGATGCACGCCCTGCCGACCCCCGTTGGCACTCGTTGGGGGCGAGTGCTAAGTTCGTGGCTGGCACTCTCCCCGTGAGTGTGCCAGCGTCTGTATTCGAGTCACGACCCCCGCGACGGCGTGCCGAGACTGCAGGCGACAAACGTGATCTACCCCAACGAAGTGTGAAAGTGGAGGTCGACAACGTGTCGGTCAACATCAAGCCCCTCGAGGATCGCATCCTCGTGCAGCCCCTCGAAGCCGAGCAGACCACGGCTTCCGGCCTGGTCATCCCGGACACCGCCAAGGAGAAGCCGCAGGAGGGCATGGTCGTCTCGACCGGCCCCGGCCGCATCGACGACAACGGCAACCGGGT
>NZ_JAOPXI010000019.1 GCF_025965215.1 Marmoricola sp.
TCGGTCGCGATGTCGTCCCCGATGAACTCGGCCATGTTCACGAAGCCCATCACCCGGTTGTAGAACGAGACCCACTGGTCCATCGCTCCGAGCTCCACGTTGCCGACGATGTGGTCGAGCGCCTGGAAGATGCGGCGAGGTTGGCCTGTGCGCGGCGTCATCGTCGACGTGCGGGCGACGTAGCCAGGCAGGTACGGGCCGGCGTAGGTCCGACCGTCGACGGTGCGCTGGACCAGCGTGTGCCGGGTTTCCCCGTACGTCGCGATGGCCGCGACCCGCACCGATCCCCACTCGTCGACCTGCGTCTCGGGCTCGACCAGGATCCTCGCGCCGGCTGACCGGGCCTGGGCGATGCAGACATCCACGTCGGGCACCTCCAGCGCGATGTCGGTGACACCGTCGCCGTGGCGCCGGTGGTGGTCGGCCAGCGGGCTGTCGGGGTCGACAGCGCCTGTGATCACGAACCGGATCGATCCCGACCTCAGCACGTAGGCCTTGTGGTCGCGGTTGCCGTTCTCGGGCCCGCTGTAGGCGACCAGCTCCATGCCCCACGCCGACTGGTAGTAGGCGGACGCCTGGGTGGCGTTGCCGACCACGAACACGATCGCGTCCCAGCCGGTGACCGGGAAGACGTCTCCCCCGGCGTCGTACTCGACCAGACCGACCAGCTGGTGCAGCTGCTCCAGGGTCAGATCGGCCTTGAGCTCGTCCATGGTCAGTGAGGTCGTCATGGGTCCAGCCTCCGCTGATAGGGCAATCTGTGCAACACTCGAACAAGATACTGAGCAGATTGCGCACTAAGGAGTGTCGGCATGGACGATCTGGACGTCAGGCTGCTCGAACTCTTCACTGCTGAGCCGCGCATCGGCGCCCTCGAAGCCTCGCGTCGACTCGGCGTGGCGCGAGGAACGATCACCGCTCGCCTCGAGCGCCTCGAGCGCACCGGCGTCGTCACCGGCTGGGGGCCACAGGTCGATCCCGCCGCGATCGGCTTCGCGGTGACCGCGTTCCTGACCCTGGAGATCCGTCAGGGCGTCGGGCACGACGTCGTCGGCGAGCACCTCGCCGGCATCCCCGAGGTCCTCGAGGTCGCCACGATCACCGGCGCCGGGGATCTGTGGTGCCGGGTCGTCGCGCGGACCAACGCCGACCTGCAGACGGTGATCGACCGGGCCCTGGCCCACGCCGGGATCGTCCGGTCCTCCACCGTCATCGCCCTGGCGACCCAGGTGCCCTACCGGGTACTGCCCCTGGTCGCGGCTTCGGGTGGTTGAGGTCGCGCCTCAACTGCTCTTGCGCGCTGCCCACTCCCGGACCTTGTCGATCCTGGCCTGCAGCTGGGCCGCTGTCGCCACGGCCGCCGCCGGACCGCCACAGTCTTTGCGCAGCGCAGCGTGGGTCACGCCGTGCGGTTGACCCGTCCGGTGGTTCCAGGCCGAGACCAGTCCGTTGAGCTCACGCCGCAGGATCGCCAGTCGCTCGTGCGCTGCGACGTCCGACTCGTCCTGACCCGATCCGCCCTCGGCGGCCCGGAGGACGGCACGATCTGCATCGATGTCGCGGCGCTGCTTCTGGCGGTGCTGGAGCAGGCTGCGCACCTGGTCCGGTTCGAGCAGGCCGGGGATGCCGAGGAAGTCCATCTCCTCCTCCGAGCCGACGTGCACCTCGCCCGCGTGACCGAACTCGGCGCCGTCGTACAGGACGTGGGCGAAGGTGGCCTGGGACCCGAGTGCCTCGAACGGGACCAGCGCCTCGTCGGCGGAGGCCGACTCACCGGCCTGTGCCTGGGCCATCAACGCGTCCTCGGCCGCGAAGATGTCGCCCTCGTCGGTGATCCTGCGACCGAGCACGTGGTCCCGCTCGACCTCCAGCTCCGAGGCGAAGGTGAGCAACGAGGCAGCGGACGGAAGGAACACCGACGCCGTCTCGCCGCGCGCCCGGGCGCGCACGAAGCGACCGACCGCCTGGGCGAAGAAGAGCGGTGTGGAGATCGTGGTCGCGTAGACCCCGACGGCGAGACGCGGGACGTCGACGCCCTCGGAGACCATCCGGACCGCCACCATCCAGCGACCGTTCCCGGCGGCGAACTTCTCGATCCGCTTCGAGGACGCCTTCTCGTCCGAGAGCACCACGGTCGGCTTCTCACCCGCGATCGCGGCGAGCACGGCAGCGTAGGCGCGCGCCGAGTCCTGGTCGCTGGCGATCACCAGGCCGCCGGCATCCGGAACGTTCTTACGCACCTCGGAGAGCCGGCGATCGGCGGCCTTGAGCACGGCACCGATCCAGGCGCCCCCGGGGTCGAGCGCCGTCCGCAGTGCCTGCGCAGCGAGGTCCTTGGTCAGGGGCTCACCAAGACGCGCCGAGATCTCGTCGCCAGCGCGGGTGCGCCACTGCAGGTCCCCGCCGTACGCCCAGAACAGGACCGGCCGAACGACGTGGTCACGCAGGGCGTGGCCGTAGCCGTAGGTGAAGTCGGCGAGCGAACGCGGAATGCCGTCGTCGCCGGGCGCATAGGTCACGAACGGGATCGGGTTGATGTCCGAGCGGAACGGCGTACCGGTCAGGGCAAGACGGTGCCGGGCCGGCTCGAACGCCTCGCGCACGGCCTCCCCCCACGACAGCGCGTCACCCGCGTGGTGGATCTCGTCGAGGATGACCAGCGTCCGGGAGCGCTCGGTGCGGATGCGGTGCGCCAGCGGGTTCGTGGCGACACCGGCATAGGTGACGGCGATCCCGACGAAGTCCGCACTCGTCTTGCCCTTGCCCCCGGAGTACGCCGGATCGATCGGGATGCCGACTCGTGCCGCGGCCTGGGCCCACTGGGTCTTGAGGTGTTCGGTCGGCGCGACGATCGTGATCCGGTCGACGATCCGGCGACCGAGCAGCTCGGCCGCGATCGTGAGGGCGAACGTGGTCTTGCCGGCACCCGGTGTCGCGACCGTCAGGAAGTCGCGCGGCGTGGTCTGGAAGTACTGCCCGATCGCCTCGGTCTGCCAGGCACGCAACCTCGTGGCGGTCCCCCAGGCTGCGCGCGCGGGATAGGCCGGGGAGAGCTTGTCGAGCGGGACGGGGGCGTCGTTCTCTCCAGGTGCCTTCGGTCCGGTCAAGGACCGACCCGGTAGCGAAGGAACGAGGTCACCATGCGGGTTCGCTGGTCTGGCGTGAAGTTGTCCATGCAGCTGTCGTAGGAGTAGTCCATGAAGTTGGTGACCGGATCGGGCACCGCGGCCGGCGCCGGGTCGCCGGGCTTCGCATCGGGGGGCACCGGGGTGGGACAGGTGTCCCGGGTCTTGTCGCACTTGAAGCTCGGTGAGGCCTCGGGCGCCGTGTCGGCGATGTAGTCGCCGGGACCGACGCAGCCGCCTTCGAAGGTATGGAGCAGGCCGAGCCAGTGACCCGACTCGTGGATGACGGTGTCGCCCTGGTTGTAGCCGACGGCCCGTCCGCTGCGCAGCGCGGCAACGTTGATCACGATCCCGTCGAGGCGGGGCGACCGTGCCAGCTGCCAGGGGAAGCGCGCGTGCCCGAGGACCTCGGCACCCTGGTCGTGGACGCCGTTCAGGTAGATGTTGAGGGTCCGCCCACCACCGCGGTGCAGCCTGCGCTCCATCGCGATCTCCGCCCGGCTCCCAGGAGTTGCGTGGAACCAGCTGTCGTTGCGGGTCACCGTGATCGACGCCAGCGAGAACTCGATCCCTGTCGGGGTCATCGCCGGGTCCTGGGCGCCGGCGTAGCCGGCCTGCAGGGTCCTGAAGGTGTAACGCGCCAACGTCCGGCTGACCCGGCGGTCACCCCGGTGCGTCCCCCGGATGATGTGGATGCGCACGGTGACGTAGATGTGCGACGGGAGCACCCCGGGAACCACGGCAGCGGTGCGCGCGGCCGGTCCTGACCGGCCCAGGTCGCGCAACTGCGCAGCGACCCGGTGCTTGGTCGCCGTACTGATCGAGGTGTCTGCGTGCGCGAAGGCCCCGGGGCCGCGCGCGCGAGCGCCGGCGCCGGCCACGCAGCGTCGCGGGTGGGTTGCGACGACGCCGGCGTGCGCGGGCGAGCCGAGCAGGACCGAGGACACCGTCAGGGCAAGCGTCGCGAGTGCGACCACCGAACGTCGGGCACCGATGCGGTCGGTGCGAGCGTTCACCCGGGACCGCCTTCCGAACCGCCGTCTGGACCGCCTTCGGACATGCTCTGCCAGATCTCCTTGCAGTCCGGACACACCGGGAACTTCTGCGGGTCCCTGCTGGGCACCCAGACCTTGCCGCACAACGCGATCACCGGCGTGCCGTTGACCATGGCTTCGGTGAGCTTGTCCTTGGGCACGTAGTGCGAGAACCGCTCGTGGTCGCCGTTGTCCGTGGTGACGCGCTCTTCATCGAGGCGTACGTCCTCAAGGACATCCGTCCCGAATCCCGCTGTCCGCTGGCCGTCCATCCGGGCATCCTAGCCCGATCGACGCACGATTCCCTCAGTTGAGGGTGGGCTCGGACGGCATCGTCGCCAGCATCGCGAGCTGTCCGCCCTGACGGCGCAGGACGGCCGCCCACAGGCCCGTCGGATCGTCGGCGAACGGGTCCTGCGGCTGAGCCGGCACGACGTACCAGGCGCCCTGCGCGATCTCGTCCTCGAGCTGCCCCGACGACCAACCGGAGTACCCGGCGAAGATCCGCAACGACGACACCGCCGTGGCCAGGATCTCGACCGGTACGTCGAGGTCGACCAGCCCGGTCGAGCCGAAGACACGACGCCAGCCGACCGGCTCCTCGTCGTCCTCGACCCGGGCCACCGCCAGCGCGCTGTCCGTCTCGACCGGGCCACCGGCGAAGAGGACGTCCGGGCCGGAGACGACGTCGGCCCACGGTGCGAGCACCTCGGCGACCTCGAGCTCGGTGGGCCGGTTCAGCACCACACCGAGAGCACCGTCATGGCCGGCATCGAGGAGCAGCACGATCGTGCGCGCGAAGTTCGGATCATCCATCGACGGCGCTGCCACCAAGAGACTGCCTGCGACGGGCTCCATGCCCTCATCGTGCCACCGCACCCCGAGCCGGACGTCACGAATCCCCACCCCCGGTCACCGAGCTTGCCGAGATGCGGTGATCGGCACCAGACATGACGAATCCCCGGGCCTACAAGAGGGAGGGAGAGGCCCGGGGATCGTCATGGGAGTTGGATCAGGCGGCGAGAACCGCCCGGATCCGGTCGACCAGGGAGGGAGATCCCGCAGTGTCGACGTTCGTGGGCACCGCGACCGGGGTTCCGGCCCGCGCCTGCTCGGTGACCCGCCGGCCCGCACGTGCGGCCGAACGGCTCTCGTCATTGGCAAGACCGGCAGCGGCGGCGAGCTTGAGCCACTCCTTCTCCTGCGCGCGGTTGAGCGCCGACGCCATCTCCGGGTCACTCGGGGACTCGGTGTAGCGGTCGATGATCATCCGGATCCCTGGCGCCTCCAGACTCGTGCGGCGCCAGGCGTTCGTGATCGCGGCCTCCAGGTCCAGCGGCTGGACCATCAGCTCTCGTTCGATGTTGCCCGACAGGCGCGCGTGCCACTTCAGGGTCAGCGCAGCGATCAGGTCGAGCTCGTCGTGGAAGGTTTCGGAGACTCCGGCGACGTCGGTGGGCAGGGCCCCGTCGAGACGAGCGTCAGCGGTGTCGATAACGGCTTGGAGGATCTCCCCACGGTGATGGAAAGCGTTCCAGGTCATGGTCCACATCCTTTCATTCACATACCGTTGGTACGTACTCAGAGTATGCAGGCGAAAGTGCCCAGGCAATTTCCGGCACCGTGACGTCTCCCACACACGCGACTCCTCGGTCCTAGACTGACCGGATGTCTCCCCGCTCACCGGCCGAGAAGCTCCGCTCGACGCTGCCGAAGGTGCCCAAAGTGCCCCATGTGGCGAGCGTCTCCCGGCGCCAGCAGTACTCCGCGACCACGAAACGGGCCCTGGTGGACGAGGCGGCCAAGCTCTTCACCAGCCAGGGGTACGCCGCCACCAGCCTGGACGCGATCGTGAGTGGTGCCCGGGTCACCAAGGGAGCGCTCTACCACCACTTCAGCGGCAAGCAGGAGGTCTTCGAGGCCGTCTTCGAGAAGCTCGAGGCTGACGCGTCGAAGCACATCCGCAAGGCCCTCAAGGGTTCGCGTGATCCGTGGGAGAAGGCCTTGATCGGCCTGCGCGCATTCATGGAGATCGTCCAGGACGCGGGCTACCAGCGGGTGGTGATCCAGGAGGGCCCGGCCGTCCTGGGCTACGAGCGGTTCCGCGCACAGGAGGAACGCTCCAGCTTCGGGCTGGTCCAGGACATGGTGCGCTCGGTCCTCGAGCTCTCCACGGTCGAGGTGTCGGAGGACATGCTGGAGACCTTCAGCCGGATCTTCTTCGGCGCCATGTCGGCCGCAGGCGAGAGCGTCAGCACCGCAACGAACCCCAAGGCAGCCGTGGCTCAGGTCGAGACCGCGATCGCGTTCATCCTGGCCGGCCTGCGGTCCCTGGTCGAGAGTGGCGTCACGCTGCCCGATCCCGAGGACCTGCTGCCCGGCTGAGGATCACGGGTTCACGGTCACCGGGCGGCGTAGCTGATCGACCCGCCTGCGGTGGTCACCGGAAGAAGCTCGATCCAGATGTGTCCGGCCGGGACCTTCATCGCACCGGCCGCCGTGGTCAGCACCAGCGGAGAGTCCCGCTTGGTCTTGCTCCAGGTGCCGCGCATGACCTGGCCGTCGTGGAAGAGCATCAGCGTGCCGGTGCCGAAGAACAGCGTCTCGGGGACCGGGTTGCCGGCCGGGTCGCGGTAGCCCGCGTTGCCCTCACGGACCCGCAGGACCAACACCGAGTCGGCCTTGAACTGGTCTCCACGCTTGGCATGGGTGTTGGTGTTCAGGTACTTCTTCGTCGCCAGGTCGTAGAGGAAATGCGTGGTGCTCGACCCGCTGAACTTCACGGCGATCCTGCGCGCCGCAGCCACGCCGGTGAAGGAGGACTCAGGGCCCCACGGCAGGTAGCTCGCCGGCACGATCGGCGTCGCCTTGATCGAGCGGGCGAGGACAGGCAGGTCCGCGAAGACGCTGTGCAGGAAGTCGTGCTCCGGGTCGTTCACGTCGCGGCTCACGCCGGGCGAGCCCATCAGGTAGTACTTCACGTGCGCCTGGGCGAGGCGGGCGTAGGTCGACGGAGCAGCGCCGCTGGCGACGAGCACCGCGTGGGTCGGGGTGACCACGCCGATGTCAGAGGCCCGCATCGAGCGGACCGGACCGGCCTTCTTCGGGAGCTGGGAGTAGAACATCGTGGCGAGTCGGGTGATCCCGCCCTCGACCAGCTCCTCCACGACCATGTCGGCCTCGCCGAGCCCGTACTGCGGCTGGCTGGCTGCGGTGTTGTCGATCTTCACGATCATCACCGGGTGGGTCGGCGTCGCGTTCGGAGCCGGAAGTCCGGTCAGCGGCCAGACCGCAGCGAGCCTGGTGCCACCCTGGGTCGGCTGTGACTGCGGGCGGGTTGCCGAGGAGCTCGGGGTGCTGCTGCCGCCGCAGCCTGCGATCGCAAGACTCGCCGCCAGCCCGAGGGCGATCACGGCACCGGCGCGGAGCCGACGAGGACGGACGGGCGTGGCGGGAGGACGAGCAATCATGCGGCCAAGCATGACCCAGGGGGCCAGCCGTTCAAGGCAGGCCCCCTGGGTGTTGCGGTATTTCTCACGTGCACAGGCGTAAATCTCAGATCTTGGCACCACCGTCGACATACAGTGTCTGGCCGGTGATGTACGACGCCTCGTCACTGCAGAGGAACGCCGCTGCCGCTGCGATGTCCTCGGGGAAGCCGACCCGGCGGACCGGGTTTGCCTCGGCGTTCAGCTTGCGGAACTCCTCGACATCGATCTTGAGCCGGCGCGCGGTGTCGTCGGTCATCTCGGTGGCGATGAAGCCCGGCGCGATCGCGTTCACGTTCACGCCGAACGGGCCGAGCTCGAGCGCGAGGGTGCGAGTGAAGCCCTGGACGCCGGCCTTCGCGGCCGAGTAGTTCGCCTGACCGCGGTTGCCGTTGGCCGAGACGCTCGAAAGGTTGAGGATCTTGCCGTACTTCTGCTCGACGAACGTCTTCTGGGCTGCCCTGCTCATCAGGAACGCGCCCTTGAGATGCACGTTCATCACCGCGTCCCAGTCGTCCTCGGAGAGCTTGAAGAGCAGGTTGTCCCGGGTGATGCCGGCGTTGTTGATGATCACGTGCAGGCCCCCGAGCTCGTCGAGGACACGGGCAACGCCCGCGTCCACCGACGCGCTGTCGGTCACGTCGACACCGACGCCGATCGACTTCGCGGCGCCACCGAGGCCGGCCGCCGTCCCGGCCGCCTGCTCCTCGTTGATGTCGAAGATCGCGACTGCGGCGCCCTCCTCCGCGAACCGCTTCGCGGTGCCCGCGCCGATGCCGCGCGCTGCTCCGGTGATGATGGCGACGCGACCGTCGTATCGACCCATGACTGCTCCTTGTTCGGTACCGAAGGTGGTGTGGGTGCCGTGCGTCGCCTGCCCGATCCGGCCGCGCGCACAACAGGCTCACTCTAGGACGTCGCGGTACGGCGCCGACGCGCCGTCCGTGGCCACGCCGCTGGCCGCGGCCACCCTGCCGGCGTAGTCCGCGGACTCCTGCGCTCCGGCGTACCGGGTGCGCGGCCAGAAGAACCCCTTGAGACCGTCGCCCTTGGTGCGCGGCACGACGTGGCAGTGCAGGTGCGGAACCGACTGCGAGACCGTGTTGTTCATCGCGACGAACGAACCCTGGGCACCGAGCCCGGTGACCATCGCGGTGGCGAGCCGCTGGACGCGTTCGAGGAACCCGTCGCGCAACCCGGGCGGAAGTTCCGGAAGCGTGACCACGTGGTCGCGCGGAACCAGCAGCGTGTGCCCCTTGAAGACCGGGCGGATGTCGAGGAACGCAACGAAGTCGTCGTCGGAGAACACGACATCGGCTGCGGTCTCTCCGGCCGCGATGCTGCAGAACAGGCAGGTCATGCGTCGTTCCTACCCCATCCGGCACCGCAGAACCGGCCCTCGCCACGGTGGGTACGCCGACGGGACCACCTGGCTGGACCCCGGGGAGTCGATCGCGCTGGAGGCGTGCTGCGACGCGCCCCGTCGTGTATTTGGAAACTGTCAGGTCCCGGTCGTAGTCTCCGCCGAGCGACCATCGACGGGGGACCTGATGCCTGACCCGGCCTACGACGAGAGCGCAGCGACGATCCACTTCCTGATGTACAACGTCGACGCTCGAGACGGCGTGAGTCGCGCCGTGCTCACGATGGCGAACGAGCTCGCCCGGGTCCGCAGGGTCGAGATCATCTCGGTCTACTGCCGCAACGACGGACCGGCGTACGCGATCTCCGAGCGGATCAGGGTGACCTACCTCTTCGATCACCAGCCGGCGCTGGTCCCGGCCGACAAGGCGGCCCCACGGCCGGTCGGGCCGCCGTACACCCGGTGGCCGGTGACCCGCCACCCGGTACGCAACCTCATCGCTCGCCGCCGTTCGCGACTGACGCTGGGGTACGGGTTCCCGAACATGTCGCTGCTCACCGACCGCGCCCTTCGGCGAGCCCTCACCAGGATCCGATCGGGCATCGTCGTCTCCACCCGGCCGGTCCTGCACATGGCGGCGGTGCAGCTGGTCGGACCCGATGTCATCACGGTGGGCCAGGACCACATCAACTTCCTCTCCCGCACCAACGAGACCGGCAGCCTGGAGCTGATCGAGAAGGCCTGTGGCCTCGGCCTCGGCGCGCTCGTGACGCTCACCGAGGACGACGCCGTCGACTACACCCGCCTGCTCGCGGGCAAGCCCACCCGGGTCGTCGCCATCCCGAACGCCCTGTCCTGGCCGGTCAGCCCGGCGCCGGCGCACGACCACCGCGTCGTGGTGACGGCAGGCCGACTGGTGCCCCGCAAGGCCATCGGTCGCCTCATCCAGGCGTTTGCGCCGGTCGCACGACGACACCCTGACTGGAAGCTCAAGATCTACGGCGAGGGGCCGATGGGCCAGCGGCTCGCCGAGCTGATCGTGAGCCTCGAGATGTCGCAGAACATCACGCTCGAGGGCCACACCGACCACCTGCAGGCTGCGTTCGAGGACGCGAACATCTTCGCCAGCTCCTCGCGCGCGGAGGGGTTCCCGATGGTGATGCTCGAAGCGCTGAGCAAGGGCCTGCCGCTGGTCGGCTTCGACTGCCCCCGTGGTCCCAGCGACATCATCAGGACCGGCCACAACGGCATCCTGGTCCCCAACCACGACATCGGTGGGCTGTCGGTCGCGCTCGAGACCCTCATCGGCGACGCCGATATGCGCCGGGCGATGGGCGCCCAGGCGCTGCTCGATGCCGAGGCGTTCCGACCCGAGCACATCGCAACGCGCTGGCTCGAGCTGTTCGCGGAGCTCTCCGCGCCCGCGCGCGCCTGAGCCCGGGCCGCTGTTCAGCAGCAGTTCAGTTCTTCCCGGCTACCTTCTGCCCCGTGCGGTGGGTCATGCTTCGGGGAGCAGCCGGATCAGTCCTGTTGACGATCGGCGGATTCTGCTACGTCCACCTGGCGCACCCGAGCTGGATCGACGGCACGCCCCTGAGCGCATTGCGGAAGGCTCCGCACCACCTCGACCTCGGTCTGCTGCTCAGCGGCATCGGTCTGCTGCTGCTGACCTGGGCCTGGTGGCGGCTGCGGCCGTTCGCGCTCGACGACGAGACCGGCGTGAGATCGGTTCGCATCGCGGTCGGCCTCTGGTCGATCCCGCTGCTCATCGCCCCGCCGCTGTTCAGCGGGGACGGCTGGAGCTATGTCGCCACCGGGTACCTGACCGGCCACGGCCTCTCGCCCTACGTCTGGACCCCGAGCATCCTTCCCGCGCCGCTGCAGTCGGGAGTCAACGAGCGCTGGTTGCACACCCTCTCGCCGTACGGACCGCTGGCCCAGGGGTGGGGCGGTCTGGCGGCACAGTTCACCTCGAATCCGTGGGCGCTCCTGGTCGCCTACCGGGTCTTCGCGCTGGTCGGCGTCGCGCTCATCGCCTGGGCCACGCCGCGCCTGGCGCGTCGCGCCGGCATCCACCCAGGGCGCGCGTCCTGGCTCGTCCTGGCGAGCCCGTTCATGATCGCGCACGGGATCGGTGGCCTGCACAACGACGTCGTCGTCGCCGGGCTGGGCGTTGCCGCGCTCGCCTTGACCACCCGAGATCGCTGGGTCGCAGGCGCGGTCCTGGCCGGCGCGGCCGCCGCGGTGAAGGTGCCTGGAGGCCTGATCGCGGTCGGTGTCGTGCTCCTCTCGCTCCAGATCGGCGCCACCACGGTGCAACGGGTACGGCGCGCAGCCGGCGTCCTGGGCGTCGGCGCAGCGACTGTGCTCGGCCTGGGCATCGTCACGGGTGTCGGCAACGGGTGGGTCAGGACCCTCTCCGTGGCGACCTCGGTCCCGACCCGGCTCTCGCTGACGACGTCGCTGGGCGAGAGCCTGCGGCACGTGCTCAGGAAGGTCGGGGCACCGGTCACCGGGCCCGGCGGGATCACGATGGTCTCCCTGGTCGATGCCATCGGGGTCCTTGTCCTGGTCTGCGGCGCCATCGCGCTCGTGATCCGCTCGCGTCTCGACGACGAGGGCAGCAGCCTCACCTCGGCGGCGATCCTGATGTTCGCCGTCACGATGCTCAGCCCGGCGATGCACTACTGGTACTTCCTGTGGTGCCTGCCGTTGCTGGCGTGCGTACGGCTGCCCAGGCCGGCGCGTGACACGCTCCACGTCGGGGTGGTCGTCATGGGCCTGATCGCCCTGGCCGATTCGTCGCTGAACATCGGGTGGCTCACGACGAGTGCGGCCATCGCGATGACCTGCGTACCGCCGCTGGTGTTCCTGGTGAGCAGCGGACACCAGCCCCGGACCGTCGGGACAGCCGACGTCGCTGCGGCGAAGCCGGCGTAGTCCGACCCTGACGCGCGTGCGTCCATTCGGCAGAATACTTTCTCTGTCTGCGCAGGCAGGCGGGCTCTAGGCTCGGCCTGATGACGAGCGCTGCGATGCCCCAGGTGCGACTGGCCGAGCTGGTCGCCTCGCTGTCGCTCGCCACCGATCTGGGCCTCGGACAACCGCAGGAACATGTCCTGCGCCAGACTGTCATCGCGGCCCGGCTCGCGGAGCTCGCCGGCCTGAGCGAGGACGACCGTGCGGCGACGTTCTACATCTCGTTGCTGGCCTGGGTCGGCTGCATCTCGGACTCGCACGAGCTCGCGCACTGGTTCGGCGACGACCGCCAGATCCGCGCTGACAGCTACCAGCTCGACAAGGTCGGCCTGCCGATGATGCGCATGATGATCGGCCACGTCGCCTCCGGCTCGGGGCCGGTACGCCGTGTGACCATGATCGGCCGGTTCCTCACCAGCGGCTTCCGGGAGGCGATGGGTACCTACATCACGCACTGCCAGACCACCGGCGACATCGCCGAACGGCTCGGGCTCGACCAGCGCGTGCGGCGTTCGCTGCCCCAGGCCTTCGAGCGCTGGGACGGCAAGGGCTTCCCCGGTACCGCCCGGGGTGACGGGCTCGAGCTCGTGATGCGGATCGTCCAGATCGCCGACGACAGCGAGGTGTTCGAGCGGTTGGACGGGGTCGGCGCCGCCGTCTCGATGCTGAAGTCCCGCCGCGGGACCGAGTTCGATCCGGACCTGGTCGACCTCTGCGTCGCCCGTGCCGAGGAGATCTTCGCGGACCTGGCCACCCTCGATGCCTGGGACGTGGTCATCGCAGGCTGTGCCGCACTCGATCGCCGGCTCGACGAGGAGTCGCTGGATTCGGTGCTGGAGATCTTCGCGGACTACGCGGACCTGAAGGCGCCGTGGACGCTGGGCCATTCGCGCGCGGTGGCCGCGCTCGTCGCCGGGGCCGCCCCGGTGATCGGACTGTCGACGGCTGATGCGGTCCTCGCGACCCGCGCTGCCCTGGTCCACAGGCTGGGGGCCATCGGGGTCTCGACCGGGATCTGGAACAAGTCCGGCCCGCTGACGCCGATGGAGTGGGAACGGGTGCGCACGGTCCCCTACCTGACCGAGCGGATCCTGTGCCGCCAGCCG
>NZ_JAOPXI010000027.1 GCF_025965215.1 Marmoricola sp.
GCGGACGAGCTCGGTCAGCCCGATCCGGTCGGCGATGCCGGTCATGCTCAACGGCGCCCGGCCGGAAGCGAGGACCACGTGCGCCCCCGCACGCGCGGTGTCCAGCACCGCGTCGAGGACCGCCTCGGTCATCACCTCGGCCGTCATCCCTCGCTCCAGGTCGGGGATGAGCAGGGTCCCGTCGATGTCGAGCGCGACGAGTGCGGGGGTCCAGGTCATGCGACGACTTCGAGGACCTCGCGGCCGAGCCACTTCTGCAGCGCGTCCGGCACCCGCACCGAGCCGTCCGGTTGCTGGTGGGTCTCCAGGATCGCCACGATCGTGCGGGTCATCGCGCAGAGCGTGCCGTTGAGGGTCGCCACGGGTCCAACGCTCTGGTCACCCTGGGCGCCGTAGCGGGCCCGGGTGTCGAGGCGCCGGGTCTGGAACTCCGTGCAGTTGGAGGTGGACGTGAGCTCGCGGTACCTGCCCTGGGTGGGGATCCACGCCTCGCAGTCGAACTTGCGCTGGGCCGAGAGGCCGAGGTCGCCCGCGGCCACGTCGACGACGCGGTAGGCGAGCTCGAGGCTGTCGAGGAACTGTTTCTCCCAGCCCAGCAGGCGCTGGTGCTCGGCCTCGGCGTCCTCGGGCGTGGTGTAGACGAACATCTCCACCTTGTCGAACCAGTGCACCCGGATGATGCCCTTGGTGTCCTTGCCGTGCGAGCCGGCCTCCTTGCGGAAGCAGGGGCTGAAGGCGGCGTAGCGCAGCGGCAGCGTGGCACCGTCCAGGATCTCGTCGGAGTGGTACGCCGCCATCGGAACCTCCGAGGTGCCGACCAGGTACAGGTCCTGGCCCTCGATCCGGTAGACGTCGTCGGCGGCCTGGCCCAGGAATCCGGTGCCGTCCATCGCTCGCGGCTTGACCAGGGACGGCGGGATCACCTGGGTGAACCCGGCCTCGCGGGCCTGCTCCATCGCGAGGTTGATGAGGGCGAACTCGAGCTCGGCGCCGACGCCGGTGAGGAAGTAGAAGCGCGAGCCCGAGACCTTGGCCCCGCGCTCGATGTCGATCGCGCCGAGCATCCGGCCGAGCTCGATGTGGTCGCGAGGCTCGAAGCCCTCGGCCGTGAAGTCCCGCGGGGTGCCCACGGTCTCCAGGACGACGAAGTCGTCCTCGCCGCCGGCCGGTGTCTCGGCTGCCGCCGGGTTCGGGATCGCCATGATCGCGTCCTGCCACCCCTGCTCGGCAGCGGTCTGCGCGGCCTCGGCCTCCTTGACCCCGGCAGCGAGCACCTTGGTCTTCTCCAGGAGCGCCGCCTTCTCCTCACCCTGGGCTCGCGGGATCAGCTTGCCGAGCTGCTTCTGCTCGGCGCGCAGTGCCTCGAACTCCGCGATCGCCTGGCGACGCGCCTCGTCGGCGGCGAGGGCACGATCGACCACCTCCGAGGACAGCCCGCGCTTTGCCTGGGCGGCGCGGATCAGGTCGGGGTTGTCCCGGAGGACCTTCGGATCGATCACTGGTCGAGGATATCGGTCCGCGCACGAGTAGGCGGTCGCCGTACGCCGTGGGCACAATGGCGAGGTGACCAGACCTGCCCCGACTGACGACTCCGGCGATGCCGGGCTCAAGGTCGGTGAGCAGAAGCACGCGGCGGCAGGACTGCGAGCTGTCACCAAGGCCTTGTCGATGTCGGCCGACCAGATGGGCGTACGGCGTACGGCACTGACGCTGGCACGGGTGAACCAGAAGCACGGTTCGACTGCCCGGGCTGTGCGTGGCCCGACCCCGAGCACCGCAGCGTGCTGCAGACCCTGCGCAGCCACCACCAGTTCAACACCACGATCTACGGCCCTGACGACCGGTACTGCGGGATCAAGGCGGGACGACGCGTCGTCTTCGTGAACCCTGCGGACCTCGATGCCGTCGGCTTCGCCGAGGGTCAGTACGTAGTGGCGTACGCGACCGCCCGGGGGTGCGCTGCGGCGTACTTCCCGGAGAACAATGTGCTGGTGCCGCTGGACTCCGTCGCGCACACCTCCAACACCCCGGCGTCCGAGCGCCTCGTGGTCCGGCCGGAGAACTCGGGCAGGCCACCGGACAGTGCGGAGCCTCCGGATAGCATCCGGCCGTGATCCAGACACGGCAGCAACGATGGGCGACACTCGCCCCTGCGCTGGTCTGCTTCGCGCTGTTCGCGATCCTGATGGTCCTCGTGACCGGGCCCGGGACGTTCGTCACCGACCTGGACCACCACGTCGAGCTCGCGCCGTACCGCTGGACACTGGAGCACTCCTGGATCCACCACGTCGCGACTGGGATCTCGACCGCGACCCAGCCGAACTACGTGGTGCTGGCCGGCCTCGTCGCCGCGATCGCCCTGGCTGTGCGCGGGCTGCGTCGCGCCGGGATCTGGACGGTCCTCGTCGTGGCCGCGGCGCGAGGGGCCTACCCGCTCTTCAAGAACCTCGTCGAACGACCGCGACCGTCCCTCGGCGCGACGGACCCGACCGGGGGCTGGTCGTTCCCCTCGGGTCACGTGACCGAGATCAGCGCTGCCATGGGCATCGTGGTCGTGGCGGCGACGCTGTTCATCCGCCGCCGCAGCGTGCGCCGGCTCCTGGTCGCGCTGGCGGCGACGGTCGTCGTCATCGTCGGCCTGGACCGCGTGCTCCTCGGCGTGCATTTCGTCTCCGACCTGGTCGGAGGGCTGCTGCTCGGCGTCGGGATCACGTTGCTCGTCATGTCGGTCTTCGACCCTCGACCGCGCTCGATAGCGCTCGCTCAGGACGCCCTCTCGTCGACGGGACCACCCCGGGTGCGCGCTCTCGGGGTGGTCCTCAACCCGATCAAGATCGACGACCCGGGTGGGTTCCGGGCGATGGTCGAGAGGATCGCGGCGGAGTCCGGGGTGGCCACGGTGACCTGGTGGGAGACGACCGCCGAGGACACCGGCTACCGGATGGCGCACGAGGCAGCAGTGTCCGGGGTCGACCTGGTGATCGCGATCGGCGGCGACGGCACCATCCGCGCGGTCTGCGAGGAGCTGGCTGGAACCGGCGTACCCGTCGGCATCGTCCCGGCCGGGACCGGCAACCTGCTTGCCCGCAACCTGTCGATCCCGCTGTACCTGCGTGCTGCGGTCGACGTCGCGATCAACGGGCAGGACCGGGCCATCGACCTGGTCCGGGTCTCGGGCGACGAGATGGAGGATGCGACGTTCCTGGTGATGGCCGGCATGGGCTTCGACGCTGCGATCATGGAAGGCGTGAACGAGGAGTTCAAGAAGCACGTCGGCTGGCTCGCCTACGCCTGGTCGGCGCTCAAGACGCTGATGTTCCCGGCGATGAGGATCGAGGTGTCCGTCGACGGAGCGCCGTTCACCCGGCACCGGGCCCGTACGGTGGTGATCGGCAACGTCGGCAACCTCCAGGCTGGGATGCCGCTGATCCCCGACGCCGCGATCGACGACGGCCAGCTCGACGTGGTGCTGCTCTACCCCCGACGCTTCCTGTCCTGGCTTCCGCTGGCCGCGCGCGTGCTGACCAAGGACAAACGGACCGACGAGCTGATCACCCGGATGAAGGGGCGCTCGGTCGTCGTACGGACTCCGACGGCGGCGCCCCGCCAGCTCGACGGTGACCTCATCGAACCGGGGCGCGAGCTGCGGGCCGAGTGTGACCACGGCCGGGTTCTGGTACGCGTGCCGCGCTGATGGCCAACGTCCTGACGCCCGTCGCGATCTGGCTCGGCAGCCTGTCCTGGCTGCCGCGCTTCCTGCGCCAGATCACCGCGGTGGACAAGTTCCTGCAGCGGATCACGCGAGGCCGGCTCAGCCTGGTCGGCATGGCCGGGCTCCCGAGCATGATGATGACGATCGTCGGCCGGAAGTCGGGGATCCCCCGGACCACTCCGGTGGTCTGCGTCCCGTACCGCGGCGGGAACCTGGTCGCGGGCTCGAACTTCGGCGGCCCGAAGGAACCACTCTGGGTCCTGAACATCCGTGCCGCCGAGGAGGCAGCCGAGCCCGTCGGTGTCCGGGTGGGCGGCACCGAGTACGCCGCCGTTCCGCGCGAGCTCAGCGGCCCCGAACGCGACCAGGCCTGGGCCGCCATGCTGCGGATCTGGCCGAACTATGAGAAGTACGCCGAGCGGACCGGGCGCACCATCCCGGTGTTCCTCCTCGAACCCGCCGCCTGAACCCGGTAATCCGGAGCAAGTGGCACGGTTGGGCGACCTGAAACCCGTGCCAACTGCTCCGGACTACCGCCTTGCTTGGGAGACTGCCTCGGCCTCTTCCGGCGACAGCGGTTGCTCGCTGCTCCACCCGGTGATCGCCTTAGCGTAGGTGCGTGCCTCGCTCCGGCCGTGGATCGAGGTCAGGAGGATGCCGTCGCCGTGGTCGTCGAGCACCGCCAGGGACCAGGACAGATGGCCACCGCCGCCGGTCGAGCCGGCCCCGAACGCGTCGTACCGGACGACCGCGAGGTTCTTCAGCGTGCTGGCCGCCTCGGCGCGCAGGGCGGCGACCTCGTGCCGCAGCCCCAGCGCGTCCTCGGGTAGATCGGACACATCCGCTGGGTCCGCGACCGGTCGACGCCGGGTCTGGAGCTGCATTCCCAGCGCTGCTAGGGCGATCAGCAGAGCCAGGACCGAGAGGGCGATGGTCACCCGGTCAAGCCTAGGTCGAGACAACCCGGTCGAGCCGCAGGCACGCGCATGCCAAACTCAGGCCTGTGACCGAACGACGCATCGCCTACCAGGGCGAACCCGGCGCGAACTCCCACATCGTGTGCAAGCAGCACTACCCCGACTGGGAGCCGGTGCCCTGCGCCTCGTTCGAGGACGTCTTCGCCGCCGTCGAGAACGGCGAGGCCGAGCTCGCGATGATCCCGATCGACAACTCGATCGCGGGCCGCGTGGCCGACATCCACCACTTCCTGCCGAGCTCGGACCTGCACATCATCGGCGAGAAGTTCCTGCGGATCCAGTTCCACCTGATGGCAGCTCCGGGCGCCACCCTGGAATCCATCAAGACGGTGCACAGCCACGTGCACGCCCTGGGCCAGTGCCGGCGCATCATCCGCGAGCACAACCTGATCCCGGTCATCTCGGGAGACACCGCCGGAGCGGCGCGCGAGGTCGCCGAAGCCTCCGACCCGACCCAGGCGGCCATCGCTCCGCCGTTGGCAGCGGAGATCTACGGCCTCGAGATCCTCGCCGCCGACGTCGAGGATGAGGACGACAACACCACCCGGTTCGTCGTGCTCTCCCGCGACTTCGTCCAAGCACCCGCCGACAACGGCCCGGTGGTGACCAGCTTCATCTTCAACGTTCGCAACCTGCCGGCCGCGCTGTACAAGGCTCTGGGCGGATTCGCGACCAACGGGGTCAACATGACGAAGCTGGAGAGCTACATGGTCGGCGGCCACTTCGCCGCCACCCAGTTCCTGGCCGAGGTCGACGGTCACCCCGAGGACCCGGCGTTGAAGAACGCACTCGAAGAGCTCACGTTCTTCACCACCGAGGTCAAGGTCCTCGGGGTGTATCCAGCCGATCACTTCCGCAACCGCTGAAGGTGTCGAGGAGGGCCGTGAGGGCCCTCCTCAACCGGAAGTTACTCCGACGGGGCCTGCATCAGATTGAACATCCCGCCCTGCGGATCGGCGTAGACGCCCATCCGGCCGACGCCAGGGACGTCGAACGCCGGGGCGACCGTGGTCCCGCCGCCCGCTTCGATCTTCGCTGCGGTGTCGTCGACGCTCTCGACGTTGAAGTACACGTTCCAGTGCGGCGGGACGCCCTCCATCGGCGGCGGCATCGTCCCGCCGACCACGTCACCGGCGACGTTGGTGATCGTCGTGTAGTCGCCCATCTGCTCACTGACCTGGCTGCCCAGCCCGACGACGTCGGCGTAGAACGCGAGCGCTTTCGGGATGTCCGGCGTGACCAGCTCGTTCCAGATCGGCGTGCCCGGCTCGTTGGCGCGCTCGGTGCCGATCGAGGTGCCGGGCTGCCACAGGTTGACGCGGGCACCGGTCGGGTCCTGGATCGCCGCCATCCTGCCGACGTCCATCACGTCGAACGGCGGTGCCTCGACCTTGCCGCCGGCAGCCTCGACCTTGCCGGCCGCGCCGTCGACGTCCTCGACCGTCAGGTAGACGGCCCAGAAGGCCGGGTGACCTTCCATGCCGGGCATCTGGCCACTGATCCCGGAGACCGTGTCTCCTTCGATCTTGCCCTGGCGGTAGACGCCGCCACCGGCTTCCTCGGGCAGCGGCATCTCGTCGATGTCCCAGCCGAACAGGTTCGCGTAGAAGGCCGCACCGGCCTCGGGGTCGGGCGTGCTGAGCTCGACGTAACTGGGTGTCCCCTGCTGGTACTTCTCGAACTTGGGCATTGCTGTACTCCTTCGCGCTGGTACGCCTTGGTGGTCGACCCCACGGGATGTCACAAGGTCTACTCCCCGGCACCGACAGGAACAAGGGCGCAGGAGATGAAGGACTAGCGTTGCCCACGTGAACGAACCGAGGAACGCACCGACGGCCGACCTGGGCTTCGCGCGCCTCGACCTGGATCGCGCCCGGCGGACGGGGGACCCCGAAGTGGTCTACGGCGCCGGCAAGACTCCCGACCAGGTCGTCGAGATCCTCACCGCGCTCTCCGAGCGGCATCCCGCCCGCGCCGTCCTGGCCACCCGGCTCGACGCCGAAGCGCTCGACCTGATCGCGTCCCGGTTACCCAGTGCCAGCCTGGATCGGGTCGCCAGGGCAGCCACGTTGGGCCCGATGCCGGCGACACAGGGAACCGTCGCGATCATCGCCGCCGGCACCAGCGACGCCCCCGTCGCCGCCGAGGCGGCCCTGACGGTCCGGGTGCACGGGTCCGCCGTACGCCGGATCGACGACGTCGGCGTGGCCGGGATCCACCGTCTCCTCGAGGCCCGCGCCGAGTTCGCCGACGCCGACTGCCTGATCGTCGTGGCCGGCATGGAAGGGGCGCTTCCGAGCGTCGTGGGTGGGCTGGTCGGCGTACCGCTGGTCGCCGTGCCGACCAGCGTCGGGTACGGCGCCTCCTTCGGAGGTCTCGCCGCGCTTCTGGCGATGCTCAACTCCTGCGCGCCCGGGGTGAGCGTCGTGAACATCGACAACGGCTACGGCGCGGGAGTGTTCGCGGCACGGGTCGCCCGCAACGCCCGCGAGCGCGGATGAGCCGCGTCGGCTGGCTGGACGTGTCCTCCGGCGCGAGCGGCGACATGGTGCTCGGCGCGCTCCTGGGCGCCGGCGTCCCGTTGGACGTGCTGCGTTCCGCCGTCGACGCCGTCAGCCCGGAAACGGTGGCGCTGGGTGTCGAGACCGTGGCCCGCAACGGCTTCGTGGCAACCCGGTGCTCGGTCGCGGTCGCTGACTCTTCGACCGCCCGCGACTGGGCGGCAATCCGCGACCTGCTGGCCGGGTCCCGGCTGGAGGCGCCCGTGCGCGACCTCGCCCTGGCGATCTTCTCGCGGCTGGCCGAGGCCGAGGCCGAGGTGCACGGTGTCGACGTCGAGCTGGTGCACTTCCACGAGGTCGGGGCGCTCGACTCGATCGCCGACATCGTCGCCGCGGCGGCCGGGTTCGTGCACCTGGGCCTGGAGTCGATCACCTGCTCTGCGATCGCACTCGGCGCAGGGACGGTCGCCACGTCGCACGGGAGGCTGGGCGTGCCCGCGCCGGCGGTGGCCGTCCTGTTGCGCGGCATCCCGTCGTACGGCGGCCCGATCGAGCGCGAGCTCACCACGCCCACCGGCGCAGCGATCCTCGCCGTGCTCGCGGACGGGTTCGGCCCGCAACCGGCGATGGCGATCGAGGAGGTCGGGGTGGGAGCCGGCGGGGCCGACCCGGACGGGCACGCGAACGTCCTGAGGCTCCTCGTGGGGGAAGGTCTGCCGTCTCCTCGCGGCGTCTCGACAAGCTCGACGACCGGTGCAGTCGGGCGGGCTGTCGTGATCGAGGCGAACATCGACGATCTCGACCCGCGGCTGTGGCCCGACGTGATCGCTGCGCTGCTGGCTGCCGGTGCGTCGGACGCCTGGCTGACGCCGATCCTGATGAAGAAGGGTCGCCCGGCCCACACGCTGCACGTCCTGGTCGGGGACGACGCTGCCCAGACCGTGCGACACGAGATCTTCCGGCAGACCTCGACGATCGGCATCCGCGAGCAGACCTTCGACAAGCACGCCCTGGACCGCTCCTTCGCGGCGGTCGAGGTCGACGGGCAGCGGATCGCGGTGAAGCTCGCCCACCTGCACGGGGAGCTGCTCAACGTCCAGCCCGAGTACGACGACGTGGCCGCCGCCGCGCGCGCGCTGGGGCGCCCGGCCAAGGACGTGCTCGCCGAGGCCGCCGCTCTCGCACGAGCTACCACCTCGTAGGTTGATCCGGTGGACCTGACCGTCATCGCGCTGAGCTTCGCGGCGATCTTCGTCGTCGAGCTGCCCGACAAGACATTCGTCGCCGCGCTGGTGCTCTCGACCCGGTACAAGCCGCTCGCCGTCTGGGTCGGCGTCGGCCTGGCCTTCCTGATCCAGACCGTGCTCGCCGTCACGGTCGGCAAGGCGGTCTCGTTCCTGCCGGCCAACGTGGTGCACGCCGTTGCCGGCCTGATCTTCCTGATCGGTGCGTTCGTGCTCATCCGCCAGGCCCCGAAGGCGGATGCGACCGAGCCGGACGCGGAGGCGGAGTTCGCTGCCAAGGCGACGACAACGCGCACGGGCTGGGGCGCCGTGCTCGCGTCGTTCCTGGTCCTGTTCGCCGCCGAGTGGGGCGACCTGTCCCAGCTCCTCACGATCAGCCTGGTCGGGAGGTACGACGACCCCGTGAGCGTCTTCGTCGGCGCGTGGACCGCGTTGCTGGCCGTCTCCGGGCTCGCGGTGGTGGCCGGACGGATGTTG
>NZ_JAOPXI010000045.1 GCF_025965215.1 Marmoricola sp.
CCGAGGCAGCGATCGCGACCAGCGCGACCAGGACGATGCAGACGATCAGGAGCATGCCCCAATCCAACCAGAGGGCAGGGCCCCCCGGTTCAGCGGCGGCTGTGCTCGGCCTCCAGCGTCGGCATCGCCTCGACGCCGCGCTTCAACGCCTCACCGAGCCACGGAGCGCCTGGGACTTCCTGGTCGCGGTGGGGATAGGCGACGTACACGACGACCGCGGCGGCGGCGACCAGGATCACCAGCATGGCGAACACCAGGAACAGCATGGGTAGACCTTCCGAGAGGGATCTCGCCATCTTCTACCCGAACTCAAGCCCGTCGAATCACGCTGTCGGGGACTGTGACCCAGGCAACAGCCTGGTGACCACATCGCGGATGAGGTCGGGCATCGGGGTCGACGGCCGACCCGGATCCGTGTTGTCGACGTAGACGTGGACGAATCGGCCCTCGGCAGCAGCCTCCTCGTCGGGTTCGCCGTCGCCACCCTGGAACAACCCGATCCGGTAGATGACCGAGGAGGTGCCGACCTTCTCCGCGACCAGGCCCATGTCGATCGGTGTCGGGAACCCGATCTCACGGAAGTAACGGCAACTCGTCTCGGCGACGACGCCGATCTGCGGCAGCGCGCGCACGTCGACACCGGTGGCGTCGTAGAGATGGGCGTTGACGGCGGTGTCGAAGAGCTCGTAGTACGTGGCGTTGTTCAAGTGGCCGTAGGCATCGTCGTCACGCCAGCGGGTCGTCGCGCGTCGCCAGGCGACGTAGTCGGCACGTGTGGGCCGCTCGCTCACGCGCTCTCGGCCTCGCGCAGCCGCTGGCTGATCACGGCCGAGACGCCGTCGCCGCGCATCGATACGCCGTAGAGGGCATCGCCGACCTCCATCGTGCGCTTCTGGTGGGTGATCACCAGGAGTTGCGAGTGCGCGCGCAGCTCCTCGTAGATCTCCAGCAGGCGGCCCAGGTTGGTGTCGTCCAGGGCGGCTTCGACCTCGTCGAGGATGTAGAACGGCGACGGCCGCGCCTTGAACAGGGCGAAGAGGAAGCAGACCGCCACCAGGGAGCGTTCGCCGCCGGAGAGCAGCGAGAGCCGCTTGACCTTCTTGCCGGCCGGGCGGGCCTCGACCTCGATACCGGTGGTCAGCATGTTGTCGGGGTCGGTGAGCACGAGCTTGCCCTCGCCGCCGGGGAAGAGCCGTGAGAACGTCTCGTCGAAGGCCGTCACCACATCGGCATACGCCTCGGTGAAGACCTGCTCGACGCGGTCGTCGACCTCCTTGACGATGTCCAGCAGGTCGCGGCGGGTGCGACGCAGGTCCTCAAGCTGCTCGGTGAGGAACTTGTGGCGTTCCTCGAGCGCCGAGAACTCCTCCAGGGCCAGCGGGTTGATCCGCCCGAGCTGGGCCAGGGCGCGTTCGGCCGAGCGCAGCCGCTTGGTCTGGACCTCACGGTCGTAGGGCAGCGGCTCGGGCACCTCGGCGCCCTCGGGAAGGTCGCCTGCCCCCTCGATGTTGAACTGCGGCACGAGCTGGTCGGGGCCGTACTCGGCGACGAGCGCCGCGGCGTCGAGCCCGAGCTCCTCGAGTGCGCGTTCCTCGAGCTGCTCGATGCGCATCCGCTGCTCGGTCCGGGCCATCTCGTCACGGTGCACCGAGTTCACCAGCTCGTCCAGCGTCACGCCCAGCGCCCGCAGGGTCTCGCGGGCGGCGATCAGGTCGCGCTCACGACCCACCCGCCCCTGCTCGACCCGGGTGCGCTGGATCGAGGCGAGCTCGATCGACTCCTCGAGGCGAGCCAGGACGACGGCCACGCCACGGGTCACTGCCTCGGCAACCCTGCCCTCACGGATCAGGCGCTCGCGACGCTGGATCGCCTTGGCCTTGGCCTCACGCTCGGCGCGGGCCGCGGCGAGCAGGCTGTCGGCGCGCCCGTGCAGCGCGCGGGCGCGCTCTTCCGCGGTACGAAGGGCGAGCCGGGAGTCCATCTCGTGCGCCCGAGCAGCGCGGGCAGCGTCGGCGAGCTGCTCGCGCACTGATGTGTCGGGTTCGTCGTCGGGGGCATCCTCGGCCGCGCTGAGGCGCGCCTCGAGCTCGGCCAGACCGGCCTGGTCCTTGGCGTGCGACTCCTGCGCAGTCAGGATCGCCTGCTCGAGCCGGGCGCCCTCAGCCTTGGCCGCCCGCGCCTGCGACCCGTACTGGCCGAGTTCCTCGGCCACCGCGGCCAGCGCCGCATCGGACTCGTGCAGCTTGGCCAGGGCGACGTCGACCCGGCGGGCCGCATCCTCGCGCTCTGCCTCCAGCGCACTGAGGGCGAACGTGAGCCGCTCGAGCTCGTGCCCGGCCCGGGCCAGGGACTCGGTTGCCTCGTCGAGGGCTGCCTGCACCTCGATCAGGCTCGGCTGGCTCGACGACCCGCCGGCCGCGAAGTGCGCACCGAGCACGTCGCCGTCCCGCGTGACGGCGGTGACGTCGGGCGCGTCGGCCACGAGCGAGCGGGCGGCATCCAGATCGTCGACGACCGCGACCTTGAACAGCAGCCGGGAGAGCGCCGGACACAGTTCGGCCGGGCACTCGACGACGTCGATCGCATAGGTCGCGCCCGCAGCCAGGCCGGGCCACGCTGCGTCGTCGACACGAGCCCCGCCGAGCAGGATGCTGGCACGGCCGAGATCGTCGGCCTTGAGGTGGCCGATCGCCCCGAGGGCCGCGTCAACATCGGTCACGGCGACGGCGTCGGCGGCGCCGCCGAGGGCGGCCGCGACGGCGGCTTCGTATCCGTTCCGGACGCTGAGCAGGGCGGCCACCGACCCGAGCAGGCCGGAGACCGAGCCGGTCGCGGCGAGCAGCGCGCCGGCACCGTCCTTGCGGTTCAGGCCCAGCTGAAGTGCTTCCTTGCGGGCAGCCAGCGCACTGCGCTCGCGCTCGGCCAGCTGCGCCTCGTCGCGCATCTTGGCCAGTCGTTCCTCGATGTCGGCGAGCAGACCGCTGGCGCCCTCGTGCTCGGCGTCGAGGCCCTCCTCGCCGGCGTCGAGCCCGGCGATCCGGGACTCCAGCGACGTGAAGCTCTGGGCGGCTTTCTCGGCACGGGCCAGGGCCTCGGCGCGGGCTTCGGCGAGCCGGGCGACCTCGTCCTGCGCCGCGGCGGCACGGCTGCGCAATCCGTTGACCTGGCCGTGCAGCCGGGCCATCCCCTCGCGACGATCCGCAGCGGCGCGTTGCAGACCGGCGATGCGGCGCTCCTCCTCGCCGAAGGCCTGCTCGGCGCCCTGCCGGGCACTCACGGCGGTTTCCAGGGCGATCCGGTTGTCCTCCACCTCCGCGAGGATCGAGGCCTCCTCGACGCGCACGCGCTCGGCCTCGGCCTCGAGCTCGACGGGATCGCGACCGGCCGGCACGTCGGGCTCGACGGCCGCGTTGCGGACCCGCTCGGCGGCCAGGCTCGCCGTACCGCGCAGGCGTTCGCGCAGCCCGGAGAGTCCGAACCAGGTCTCCTGCGCGCGGGCCAGGGCGGGCAGGTCCTCGCGAAACGCGGCTTCCAGCGCCGCCTCGATCTCGCGGGTCTGCGCGATCTCGGCCTCGACCTCCGCACGCCGTGCCACCAGCACGGTCTCGTCGGCGAGCTCCTGCTCCAGCGCGTTGCGGGCGGCGGCGAGGTCGTCGGCCATCAGCCGGGCGCGCGCATCACGCAGGTCGGCCTGCACGGTCTGCGCACGCCGAGCCACCTCGGCCTGCCGACCCAGCGGCTTGAGCTGGCGGCGGATCTCGCTGAGCAGGTCGGAGAGACGCGTCAGGTTGCCCTCGGTCGAGTCGAGCTTGCGAAGCGCCTTCTCCTTGCGCTTGCGGTGCTTCAGGACTCCGGCGGCCTCCTCGATGAACCCCCGTCGCTCCTCCGGCGTCGCACGGAGGATCGAGTCGAGCTGGCCCTGGCCGACGATGACGTGCATCTCGCGACCGATACCGGAGTCGGAGAGGAGCTCCTGGACGTCGAGGAGACGGCAGGAGGTGCCGTTGATCGCGTACTCGGAGCCACCGTTGCGGAACATCGTCCGGCTGATCGTGACCTCGGCGTACTCGATCGGGAGGGCCCCGTCGGTGTTGTCGATCGTCAGGAGCACCTCGGCACGACCCAGGGGCGGCCGGCCGGCCGTACCGGCGAAGATGACGTCCTCCATCTTGCCGCCGCGCAGCGTCTTCGCGCCCTGCTCGCCCATCACCCAGGCGAGGGCGTCGACGACGTTGGACTTGCCGGAGCCGTTCGGACCGACGATGCAGGTGATGCCGGGTTCGAGCTGGAGCGTGGTCGCAGAGGCGAAGGACTTGAACCCCTTCAGGGTCAGGCTCTTCAGGTACAACGGGTGCTCCTCACTCCGGCACTGCACGACCACGAACGTAGGCACGCGAACAGGCATCCTAATCGGGGCGCCTGCCGGGGGAAGCGGCACACCGAGCCTACGTCGAGAGCGCGCCTGAGGCCGACGGTGGGTCGCGTGTCGGAATCGCATCCTGGTGGTCTTGACGCGGGCCGTGGCCGCGAGCACGATCAGGAATTGCCGCAGGCCCGGGCCACTCGGGTTGTCGCAGACCATGCGGGCCGGTTCTCCAGCCACCACGAAAGGTCAGCTCATGCCCGACACCCTCATCCTGGAGTTCGCCGAAGGCTCGGCCGACGACTTCAACGCAGTCAACACCATTCTCGGTCTGGATCTCGAGAGCGGCTCCGGCGACTGGCCTGCGGGCCTGCGCCACATCCAGGCCGGGACGACCGATTCAGGTGGCCTCGTCGTGATCGAGAACTGGGAGACGCGCGAGCAGCAGGAAGCGTTCATGCACTCCCGCCTCGGGCCTGCGCTCACCCAAGCCGGGGTACCGGCACCGTCGCGGGTCGAGTGGTTCAGCGGGCTCGGCTCCCACACGCCGTAGCCCACCTCCGCTGGGACCTGGCCCCGGATTCTCCGTTCCCGGGCTGGACAGCAGCGCACGGATCGCAACAGTGCGCGAGAAGGGGTCGTCGTGGCCGAACGTCGGCCACGGCGACCCGGGGTGTCTCCGCGTGGTGGAGCGGCAGTCAGGCGAGTTCGAGAACGTCGTCTGCAGATGCGCTGACCATCTCGGCCAGGGCGTCGTTCTCCTTCTGGAGGCGCACCGCGACCGCTTCGAGGTCGTCGATCCGCAGGCGAAGGAGTTGGTTCTCACGAGCGAGGCGGGCCGTCACGCGAGGATCCGCGTTGCCCATGTAGCCGAGGAGAGCCTTGGCCATGGATATGTCCTCCGGGGGAATCGAGGTGGGTGACCCGTACGGGGCCGCCTCCAAGAATCTCACGATGCGGGCTGACGGGCAAGACCGCAGGTTCGCTCAGCGCGTCGGGAGGACATTGATCCCGGTCTGCGGTCGTGCGGAGCCCCCTGAGCCGCGCGGCACCGGCTGGCACCGAGGGCAGAAGAACGAGGAACGGTTCATGAAGCTGGTCCGGCGTACGGCGGTCCCGCACCGGGAGCACGGCTGGCCGTGGCGGCCGTAGACCTCCAGCGAACGGTCGAAATAGCCGCTTTCGCCGTTCACGTTCACGTAGAGCGCATCGAAGGACGTGCCGCCCTGGCCGAGCGCGGCGATCATCACCGTGCGGGCGCCCGCGAGCACCCGCTCGACGTCGCGGACCCGCAGACGGTCGCCGGGGCGATCCCCGTGCACCCGCGCGACCCACAAAGCCTCGTCGGCGTAGATGTTGCCGACACCGGAGATCATCGTCTGGTTGAGCAGGATCCGCTTGATGCCCGACGAGCTGCGCCGGACCCGGCGTACGAAACCGGCGTCGTCGAAGGCCTCGTCCAGCGGATCGCGGGCGATGTGGGCGAGCTCCTCGGGCAGCTCTGCTCCCCCGGGTGAGAGCGACAGGCCGCCGAACATCCGCTGGTCCACGAAGCGCAGCTCGGTGTCGCTGGCGGCGAAGGAGAACCTGACCCGCAGGTGCCGCTCGTCGGCCGTGCCCCGGGGCTGGACGAGCATCTGCCCGCTCATCCCGAGGTGGCCGAGCAGCGCGTCTCCTGAGTCGAGCGGCAGCCAGAGGTACTTGCCGCGTCGGCGTGCAGCGGTGAACGTCCGTCCGGTCAGGACCGCCGCGAAGTCCTCGGCGCCGGGCAGGTGGCGGCGTACCGGGCGGGGGTGCAGGACCTCGACGGCCTCGATGCGCCGGTCCAGCACGTGGCGTTCGAGGCCACGACGGACGACCTCGACCTCGGGAAGCTCAGGCACGCCTGCAGCGCCTACGCGTCGGCGTCGGCAGGCTCGGGTTCGGGAAGCTCGGCCAGCAGGGTCCCGTACGCCGACTCGGCCGCCTGCTGCTCTGCTTCCTTCTTCGAGCGGCCGACGCCGTGGCCGTGCATCCGGTCGGCGACGCGGACCTGGGCCGTGAAGGTCTTCATGTGGTCCGGACCGTCGTCCTCGATCAGGTACGCCGGAACACCCAGGTCGTGCTCGGCACAGAATTCCTGGAGGCTCGTCTTCCAGTCCAGGCCGGCGCCCAGCGCGGCTGCCGCCTCCAGGAGCGGGTCGAAGAGCAGGTGGACCAGGGTCGCGGCGGCGTCATGGCCGCCCGAGAGGAACGTCGCCCCGATCACGGCCTCGACGGTGTCGGCGAGGATCGATGCCTTGTCGTGGCCGCCGGTCGTCTCCTCGCCCTTGCCGAGGTGGATGTGCGGACCCAGGCCGATGGTGCGGGCGACGTCGGCCAGGGCGCGGGCATTGACGACCGCGGCGCGCAGCTTGGCCAAGCGGCCCTCCGAGAGGTCCGGGTGAGTGCGATACAGCGTCTCGGTGATGACCACACCGAGGACCGAGTCGCCCAGGAACTCCAGGCGCTCGTTGGTGGGCAGGCCACCGTTCTCGTAGGCGTAGGCGCGGTGGGTGAGGGCAAGCTCCAGCAGCTCGGGACTCAGAACAGGGTCACCGAGCGCGTCACGCAAGTCCTTGTACAGCTCAGTGCTGTACGGATGCGTCAAGGCCGTCTCAGCCCGGTCAGATGACCTGGCGGCGGTCGGCCTTGGCGCCGTACTGGCCGCACTCGGGGCAAGCACGGTGGGGCAGGTGCTTGGAACCACAGGCCGGGTTGGTGCAGGTCACCAGGGACGGCGCAACGGCCTTCCAGGCCGAACGACGGTGGCGCGTGTTGCTGCGCGACATCTTCCGCTTCGGGACAGCCACGATGTACTCCTCGTTGAATTTCAGTCTTTGTCGGGTGCAGCGATGTCCTGCAGTGCTGCCCAACGCGGATCGATGGGTTCGCTGTGCTGATGCTCCGGGTCGTCCGCCAGGCGTGCGCCACATTCGACGCACAGTCCCGGACAGTCGTCCCGGCACAACGGCTGGAACGGCAGCGCGAGCACCACCGCATCCCGCAGGACCGGCTCGAGGTCGATCAGATCGCCCTCGGTCCGGCGGACATCGGTCTCCTCGTCGGCACCAGGATCAGTGCCTTCGCGGGAGTCGTCGTAGAGGAACAGCTCCTGGAGATCGATCGTCATGTCGTCCTCGATCGGCTCCAGGCACCGTGCGCACTCACCCTCCAGCTCCGCCGCAGCGGTTCCGGTGATGAGCACTCCCTCCATGACTGCTTCGAGTCGCAGGTCGAACGTGACCGGCGAACCCTCGGCAACACCCAGGATTTCGATGCCCAGCTCTGCAGGGGCCTCAGCGGTGAACGACATCAGACGCTGGGACCCCGGGCGGCGGCCGAGCTCGCGTGTATCGAGCACGAGCGGCGCTCTCGGGTCGAGATGGCGCAAGATGTCACTTCCGTTGGAGCTCTGCAGAACCTACGGGAGTCTATCCGCGCAGCCGCTCCGGGGCCAATCGGAGCTCAGGGCCGGGCCAATCAGGGGCGGTCCAAATGGTCGGGCAGGACGATCTGCGACACGTCGGTGTCGTCGGCCAAAAGGTGCGAATGCCCCTCGGCGAGCTGCGACCTGCCTCGGTGCAGCAGCTCGATGGTCCCGACCAGCGACTGCTCGAAGCCGGAGAGCTTCTCCTTGACGTACTCGTCGGTCTCCTGGCGCATCTCGTCGTCCAGCTCCGGTGCGTCCGGGCCGGTCAGCTGGGCCAGGCCGGTGCGGACCGAGGCCACCGTGCGGGCGAGCGTGTCCTCGAAGTTCGCCAGCTTGGCCTCGACCCAGGCCTCGGTCTCGGCGCGCAGTGCCGCTGCCTCCTGCTCGGCGCGCTCGGTCACCTCCTGGGCACGCAGCTTGCCGAGCCGGAAGACGTCGGTGTCGCTGAGCATGTCGTCGCGCCGCATCTCCGCGGCGCGCAGGATCTCCTCGGCCTCGTTGTGGCCCTCGGCGAGCACGGCGTCGCGGTCGCCGACGACCTCGGTGGCGTGGCTCAGCGTTCCGTCGATCGCGATCTCGAGCTCGGTGAGGAGCTCGATGAACTCGGTGCGGTTGATCATCACCGAGGCCGACATCGGCACCGAGCGCGCCTTGTCCACCGCCCCCCGCAGGGCGTCGAGCCGGTGCATGATCGCGTCCTTCACTCGCCCGCTCCCCCGGCCGCCCGCTCGGCGAGGCGCTTGGTCAGCCGCTCGAGGACGAACGACGGCACCAGGCGGGAGACGTCCCCGCCGAAGGTGGCGACCTCCTTGACCAGCGAGGAGGCCAGGAAGGAGTACTCCGGACTGGTCGGGATGAAGACCGTCTCCACGTCGACCAGCGAAGAGTTCATCTGCGCCATCTGGAGCTCGTAGTCGAAGTCGCTGACGGCTCGCAGGCCCTTCACGATCGCCTTGATGCCGTTCTGCTCGCAGAACGTCGTCAGCAGGCCGTCGAACCCGGCGACCGAGACGTTCGGGTACGGTGCACACGCCAACTCGAGCATCTCGATCCGCTCGTCGGCGCTGAAGAGTCGGGCGCTGGCCTTGGCCTTGTTGACGCCGATCGCAACCACGACCTCGTCGAAGAGCTGCGAGGCGCGCGAGACGATGTCGATGTGACCGTTCGTCACCGGGTCGAACGACCCGGGACAGACCGCTCTGCGCACTACGACTCCTTCGCTCGGGGCTGGGCGCGGCGAACGTACCAGAGCACCGTCTCGCCGTACTTCTTCATCCGAGGGGTCCCGAGCCCGTCCGGCCAACCGGGCTCCACGCTACGCCGCGAGCGTTCGACCACGACAGTTCCGCCGGGTACCACCCAGTCGCCGGCGATCAGCAGGCGAAGCACCTCGGCGAGCTCGGGTTCGGCCAGCGGATAGGGCGGATCGAGGAACACGACGTCGTACGGGGCCGGCGCAGGATTGGCCAGGACGCGGGCGACCGGGTGCGAGCGGACGTCGGCAGCCACCCCGACGACCTGCGCGTTCGCCGTGACGACCTGGGCTGTACGACGGTCCGACTCGACCAGGGTGACGGCACTCGCGCCGCGCGACGCCGCCTCCAGCCCGACCGCACCGGAGCCGGCGTACAGGTCGAGGAAGCGCAGGCCGCGCAAGGAGCCGAACTCGGCCTCGAGGGCCGAGAACAACGCTTCGCGGACCCGGTCCGAGGTCGGACGCGTGCCGTCGCCGGGGGGCGTGCGGAGGCGTCGGCCGCCTGCGTCCCCACCGATGATCCGGGTCATCGCCTCACCCCTTCTCCAGGAACGCGGCGCGCTCGGAGTCCTCGATCGTCCTCACCGCACTCTGCAGGCCCGGCGTGCCGGAGAGGTCGGGGTCGCCGGCCAGGTACGCGGTCGCGGCCTCGCGCGCCGCGACGATCACGTCCTCGTCGGTGAGCACCGAGAGCAGTCTCAGCGAGCTCCGCCTGCCGCTCTGCTCGACGCCGAGGACGTTGCCCTCGCGACGCTGCTCGAGATCGATCCTGGAGAGCTCGAAGCCGTCACGGGTGCCGGCGACCGCCCGCAGGCGTTCCATCGCGGCCGAGTCCGGATGCGTCGTGGTGACCAGCAGGCACAGACCCGCGTGGCCGCCGCGGCCGATGCGGCCCCGGAGCTGGTGCAGCTGAGAGACCCCGAACCGCTCGGCGTCGAGGATGACCATCACCGTCGCGTTCGGGACGTCGACCCCGACCTCGATGACGGTGGTCGAGACCAGCACGTCGACCTCACCTGCGGAGAAGGCCTGCATCACCCGGTCCTTGGCCTCGGGCGACATCCGGCCGTGCAGCTTCTCCACCCGCAGCCCGGACAGGGCGCCGGTCGCCAACGCCGGGGCGAGGTCCTCGACCGCGTGCAGCTCCGGGCCGTCGGGCGGCGGTGGCTCGTCACCGATCCGCGCACAGACGACGTAGGCCTGGCGCCCCTGGGCGACCTCCTCACGCACCCGGGCCCAGGCACGGTCCAGCCAGGCCGGCTGGGCGAGCACCGGCACGACGTTGGTCTGGACATCGCCCCGACCCGCGGGCAGCTCGGCCAGGGTCGAGGTGTCGAGGTCGCCGAAGACGGTCATCGCGACGGTGCGCGGGATCGGGGTCGCGGTCATCACCAGCACGTGCGGCGGGTTGCCGGCCTTGGAGGTGAGCGCTGCGCGTTGCTCGACCCCGAAGCGGTGCTGCTCGTCGACGACCACGAGTCCGAGGTCGTAGAACTGGACCTTCTCCTCGAGCAGCGCGTGGGTGCCGATCACGATGCCGGCTTCGCCGCTCGCCGCGTCCAGCATCGCCTGCCGTCGGGCCGCGGTCCCCATCGACCCGGTCAGCAGAGTGACCGCGGTCGCTCCCTCGGCCGCGCCGAGCCGGCCGCCGTCACCGAGATCTCCCAGCATGGCCCGGATCGAGCGCAGGTGCTGCTGGGCCAGGACCTCGGTCGGCGCGAGCAGAGCCGCCTGTCCGCCGGCATCGACGACCTGCAGCATCGCCCGCAGCGCGACCAGCGTCTTGCCGGAACCGACCTCACCCTGGAGCAGCCGGTGCATCGGATGCACACCGGCCAGCTCGTCGGCGATCTCGTCGCCGATGCGTTCCTGACCGGCGGTGAGCGTGAACGGGAGCCGCGCGTCGAAGCGAGCCGCGAGGCCGTCGCCGATCGACGGTCTCGCTGTGGCCGGTTCGGCCCGGTGCTCAGCGCGACGACGGGCCAGCACCATCTGCGTCACGAACGCCTCGTCGTACTTGAGGCGCTTCCGGGCTGCGCCGAGCTGGCGGTGGTCGTCCGGCCGGTGGATCCAGCGGTACGCCTGGTCGGCGGTGAGCAGGTCGCGCTCGGCCCGGATCGATGCCGGCACCGGATCCGGGATGTCATCGATGAGGTCCAGGGCCAGCCCGATCAGCTCCTCCAGGCTCCAGCTGTCGATCTTGCCGATCACCGGATACACCGGAATGAGGTCGGGCATCCGGGCGAGCGCCTCGGTGGCCTCGCCCTCGGCGCCGTACATCCGGTAGTTCGGGTTGTTCAGGTCCCAGCGTCCGTTGAACCATTTCAGCCTGCCGGAGAACATCCCGATCGCACCGCGGGTGAACAGGTTCTCGTGGAACGTCGCGACACCCTTGGACTTCGCGAAGAAGGTCATCGCGAGTACGCCGCCCTCACCCTTGACCTGCAGCAGCGTCCGGTACGCCGTCCGGTTGGTCCGCCGGTCGGTGTAGGTCCTCACCTCGGAGCTGACGACCTCGCCGACCAGGGAGATCAGGTCTCCCTCGACCAGGTCGACCAGCTCGCTGAGCCGGCCCTTGTCGACATAGGTCCGCGGGTAGTGACCCAGCAGGTCGCCGACCGTCTCGTAGCCAGTTTCGGCGATCACCGTGCCGGCCTTCTTGCCGCCCAGAGTCGTCAGCGGCGAGTCCCAGGTGACTTTCACTCGACCGCCAGCAGCAACGGGTACCGCTCCTGACCGCCGTCGTAGACCAGCACGTCGACGCCGGGGTGGGTCTCCTCGATCCAGTCCTGGCACCGCGCGATCAGGTCTCCGGCGCCTGCACCGGACACGAGCGTCACGAGCTCGCCACCACCGGTCAGCAGCCGCTCGAGGATCGCGGTACCCACCACGAACAGGTCCTCGCCGACGATCGCGAAGTCGCCCTGGAGGACCCCCAACACATCGCCCGGCTCGCAGGGCCCAGCGGTGGTGATGGCCTGCTTGACGGCCACGGTGACCGCGCCATGGCGAGTACCTCGCGCGGCTGCGGTCATCTGGACGACGTCGGTGTCGAAGCCGCGGCCCGGCTCGTGCACGGCCATCGCGGCGATGCCCTGGACCTGGGCCCGGGTCGGGATCACCACCACGCGGACCCCGCCACCCTCCTCGGCCTCAGAGGCAGCGGCCTCCGCGACGCCGACCGAGTCTGGGTCGTTCGGCAGCACCACGACCTCCTCGGCACCGGTGGCGAGGACCTGCTCGAGGATCTCGCCCGTGCTCGGTCTCCGCCCCGGGCCGCCGACGAGCACCTGGGCGCCTGCTTCACGGAAGATGGCCGCCAGACCCTCCCCGGCGACCACGGCGACGACCGCACGCCCCCGGCGCTCGGCACGACGGCCACGGGCCCGGGTGATCTGCTCGGCGAAGTGGGTGACGCGGATGCGCCGGGGGCGTCCGACGTCGATGCCCGCCTCGACCGCGGCGCCGACGTCGTCGGTGTGCACGTGCACGTTCCACAGGCCTTCGCCGCCGACGACGACGACCGAGTCGCCGAGCTGCCCGAGGCCGGTGCGCAGCCCGCGGATCGCCTCGGCCTCAGCACTCTCGTCGGTCTCCAGCAGGTACATCACCTCGTACGCCGGTCCGTCCGCAGTGAGGTCACCGGTCGGCAGCGGCTGCGGGATCGCGTGCAGCGAGCTCATCGGCACCGGGGCTGCGACCGAGCGCTGCCCGGTCACGGCGGTCTCGGCGGCGTCGAGGATGACGCACAGGCCACGGCCGCCGGCGTCGACCACACCGGCGTCGTGCAGGAGCTGCATCTGGTCGGGAGTCCGTGCCAGGGCCTCCCGGGCCGCGGTGGCCGCAGACCGCAGGACGTCGCCGAGATGGGCGTCGGGGTCCTGCGCCCTGTCGGCGGCAGCGACCGCGGCGGCCTTGGCAACGCTGAGCATGGTGCCCTCGACCGGATTCCCGACGGCCGCGTACGCCGCGTCACTGGCCAGTGCGAAGCCCTCGGCCATCAGGGACGCTGACCTGTCCCCCGGGCCCCCTTGGCCCATCCGCCTCAGGAGCGCGCCGATCAGCTGGCTCAGGATCACCCCGGAGTTCCCGCGGGCACCGAGCAGGGCCGCGCGGGCGTACACCGTCAGGGCCGCGCGCATGTCCGGCTCGTTCCCGGCCGCCTCCGCCTCGGCCAGGTGTTCGCGAAGGGCCCGTCGGGCCGCCTCCATGGTCAGGTACATGTTCGTACCGGTGTCCCCGTCCGGGACGGGATACACGTTGAGCGCGTCGATCTCCTCCCGCGCCGCGGAGAGCCCGGTGACCGCGAGGTCGGCGAACCGCCGTACCGCCCCCAGGTCGAAGGTGGCGATCTGCTCTCCCGGCATGCCTGCGCCCATGTCCTGCTTTCCATCCTGACCTGCAACGATGATGCGGATCACGCTAGTTGGTAGGTGCTCGATTCGCGCGCAGGGCCCGGTGTCGTTTATCCTTCTTCGGTTGCCCGGAACAGAGTTTCTCTGGCCACCGGGTCCCCGACTTAGATCGACCCCAGCAAACCCAAGGAGTGCACGGTGGCTGCCGTCTGCGACATCTGCGCCAAGAAGCCTGGCTTCGGCAACAACCGCCCGTGGTCCCGCAAGATCACGAAGCGTCGCTTCAACCCGAACATCCAGCGCGTGCGCGCGACCGTCAACGGTTCGCCCAAGCGTCTGAACGTCTGTACCGGCTGCCTCAAGGCCGGCAAGGTCACTCGCTGACCCCAGGTCTCACCAAGGAACGGCGCGTGTGCTTCGGCACCCGCGCCGTTTCGTTTTCGCCGAATGGTCACTTGTGGTCGGCCGAGTGGTCAGGTCTGGCTCTCCTTCGCCGTCAAAGTGCCCACTCGTCGCACCACAAGTGACCACTCGGCCGGCCGCGGGTGACCATTCGGCGGGCCAGGGGTGACCATTCGGCGGGCCGCGGGTGACCATTCGGCGTACGGGTCAGAAGTGGGTATGGCCCGGGACTCCGTCGTACGCCTCGCCGTCGACGGTGACTCCCGGACCGGCCTCCCCGGGAGCCGAGACCGAGCCAATCGACCGGAAGCCGTCGGGCAGGTCGGTTCCGGACGGGAAGGTGGCCACCAGCGGATGGTCCTCGCCGCCGCCCAGCACGAAGCTCATCGGGTCGACGCCGAGGGCCGCACCGACGGCGATCAGCGGCTCGTCGAGCGGGAACGCGGAGGTGAGCAGGTCGATCAGCACCCCGGAACGCGCCGCCACGTGCCCAGCGTCGGCGACCAGGCCGTCGGAGATGTCGATCATCGAGGTGGCCCCGGCTTCGGCCGCAGCCGGTCCGGCGTCGTACGGCGGCTCCGGGCGCTGGTGCGCGGCGACGACCGAACGGGGTGACCGGAAGCCCCGACCGAGGACCGCCAGGCCGGCGGCCGCCCACCCCTGGCGTCCGGCGATCGCGACCATGTCACCGGGACGCGCACCCGAGCGAAGGACCGGCGCGACCTCGCACTGACCGAGCACGGTGACGGCGATGACGACCTCGGTTCCTCGGGTCAGGTCGCCGCCGATGACGCTCGCGCCGACCAGTGCCGCCTCGGCGGCGATGCCGTCGGCGAGCTCGACCACCCACTGCGCCGGAAGGTCCGGCGGGAGGGCCAGGCCAACCGTGAGGCCGGTGGCCCGACCGCCCATCGCGTTGATGTCGGACAGGTTCTGCGCGGCCGCACGGCGGCCGATGTCGTAGGCACTGGCCCAGTCGCGACGGAAGTGCCGGTTCTCGACAAGCAGGTCGGTGGAGACCACCACGTGCCCCTTCGGCGCCCGCAGGACGGCACCGTCGTCCCCGGGGCCGACGAAGACCGCCGGACCCTGCTCGAACCGCTGCACGAACTCCGCGATGAGGCCGAACTCGCCGACGTCCGCGACCGACGCACCGGGCGGAAACGGCGAGGCTGAGGTCATGCCGCAACTCTTTCACCCCGGTTCGCGAGTTTCACGACGCCCCGGTGTCCGGTAGGTTTCGAGTCGGTCCACTCACCGCCGAGACGAGGGAGACTCACATGGTTGTGCAGGCGTACATCCTGATCCAGACCGATGTCGGCAAGGCGGCGGAGGTCGCGGCCAAGATCACCGATATCAAGGGCGTCATCCTCGCCGAGGACGTCACCGGTCCGTACGACGTGATCGTGCGCGCCGAGGCCCGCAACGTCGACGAGCTCGGCAAGCTGGTCGTGGCGCGCGTCCAGACCATTGACGGGATCACGCGAACCCTGACGTGCCCCGTCGTCCACATCTGAGCAAGGTCGTGCAGCACCTGCTGCGACGCCCGTCGCCCGCGAGGGCGGCGGGCGTCGCTGTTTCCGCGGTGCTGCTCCTCGGTGTTGGCGCCTGCGGTGACGGCGCGGTGCACGTCGATGGGTTCGACTCCTCGGCGGCTGATCGCGCCGCCTGCGCGACGTTGATCGCCTCGGTACCCGCGAACGTCGGCAACCAGCGCCGGCACACCACCAGCGGCAGCCCGTACGCCGCGGCGTGGGGAGACCCCGCCATCGTCCTGCGGTGCGGGGTAGGCACTCCTGCCGAGTTCACCCGCTTCTCGGCCTGCCAGCGGGTCAACGGGGTCGACTGGTTCGCGCCCGACCGCATGTTCACCGACCAGTCCTCCGACGTCCTGCTGACTACGATCGGCCGCTCCCCGCGGGTCGAGGTCCTGGTCCCCGCCCGATACCGGCCACCGCTGGCGACGATGGTCGACCTCGCTCCGACGATCCTGGCGCACACCCGCGAAATGGCGCCGTGCAGCTGAGGGCGCTCAGCGCAGCCCGGTCCCCCGGGCCAGCGCCAGTTGGACGAGCCTGTCGACCAGCGCCGGGTAGTCGAGGCCGGAGGCTGCCCACATCTGCGGGAACATCGACGTCGCGGTGAAGCCGGGCATGGTCTCGACCTCGTTCACGACGACGCGCCCGTCAGGGAGGACGAAGAAGTCGACGCGCGCCAGACCTTCGACCTCGAGCGCCTCGAAGGCACGCACGGCGTACTCGCGGACCTGGTCGGCGATCGCCTCGTCCAGGTCGGCCGGGACGTCCAGCGCGGTGTTCTGCTCGGGTAGGTACTTGGCCTCGAAGTCGTAGAACTCGTGTCCGGGATCGATCCGGATCTCGGCGATCGCGCTCGTCTCCGGCACACCGTCGAGTCCCTGCAGCACACCGATCTCGACCTCGCGCGCGCCGATCGCCCCCGCCTCGATCAGCACCTTGGGGTCGAAGCGCTCGGCTTCGCGGATCGCTGCCTCGAGCTCCTCGGGGCCGTCGACCCTGCTGATGCCGAAGCTGGACCCGGCCCGCGCCGGCTTGACGAAGACCGGGTAGCCGAGCGCGGCGACCTCGGCGGAGATCGCCTCGCGGTCGCGGTCCCATGCTCCGGGCCGTACCGGGAGCCAGGCCATCACCGGAAGGCTGTGGGCCTCGAAGAGCAGCTTCATGAAGGTCTTGTCGGTGCCGACGGCCGAGGACAGCACGCCGGCGCCGACGTACCTGACTCCGGCGAGCTCCAGCAGTCCCTGGAGGGTGCCGTCCTGACCCCAGGGGCCGTGCATCACCGGGAAGACGACGTCGACCTCGCCGAGACTGGTCGGCACGTCGCCGGCGTCCTGCACGACCAGGCCGGCCGTCGGGCTCAGCGCGACCTCGCGGTGCCCGGTGACCGACGGCAGCTCGCCGGCCGGTCCGAGAGCCAGGTGGCCGGAATCGTTGGACTCGAGCACCCACGTGCCGTCCGGCGTGATCCCGATCGGGACCACGTCGTAGCGCTCGGGGTCGAGGGCGTTGATGACGCTTCCGGCCGAGACGCAGGAGATCGCGTGCTCGCTGGATCGTCCACCGAAGACGACGGCTACACGGATCCGGGGCGCTGGAGCGTTCACGCGCACGACCCTACCGATCCGGCTGATGACTAGGCTCCTCGCATGCGTCCAGCAACTCGCGCCGTCCACCTCGGTCGTCCAGCCCACGAGGCCGACGAGCCGCTCAACGTCCCGATCACGATGGCCTCCACCTACGTTGCCGGCGGGCACCGCGAGTACGGCCGTTACACGAACCCGACCTGGACGGCCTTCGAGGAGACGCTGGCGTCCCTGGAGAGTCCGGAGCTGCCGGCGCACTGCCTGTCGTTCGCCAGCGGCCTGGCGGCGGTCTCGGTCCTGCTCGACCTGGTCGGTCCCGGAGAGACCGTGATCGCACCTCGGCACGCGTACAACGGCACGGTGCTCCAGCTGGCTGACCTCGAGTCGCGCGGTCGGGTCCGCGCGAACCTCGTCGACATCACTGACACCACTGCCGTCGTCCACGCTTGCGCCGACGCCGCACTGGTCTGGCTCGAGTCACCGACCAACCCGGCGATGGAGATCGCCGAGATCGCCGAGATCGCCGCAGCCGCCCACGCGGCCGGCGCGAAGGTCGTGGTCGACAACACCTTCGCCACCCCGTTGCTGCAACAGCCGCTCGACCTCGGAGCCGATGTCGTCGTCCACTCGGCGACGAAGTACCTCGCCGGCCACTCCGACGTGGTGATGGGCGCCCTGGTCACCCGCGACAAGGCCCTGTACGACGTCCTGAAGGGTCGCCGCGATCTGCTGGGAGCAGTGCCCGGCCCGTTCGAGGCGTGGCTGGCCCTGCGCGGCCTGCGCACGCTGGCGCTGCGCGTGGAGCGCTCCCAGGCCAACGCCACCGAGCTGGCAGGTCGGCTGGCCGCACACCCGGCGGTCGTCGAGGTCCGCTACCCCGGCTTCGGCGGCATGGTCTCGATCGTGCTGGCCGATGCCGCCGCCGCCGACGCACTGGTGCGCGGTACGTCGCTGTGGGTGCACGCGACCTCGCTGGGGGGCGTCGAGTCGACCTTCGAGCGCCGCCGCCGCTGGGCGGCCGAGCCCGCGACGATCCCGGACGGACTCGTCCGGCTCTCGGTGGGCATCGAGGACGTCGAAGACCTCTGGGAGGACCTCGTCGTCGCCCTGCCGAACTAACCTCCAGCGTTGTCAGACGTGGTGCCCGCAAGGCGGCGGAGGGAGGGCGTCCTTCGGCGGCGCGCCAGCGGGGCGGACGTCGACCGACGCGCCAAGGAATGGGGACTGGCGCAGCCAGGGGCGCGTACGGCGGCGCTAGTCGCGCTCGGCTTTGGGCTCGCGGGCTATGAACGCGTCCATCATGTCCCGGGCGCCGATCTCGCCGCGGACCACGGCGTCCACGTGCTCGGCGATGGGTGCGTCCACCCCGATCTTGCGAGCCAGCGCGAGCAGCGACGAGCAGGACTTGGCGCCTTCGGCGACCTGGCTGGTGCTCGCGTAGATCTCCTCGATGCTCATCCCCTGGCCGAGCTTCTCGCCGAAGCTCCGGTTGCGCGAGAGCGGCGACGAGCAGGTCGCCACCAGATCGCCCAGTCCGGCAAGACCCATCAGGGTGAGCGGATCGGCACCCTGGGCCATCGCCAGCCGAGCGGTCTCGGCAAGTCCCCGAGTGATCACCGACGCCGTGGTGTTGTCACCGAACCCGAGGCCGACCGCCATGCCGACGCACAGGCCGACGACGTTCTTATAGGCACCCCCGAGCTCGCAGCCCAGGACGTCGGTGCTCCGATAGGGACGGAACGCCCGCGAGTGGCACAAGGCCTGGATCCGGTGCGCCACGTCCTCGTCGGCGCACGCGACGACACTGGCAGCCGGTTCGCGCCGGATGATCTCGAGGGCAAGGTTCGGCCCACTGATCACGCCGATCCGTTCAGGTCCGGCACCGGTGACCTCGGCGATCACCTCACTCATCCGCTTGGTCGTGCCCAGCTCGACGCCCTTCATCAGCGAGAGGAACACCGCGTCGGGAGGCAGCACCGGAGCCCACTGGGTCAGGTTCTGGCGCAACGACTGCGACGGAACCGAGAGCACCACGAACTCGGCACCGTCCACGGCGCGGGCCGGATCCGTGGTCGCCGTGACCGACTCGGGCAGCTCGACACCCGGGAAGTAGTCGGAGTTCTCGTGCTTGTCGTTGATGTTGGCGCAGACGTCCTCGCGACGCGCCCACAGGGTGACGTCGTTGCCGGCGTCGGCGAGCACCGTTCCGAACGCCGTACCCCAGGAACCTGCACTGAACACTGCGACGCGGCTCATGCCGATTCCCGGCCCTTCTTGTGGTGGGTCGGGTCCTTGTCGGGATTGCCGATCTCGCTGATGCCTACCCGGCGCGGGTCGAAACGTTCCGTCGGTGGGGTCTCGTGCCGCAGCTCCGCGACCAGGCCCGTGATCGCATCCATGATGCGGTCGGTGGCCTGGTGCAGGACGTCGTTCGTCAGAGGCTTGCCCATCAGGTCGGAGAGGTCCACCGGGTCGCCGACCTTGTAGCGCGCCGTCCGGCGCGGGAACACGTGCGGCCGGAGCGTGTACGCCGGAAGGATCTCCTGCGCCCCCCACTGCCCGATCGGTACGACGGGACAACCCGTCTCGAGCGCGATCCTCGCGGCGCCGGTCTTGGCACGCATCGGCCAGCCCTTCGGGTCCTTGGTGATCGTGCCTTCCGGATACACCCCGACACAGCCGCCCGCACGCACCGAGACGCAGGCGGCCTCGAAGGCCTTGGCAGCGTCCGTGGTGAGCCTGGAGACCGGAATCATCCGGGCGTCGCGGACGATGTACTTCACGATCGGGACGTCGAAGAGCGCATCCTTGGTCAGGTACTGGACCAGGCGGCCGTGCTCGTAGAGAAGCCAGCCCAACGTCAGCGGGTCGATGTGCGAGACGTGGTTCATCGCGATGACGCAGCCACCGTCGGCGGGAATCTTGTCGCCGTCGATCCACTCGTGCTTCGTCGCCATCAGCAGGGCCGGCTTCACGATGCTCACCACGAGTCCCCACGCCCACCCGCGGCGTTCGCGCAGCTTGCGAACCTTGACCACGCCTGCGCCTCCCTTCGACCGTCCTGACCAGGTGCAGCAGCAGACTACCGAGACGACTGGGAGGATCGTGGCGTGACGACGCCCCGATTCTCGCTGCTGGTCCCGATCAAGGACCCCGGCAGCGCGAAGTCTCGCCTCGGCGTGGGCGATGACGGTCAGCGCGCCCGACTGATGGCCGCCTTCGCCCAGGACGCGGTTTCTGCCGCGCTCGCGTGTCGCGACGTCGAAGTATTCCTCGTCGGCGACCCCGAGGCACTGGCCTGGCTCGGAGTCGATGTTCTGCCGGACGAGGGTGCCGGAGACCTGAACCGGGCACTCGTGAAAGCTGCCGAGAGGGTCGCACGCCCTGATCGGGGCGTCGCGGCGATGCTGGCCGATCTCCCGTGCCTGGTGACCGCGGACCTCGCTGCGGCCCTGGCCTCGGCAACGGGGCGCGCGTACGTCGCCGATGCGGCCGGGACCGGCACCACGCTGCTCGTCGCACCGGCGCGCACCGCCCTCGATCCGCACTTCGGTGCCGACTCGGCGCGCGCGCACGCGACCAGCGGTGCCGAGGCGATCGGAGCGGACCTGCGCTCGCTGCGCCTCGATGTCGATACGACCGACGACCTTGCGGTCGCACTCCAGTTCGGAGTCGGAGAGCACACCGCCCGGATCGCGTCTGGTCTGGCCTGAGGCAGAAACGCCGAGCGGCGGTGTCCCCGCAGGGACACCGCCGCTCGTCGTACGAGGATGACTACCTCTTGGCAGCCTTCTTGGCAGGTGCCTTCTTAGCGGGTGCCTTCTTCGCCGGAGCCTTCTTGGCAGGTGCCTTCTTGGCAGGTGCCTTCTTGGCAGGTGCCTTCTTCGCCGGAGCCTTCTTGGCAGGTGCCTTCTTGGCAGGTGCCTTCTTCGCCGGAGCCTTCTTAGCAGGTGCCTTCTTCGCCGCAGCCTTCTTGGCAGGTGCCTTCTTGGCCGCAGCCTTCTTGGCAGGTGCCTTCTTGGCCGGAGCCTTCTTGGCAGGTGCCTTCTTGGCAGGTGCCTTCTTCGCCGCGGCCTTCTTGACAGGTGCCTTCTTGGCAGGTGCCTTCTTGGCCGCAGCCTTCTTGGCAGGCGCCTTCTTGGTCACGGTCTTCTTCGCGGCGCTGGCCGACTTGGTCGCCGTCTTCTTGGCGGCAGCAGCCGTGCGGGAAGCGACTGCAGCGGGTCGGGCCACAGCCAGTGCCGGAAGCTTCTTGGCACCGGAAACAATGGCCTTGAGTTCAGCGCCGGCGCTGAACTTCGGAACATTCGTCTTCTTGGACTTCATCCGCTCGCCGGTCGCCGGGTTGCGCACCCAACGGGCCTCGCGGACGCGCTTCTCGAAGGACCCGAAACCGGTGATGGCGACCTTCTCGCCCTTCGCCACCTCACGGGTAATGGTGTCGAGCACCGACTCCAGCGCGTGCGCCGCCGCCTTCTTGTTGCCCTCAAAGCGAGCAGCAAGAGCGTCGATCAACTGACTCTTGTTCACAACACTTCCCTTTCGTGAACGTCTGGTGTCGAGCGCCTTGCTCGACTTTCTCCTTGCACGCTAGGCAAATACGATGCCCGCCACAATGCACGTGGGCGCGTGTCGGAGTAGCAAAATCCAGGGGCCTTGACGGCCAACACGAGTGGGATGAGTGTTCGCGAGCCGGACGCAATTGGCAATGAGTCGGAGATTCCTCATACAGGGATGAGAATTCTCCGACGCATTGTCGAAACATTTCAGTGCTGGGTGACCGGTTTCCAGCTCGGACGCGTGGTTTCGAATTCGCTGATGACTTCGGAGTGCGACAGTGTGATTCCGACGTCATCGAGTCCTTCGAGCAGACGCCAGCGGGTGTAGTCGTCGATGTCGAACGAGTCCACGATCGCCTCCGGACCCTCGCCGGCCTTGACGGTACGGCTCTCCAGGTCGACCGTAACGGTGGCACCCGGGTGCTCGTCGAGGTAGTCCCAGATCCGCTGGACGACCTTCTCGTCGACCTGCGCCGCGAGCAGTCCGGCCTTGCCCGAGTTGCCGCGGAAGATGTCGGCGAAACGGGACGAGATCACGGCCTTGAAACCGTAGTTCTGCAGTGCCCAGACCGCATGCTCGCGCGATGAACCGGTGCCGAAGTCGGGACCTGCCACGAGGACCGATGCTCCGACGTACTCGGGCTTGTTCAGGACGAAGTCGGGGTCCGAGCGCCACGCCGAGAACAGTCCGTCCTCGAACCCGCTGCGCGTCACGCGCTTGAGGTAGACCGCCGGGATGATCTGGTCGGTGTCCACGTTGCTGCGCTTGAGCGGAACCGCGACTCCGGTGTGGCTGGTGAACTTCTCCATGGCTTCAGGCCTCCAGATCGGCGGGGGACGAGAGGGTGCCGCGGATCGCGGTCGCCGCGGCGACCGGGACCGAGACCAGGTGGGTACGACCACCCTTGCCCTGGCGACCCTCGAAGTTGCGGTTGGAGGTCGACGCGCTGCGCTCGCCCGGGGTCAGCTGGTCGGGGTTCATGCCCAGGCACATCGAGCAGCCCGCGCCGCGCCACTCGGCGCCCGCGGCGATGAAGATCTCGTGCAGACCCTCGGCCTCTGCCTGCATCCGGACCCGCACCGACCCCGGTACGACGAGAAGCCGGGTGTCTGGGTCGACGTGGTGGCCCTCGATGATCGACGCTGCGAGCCGTAGGTCCTCGATGCGCCCGTTGGTGCACGAACCGACGAAGACCGTGTCGACCTTGACCGCTCGCATCGGCGTACCGGCTTCGAGACCCATGTACTCCAGTGCCTTCTCGGCCGCGATCCGGTCCTGCTCCTCGGCGAACTCGGCAGGTGTCGGCACCACTCCTCCGAGGGCGACGCCCTGGCCGGGGTTGGTCCCCCAAGTCACGAACGGCGTCATGACCGACGCGTCCAGGACGATCTCCTCGTCGAACGTGGCATCGGGATCGGTCACCAGCGTCTTCCAGTGTGCGACCGCAGCGTCCCAGTCGGCGCCCTTCGGCGCCTCGGGCTTGCCCTCGATGTAGTCGAACGTGGTCTGGTCGGGGGCGATCAGGCCCGCCTTGGCGCCCCACTCGATGCTCATGTTGCACACCGTCATCCGGCCCTCCATGGAGAGCTCCTCGATCGCCTGGCCGCGATACTCGACGATGTAGCCCTGGCCGCCACCGGTGCCGGTGTGGGTGATCAGGGTGAGCACCATGTCCTTGGCGGTGACACCGGCCGGCAGGCTCCCGTTGATGGTCACGGCCATCGTCTTCGGCTTCGCTTGCATCAGCGTCTGGGTGGCGAGGACGTGCTCGACCTCCGAGGTTCCGATGCCGAACGCGATCGCACCGAAGGCACCGTGCGTGCTCGTGTGGCTGTCGCCGCAGACGATCGTCATGCCCGGCTGCGTCAGGCCGAGCTGCGGCCCGACGACGTGCACGATGCCCTGCTCGACGTCACCGAGCGGGTGCAGCCGAACGCCGAACTCGGCCGCGTTCTTGCGCAGCGTGTCGACCTGGGTCTTGGACACGGGGTCGGCGATCGGCTTGTCCCAGTCCAGGGTCGGGACGTTGTGATCCTCGGTGGCCAGGGTCAGGTCGGGGCGGCGCACCCGGCGACCGGCGAGACGCAGCCCGTCGAAGGCCTGCGGCGAGGTCACCTCGTGGATGAGATGGAGATCGATGTAGAGGAGGTCGGGTTCACCCTCCGCCGAACGGACGACGTGCTCGTCCCACACCTTCTCCGCCAGGGTCTTGCCCATGGCTCCACCTCCATCTCTTCGGTGACCAGGCCCGGATGCTGCCTGGTCCGGCACCGTCCAGGTGCTCATCAACGACCGTACTCTTGCATCTCAGCGTTTGAGACGGCAGTATTGGTATATGGACAACTCTAGCGGAGTCGGCGTTCTCGACAAAGCCGCTCTCGTGCTCGCCGCCCTCGAGTCGGGCCCGGCAACGCTGGCCGGCCTGGTGGCCGGTACCGGCCTCGCCCGACCGACCGCTCACCGGCTCGCGGTGGCTCTGGAACACCATCGGCTGGTTGCCCGCGACATGCAAGGGCGGTTCGTCCTCGGCCCCCGGCTCGCGGAGCTCTCCGCGGCCGCCGGCGAGGATCGGCTGCTCGCTGCCGCGGGACCTGTCCTGGCTCGTCTGCGCGACATCACCGGCGAATCGGCACAGCTGTGGCGCCGCCAGGGCGAGTACCGCGTCTGCGTCGCGGCCGCCGAGCGTCCCAGTGGTCTGCGCGACACGATCCCGGTCGGGTCACAGCTGACCATGCGTGCAGGGTCGGCGGCCCAGATCCTGCTCGCATGGGAGGACCCCGAGCGCATCCACCGCGGCCTGCAGAACGCGGCGTTCTCCGCGACCGCCCTGGCCGGCATCCGGCGCCGCGGCTGGGCCCAGTCCATCGGCGAGCGCGAGCAGGGCGTGGCCTCGGTCTCGGCTCCGGTGCGCTCCCCGAGCGGCAAGATCATCGCCGCCGTCTCTGTCTCCGGCCCGCTCGAGCGGCTCTCGCGCCAACCCGGTCGGATGCACGCCCCTGCCGTCCTGGCCGCTGCCGACCGGCTCTCGGAGTCGCTGCGGCGCGCCGCCGCCGAGTAACCCGCCAGCCGCTACAAAATCGTCCGACGACTCCCTGTAAAGTGCACTGCTCCACTAGACTTTGACCAGGACGGACCCGCACTCTTGCCCCTCGCCGTGACCGACGATCACGTCCTCGTTCCACGCAAACGGCGCGGCACGCTGGTCGTCACGTTCGACGATTCCTACGTGTGGTCCTTCACGATTCCGCGCGACGGAACCTGGTCACCGTCCGGCTGGCGGGTGCAGTGGCCTGCGGAGCTCCGACACCGACTCAGCGGAAACACCCGCGTTCGGGTCACCGATGGGGACGCGCCGGTCTTCGACGAGGCGGTCAGCTTCGGCGGAACCGACGAGCCGCTGGTGCTGCGCGACCAGCACGGCCATCCACTCTCGATCGACAGCGCCGGGCACCTGACCCGCAGCTTCTCCGACACCGCCCGGGAAACCCGTGCGGACATCGTCGAGGGAACTCGGCGAGCCCTCGCCGACCTTCGCGGAGCAGGGTACGACGCCCACGTGAGCTACGGGTGCCTCCTCGGGGCCGTTCGCGACGGACACATGATCGGAAGCGACTCCGACGCCGACCTGGCCTACCTCTCCGCCCAGAACACCCCGGCCGGAGTGACGCTCGAGTCCTACGAGATGGAGCGGACGATGCGCCGGCTGGGCTGGCGCGTGATCCGGATGTCCGGGGCCGACCTCAAGCTGATGCACGACCTGGCCGACGG
>NZ_JAOPXI010000056.1 GCF_025965215.1 Marmoricola sp.
GCCGGTCTACCAGGCGGGCACCTTGTCGGGGAACCCGGTCGCCACCGCCGCCGGTCTGGCAACGCTGCGGTACGCCGACGAGGCGGTCTACGCCCGCGTGGACGAGGTAGCTTCGGTGATCTCGCAGACCGCGTCGAAGGAGCTGGACGCCGCCGGCGCACCGCACCGGCTGCAGACCAACGGCAACATGTTCTCCATCTTCTTCGGCGACCTGCCGTCGGTCACCGACTACGCCACCGCTCAGACCCAGGACACCGGCGCCTTCAAGGCGTTCTTCCACGCGATGCTCGACCAGGGCGTCTACCTCCCGCCGAGCGCCTTCGAGGCCTGGTTCTGCTCCTCCGCACACAATGACCGCGCCGTCCAGCACGTGCTGGACGCCCTGCCCACGGCCGCTCGTGCTGCCGCGTCGACCGGAAGGGCCCGATGAAGACCACCGTCCACCTGCTGCGCCACGGCGAGGTCTACAACCCCGAAGGCATCCTGTACGGACGCGCACCCGGGTTCCTGCTCTCGGATCGCGGCGTGGCGATGGCCGAGCGGGTCGCCGAGCGCATCGGCGACCGCGACATCACCTACCTGGTCGCTTCGCCGCTGGAACGCGCCCAGCAGACTGCCGCGCCGCTGGCGAAGGTCCGTGGCATCGACATCGTCATCGACGACCGCGTCATCGAGTCCACCAACGTCTTCGAGGGCAAGCCGTTCTCGGTCGGAGACGGGGTGCTGCGCCGGCCGAGCGCCTGGAAGTACTTGTGGAACCCGTTCAAGCCGTCCTGGGGCGAGCCGTACGCCGAGGTCGCCGCGCGGATGTGGGCCGCCGTGTCCGACGCACGCGTCGCGGCCGAGGGGCACGAAGCGCTGATCATCTCGCACCAGCTGCCGATCTGGATCTGTCGGCTGCACGCGGAGAAGCGCCGCTTCCTCCACGACCCGCGCCGACGGCAGTGCACCCTGTGCAGCCTGACGTCGTTCGAGTTCGACGGCGAGACCCTGCTCTCCGTCGGGTACGCCGAACCCGCGGGCGACATGATCCCCGAGTCCGAGCGCCGTGCTGCTTTCTCCGCGGGCACCGGTTTCGACGAGCCCGACGACCGCTGACCGATGTCGCCCGTCTCCTACCTCCGTCGTCTGCTGCCTGTCGTGGCCCTCGCGCTGCTCGTGACCGCTGGCTGCACGACCACGGGAACCGGCGACCAGGGCTACGTCGAGGGTGACGGCGTGATCACCCTGCTCGCGCCGAACCAGCGACACGTTCCGGGCACGGTCAGCGGCACCACGCTGGAAGGCACCCATGTCTCCCTCGCGTCGTACGCCGGCAAGGTCGTCGTGATCAATGTCTGGGGCTCGTGGTGCCCGCCGTGTCGTTCCGAGGCGGGGGCGCTGTCGTCCGCGGCTCGCGAGCTGATGCCCCAGGGAGTGGTGTTCCTCGGGATCAACACCCGCGACACCAGCAGCGACAACGCGCTGGCCTTCCAGCGCGCACGGGGCGTGCCCTACCCCTCGATCTTCGACCCGGGCGGACGCAACCTGCTCGCGTTCGACGGCACCCTGAGTCCGAACGCGATCCCGAGCACCGTGGTGATCGATGCCCGGGGACGGGTAGCAGCCAGCATCATCGGGCAGCTGCCGTCGGCCCAGACCCTGGTCGACGTCGTCGCGGACGTGAAGAAGTGACGCCGGCCGTGGTCGCCCTGGACCTGGGCACCTGGTTTCGCGACACCGCGCTCGACGGGTCGCTGCTGCTGGCCATCCCGGTCGCGCTGGTCGCCGGCCTGGTCTCGTTCTTCAGCCCCTGCGTAGTGCCGCTGCTGCCCGGCTACCTGTCCTACACCACCGGCCTCTCGGGAGCCGACCTCGAGTCGGGGAAGCGCGGCCGGATGCTGGCCGGCTCGCTCCTGTTCGTCGCGGGATTCTCGTTCGTCTTCGTCTCCTACGGCGCCCTCTTCGGTGCCGTCGGCGACTGGCTGTTCCGCTACCAGCACCAGATCACGATCGCTCTCGGCGCCCTGACCATCCTGCTCGGGATCGCCTTCCTGGGCGCAGTTCCGTGGATGCAACGCGACTGGCGCTTCCACCGGATCCCGACAGTGGGCCTCGCGGCCGCACCGATGCTCGGCGTCCTGTTCGGTCTCGGCTGGACCCCTTGCATCGGCCCGACCCTCGGCGCGATCACCAGCCTCGCGTTCAACGAGGCGAGCGCGGGCCGCGGCGCGCTGCTGAGCTTCGTCTACTGCCTGGGTCTCGGACTGCCGTTCATCGCCGCTGCGCTCGCCTACCGCCGGATGCTCGGCACCATCGGCTGGGTCCGCCGGCACCAGGCCTGGGTGACCCGCATCGGCGGTGTCATGTTGATGGTGGTCGGAGTGCTGCTGGTCACCGGGTGGTGGGACCACCTGGTCGGCGACCTGCGGTCCGTGGTGTTCCCCGGCTTCACAGCGGGCATCTGATGAGCGAACCGGTGTTCTCCCACGACCGCGATGTCGAGACCGGTGTGGCGCCGCTGGCTCCCCGCGAGTTCCTGCGGTGGACGTGGCGCCAGCTCACCTCGATGAGGACCGCACTGATCCTGCTCTTCCTGCTCGCCCTGGGGGCAGTTCCGGGCTCGGTGATCCCGCAGGACGCGGTCGACGCCCTCAAGTCTGCCCAGTGGCGTGAGGCGCACCCATCGCTGACCCCGATCTGGGAGAAGCTCGGGCTGTTCCACGTCTACAGCTCGGTCTGGTTCACGGCGATCTACATCCTGCTGATGGTCTCCCTGGTGGGCTGCATCCTGCCGCGCACCCGGGTCTACTTCAAGGCGATGCGCGCCCGTCCGCCGCGCACGCCGCGCAATCTCACCCGGCTGCCGGAGTACCGCACGTTCACGACCGACCAGGAGCCGGACGTGGTGCTGGCGCGCGCTCGCGCCGCGCTGTCGGGCTACCGCATCGACGACCACGAGGGGTCGCTGGCTGCCGAGCGCGGATACCTCCGCGAGGCAGGCAACCTGGTCTTCCACATCTCCGTGCTGATCGTGCTGGTCGGCTTCGCCACCGGGTCGCTGTTCGGCTACAAGGGCGGCGTGATCGTGGTGACCGGCGGCCAGTTCGCCAACGTCGCCAGCCAGTACGACGAGTTCGCGCCGGGTTCGCTGTTCAACATCAAGAACCTCGCGCCGTTCTCGTTCAAGATCACCGACTTCGACGTCAAGTTCATCACCCAGGGCCGTGAGGCCGGGATGGCCCAGGACTTCTCCGCGGGGGTCGACTACCGCACCGGGGTCGACGGAGCTCTGCGGCACACCCGGATCGCGGTCAACCACCCGCTCTCGATCCAGGGAGCGAAGGTCTACCTGATCGGCCACGGCTACGCCCCGAACGTGACCGTGCGTGACGCTGACGGCACCGTCGCCTACTCCGGCCCGGTCGTCTTCACCCCCGAGGACGCGACGTTCCGGTCCACCGGGGTCATCAAGGTGCCTGATGCCAGGCCCACCCAGCTCGGCTTCCGCGGCGAGTTCTATCCGACGTACGCGTTCACGATGGCGACCGGTCCGTTCTCTGCGTTCCCGGACGACAAGAACCCGGCGCTGTCGATGCTGGTCTACGCGGGCAACCTCGGCATGGACAGCGGTGTCCCGCAGTCCGTCTACGCCCTGGACATGAAGGGCCTCAAGCCCGTCCGGAAGGACAACAAGGCGATGCGCGTCGACCTGACGCTGGGCCAGACCGTGACGCTGCCGAACGGTCTCGGCTCGGTCACCTTCGACGGGGTCAGTCGGTTCGTGAAGCTCCAGGTCTCGCACAACCCGAGCGGCTGGGTGGCGCTGCTCGGCATGATCATGGCCCTGGTCGGCCTGCTCGGTTCGCTGTTCATCAAGCCCCGTCGGGTCTGGGTCGCCGTACGCCGTGAGGGCGGGCGTACCCTCGTCGACGTGGCTGGGCTCGATCGCTCGTCCGGAGGCACCCTGCCGGAGCAGATCGACGCCCTTGCTGCACATCTGGAGGAGAACAAGGCATGACCCACAGCCAATTCGAGCTTCTGAGCAACCAGGCCATCGCGGTCTGCGGGACGTTCTACTTCCTGGCGCTCCTCGCGCACCTGGCCGAGTGGGCCCTGGGTCGCACCGTCCCGCTCGATGCCGTCGGCGCGACGGCGTCCAGCCAGGCCGTGGCGGGCGGAACCGACACCCTGGTCGCCGTCGAGGAATCGACCGAGCGGATGGAGCGCTGGGGTCGCATCGGGGTGATCCTGACCGTCGTCGCAGCCGGGATGCAGTTCGTCGCGGTGGCCTCGCGGGGCCTGGCCGCGGACCCGATCCGGGTGCCCTGGGGCAACATGTACGAGTTCACGATGACCGGAACCCTGGTCGTCACGCTGGTGTACCTCGGCCTCTACCGCAAGTACAAGCTGTCCTGGCTCTCACCGGTCGTGACCGGCTTCGTGCTGATCACCCTGATGGCTGACGTGCTGCTGCTCTACACACCGGTGGTCCCGCTGCGCGACGCGCTGCAGTCGCCGTGGCTGATCATCCACGTGGTGGCGGCGATCACCGCGACGGGTGCGTTCACGATCGGCGGGATGGCCTCGATCCTCTACCTGGTCAAGGAGCGCTGGCTCGAGCGCCAGGCTGCCGGCAAGGAGACCTCGGCCAGGGCCGGCTACCTGGCCCGGCTCCCCGGCCTGGTCGAGCTCGACCGGCTCGCCTACCGTACGCACGCGTTCGCGTTCCCGGTGTGGACCTTCGCCGCGCTGATCGCCGGGCCGATCTGGGCCCAGTCGGCCTGGGGCCGTTACTGGGGCTGGGACCCCAAGGAGGTCTGGGCGTTCATCACCTGGGTGGTGTACGCCGCCTACCTGCACGCTCGCGCGACCGCGGGCTGGAAGGGCCGGGCCGCCGCCATCATCGCCCTGATCGGCCTGGCGACCCTGTGGTTCAACTTCATCGGGATCAACTTCTTCTTCGGCAGCGGATCGATGCACAGCTATGCGTGATCAAGGACGCGCCAGCGGACTTGATCGTCGGTCATCGAGCAGCGAGCGCCGAAGCGAGGAACGAGCTCGGCGACCGAGCGTGTCGAGATGTGGTGACGTACGAGCACAGGTCACCACATCTCGGCAAGCTCGATGACCGGGGGCCAGATGACCGGGGCCAGATGACCGGGGCCGGATGACCGGGTGTCAGACGGTCGCGGCGAGCGCCTTCTCGATGTCGCCGGCGATGCTCTCGGGCGACGTGGTCGGCGCGTAGCGCTCGATCACGCTGCCGTCGCGCCCGATCAGGAACTTCGTGAAGTTCCACTTGATCATGCTGAGCATGCCGCCCTGCTCGCTCTTGAGCCACTTGTAGAGCGGGTGCGTGTCCTTGCCGTTGACGTCGATCTTCTCGAACATCGGGAACGTGACGCCGTAGTTCTTGGTGCAGAACTCGCCGATCTCGTCGCTGGTCCCGGGGTCCTGCGAGGCGAACTGGTTGCACGGGAAGCCGAGCACCACGAGGCCTTCGTCGACGTACTTCTCGTAGAGGGTCTCGAGGCCCTCGAACTGCGGAGTGAGACCGCACTTGGACGCCGTGTTCACGACCAGGACCACCTTGCCGGCGTATGCCGCGAGATCCTGCTCCTGCCCGGACAGGGTGTTGGCGCTGAAGTCACTCAGGGTGGTCATGGGTCTCCTGGGAGGTGGGTGGGTCGCCCCGGTGGCGACGCCGCTCGAGGTCGAGGCCGTGGAGGAACGCGTCGTCGTCGTCCGGGCCCATCGGGCCGGGTGGAAGAGGACGGGCCGGACCGGAAGCGCCTCCCGAGCTCCTGCGATCGATCGCCCAGAAGATGCCGTACAGCATCGCGGCGAGGAGCAGCAGGAAGAAGACGAACCGGATCACTCCGCCAGCGTAGTTCGTGCCCGGTCATATCCTTGGCCGAGTGAAGTACTTCCTGATCTACACCGGTCTGCGCATCGCGCTCTTCCTCGCCACCTGGGCGGTGGTCCTCGGCATCGCTGTGGCTCTCTTCGGCACCGGGACCCAGGTCGGGCTGTGGTCGTTCGTCGCGTCGGTGGTGATCTCCTCGGCCCTGTCGTTGAAGGTACTGGCGGCACCGCGGGAGCGGTTCGCCCGCAGCGTCGAGGAGCGTGCGGCGCGCGCTGCCGCCCGTTTCGAGGAGATCAAGACGCGCGAAGACCGGGACTGAGCGTGGAGGCGACCGACGACGGCTGCTGCCGCAGTGCCGCCACCGAGGTCGGGCGCGGCTGGCTGAACGAGGCGGTACGTCGGGTCGAGGCCGACGCGAACCGCTCGGCGGACACGCACCTGCACGTCTTTCCGCTGCCTCCCGCATGGGGGATCGACCTGTACCTCAAGGACGAGTCGGTGCACCCGACCGGGTCGCTCAAGCACCGGCTGGCCCGGTCGCTGTTCCTCTACGCGTTGTGCAACGGGTGGATCAGCGAGGGTTCGACGATCACCGAGGCATCGTCCGGTTCGACCGCCGTCTCGGAGGCCTACTTCGCGCGGCTGCTCGGGCTGCCGTTCGTTGCGGTGATGCCGGCCACCACCTCACCCGAGAAGATCGCGCTCATCGAGTTCCACGGTGGCCGGTGCCACCTCGTCGAGGACGCCAGCACCATGTACGACGAGGCGCGGCGGCTGGCAGCCGAGAGCGGTGGCCACTATCTCGACCAGTTCACTTACGCCGAGCGCGCGACCGACTGGCGCGGCAACAACAACATCGCCGAGTCCATCTTCGAGCAGCTCTCCGCCGAACGGCACCCGATCCCGACCTGGGTGGTCGTCGGGGCCGGAACCGGTGGGACATCGGCGACCATCGGTCGCTACGTGCGCTACCAGCGGCACGACACCCGGGTCTGCGTCGTCGACCCGGAGAACTCGGCGTTCTTCGAGGGCTGGGTCACTGCCGACCCGTCGTACCAGACCGGCATCGGATCGCGGATCGAGGGGATCGGCCGACCGCGCGTCGAAGCCTCGTTCCTGCCGTCCGTGGTCGATGCGATGGTCTCGGTGCCGGACGCGGCCTCGATCGCAGCGATGCGCTGGACCTCCCGGACCACCGGCCGGTCGGTCGGCGGCTCCACCGGTACGTCGATGTGGGGTGCCCTTCGACTGGTCGCCCAGATGCGTGCGGCCGGGGAAACGGGCTCGGTCGTCACCCTGCTCTGCGACGGCGGTGAGCGGTACACGCACACCTACGACAGCGACGTGTGGCTGGCCGAGCACGACCTGGACATCGCGCCGTACACAGCGACCCTGGAGAAGTTCTACAACACCGGCGAGTGGGTCGAGCCGACCCATTAGCGTCCGATCCACAGTCCGGCGAGGATGCCCACGGCGTAGAGCAGCTCGCCGACCCCGGTCAGCTGCAGGACCGGGATGAGCGCCTTGCCCTTCGCGCCGGTGACCACGGTGCGGGTGGCGATGGCGAGCGGGATCGCACAGACCAGTCCGAGGCAGGCCCACGGCGTGGTGGCGATCGCGATCCGGGCGATCGCGACCGCGGAGATCACGACCAGGATCGCGTAGAGCCGGCGGGTCCACGCGTCGCCGAGCTTGACCGCGAGGGTCCGCTTGCCGGACTCGGTGTCGGTCGGGATGTCGCGCAGGTTGTTGGCGACCAGGATCGCGCAGGCCAGCGCGCCGGTGCCGGTGGCCACCCACCAGGAGTAGCCCGGCAGGTTCTGGAGCTGGACGTAGACGGTGCCGAGCACGGCGACCAGCCCGAAGAACACGAACACCATCACTTCGCCCAGACCGAGGTATCCGTACGGGTGCTTGCCGCCGGTGTAGAACCAGGCCGCGGCGATGCTCAGCGCGCCGACCAGCACCAGCCACCACGACGTGCTGACGGCGAGCGCGAGTCCGAGCACAGCAGCGGCGCCGAACGCGGTGAAGGCAGCGGCTTTCACGGCCTCGGGCCGGGCCAGTCCCGAGCCGACCAGGCGCAGCGGGCCGACCCGGTCGTCGTCGGTGCCGCGGATGCCGTCGGAGTAGTCGTTGGCGTAGTTCACGCCGACCTGGAGCAGCAGCGAGACCGCCAGGGCCAGCAGCGCCCGCCACCAGCAGAAGCCGAACTCGTGCAGCGCGACGCCGCTGCCGGCCAGGACGGGCGCGATCGCCGCTGGGAGGGTGCGCGGGCGGGCGCCTTCGATCCACTGCGCTGCGGTAGCCATGGCAACGATCCTCTCAGGAGCGGCCGGTCGCGTTGCCTCGGCCCGCGGCCTGGTCCGCGACGCCCGCGGTCGAGACGACGCGCCCGGTCGCTAGATTCACGGGGTGAGCAGTCTGTGGCCCGTGTCCGGTGACGCCGCCGGGATCCTCGCGCTCCTGCGCGAGTGGGACGCCGCGGACGACCCGCGGCCGCTGGTGATCGAGACCTCCGGGTCAACCGGGCAGCCCAAGCGGGTCATGCTCTCGCGCGACGCGATGCGCGCGTCGGCGCTGGCCACCCAGGAACGGCTCGGCGGCCCGGGCCAGTGGGTGCTGAACCTGCCGCCGAACTACGTCGCCGGGGTCCAGGTCCTGTACCGGTCGGTGGTGGCCGGGACGGAACCGGTCGTCTTCGGGCATTCGTTCGTGAACGCGTTCCGCGCAATCAGCGCCCGCGCGTACGTGTCCTTGGTGCCGACCCAGGTGGTGCGGCTGCTCAAGCACGAGGTCGAGGTCGAGGTGCTGCGCCGGTTCGACGCCGTTCTCGTCGGCGGTGGACCCCTGCGGACGGCGGTCCGCGAGGAGGCCGAGCGGGCGGGGCTGCGGATCGTGCAGACCTACGGGATGAGCGAGACCTGCGGGGGCTGTGTGTACGACGGCGAACCGCTCGCGGGAGTCGACGTGCGGATCGACGACGACCAGGTCTACCTGCGTGGGCCGATGCTGTTCGACGGGTATGAAGGTGAGCCCGAACGGACCGCCGCAGCATTCCGGGACGGCTGGCTCGTGACCAATGATCTCGGGCACTGGGCCGACGACGGCCGGCTCCGGATCGACGGTCGGGCCGACGACGTCATCATCAGCGGCGGCGTGAAGGTGCCGGCGCACTCGGTGGGTGCGATGGTGTTCGTCGGTGTGTCGGGTTCGCCGGTCGAGATCATCGGTGTGCCCGATCCGGAGTGGGGCGAGCGCGTGGTCGCGGTGGTCGCGGCGAACGACCCGATCTCCCTGGAACAGGTGCGCGACCTCGTGCACCCGCGCAGCTGGGCACCCCGGCAGCTGGTCGTGGTCAAGGAGATCCCGTTGCTGCCCAACGGCAAACCGGATCGGGTTCTGTTGCGCAAGCTGGCCGCCGATGCGTGAGCTGCAGGTGTACTCCATCCCACTGACCACCCGCTTCCGGGGGATCGACGTCCGCGAAGGCCTGCTGCTGCGCGGCGAAGCGGGTTGGGGCGAGTTCAGCCCGTTCCTCGAGTACGACGACGAGACCTGCCTGCCGTGGCTGGCCGCGGCCCACGAAGCCGCCGAACTTGGCTGGCCGGCCCCGCAGCGGACCAGGATCCCCGTCAATGTCACGGTGCCTGCCTGCGACCCCGAGCGTGCGCGGCAGATCGTGCTGGCCTCGAACGGGTGCCGGACCGCGAAGGTCAAGGTCGCCGAGCAGGGCCAGCCTGTCGGCGACGACGAGGCACGGCTCGAGGCCGTGCGGGACGCCCTCGGTGCGGATGGACTCATCCGGATCGACGCCAACGGTGGCTGGTCGGCCGACGACGCGATCCTCCGCATCCCGTTGCTGGACCGGGCCTCGGGTGGTCTCGAGTACGTCGAACAACCGTGCGCAGCGGTCGAGGACCTGGCGCTGGTCCGCCGGCGGGTCGGGGTGCCGATCGCGGCCGACGAGTCGATCCGCCGGGCCGAGGATCCTTACCGGGTCCGCGACCTCGAAGCCGCCGACATCGCGGTCCTCAAGGTCCAGCCGCTCGGCGGCGTCCGGGCCTGTCTGCGGATCGCCGAGGACATCGGCCTCCCGGTCGTCGTCAGCAGTGCCCTGGAGACCAGCGTCGGCATCGCGGCAGGCGTCGCGTTGGCCGCTGCGCTTCCGCAGCTGGACCATGCCTGCGGCCTGGCCACGGTCCAGCTCTTGGCGAGCGATGTGGTGGCGGAGTCGTTGCTGCCGGTCGACGGGTGCCTGGCTGTCGGACCACCGGTCGTGGAGGTGCTCAAGGCGGATGCGCGTCCGGACCGCACCGCCCACTGGCAGGCACGCTTCGCCTCGGTAAGTGCTCTGCATCGCGACCTGGGGGAGGATCAGCCCTCGTGACCCCCGCCACCGAACTCGCCCGCGGCTGCGTCGAAGCCCTGATCGCCGCCGGGATGCGGCACGCCGTCGTGGCGCCGGGTTCACGCAACGCACCGCTGTCGCTGGCACTGGTCGACGCGGCCTCAGCGGGCGCGATCTCGTTGCACACCCGGATCGACGAGCGGACCGGGGCGTTCCTCGCCCTCGGGATCGCCAAGACCTCGCGTGTCCCGGTGGCGATCGTGACGACCTCGGGCACCGCTGCCGCGAACGTGCACCCGGCGGTCATGGAGGCCGCCCATGCCGGGATCCCGCTGGTCGCGATCACCGCGGACCGTCCGGCACGACTGCGTGGCACGCTCGCGAACCAGACCACCGACCAGGTCGGGATCTTCGGTACCGCGGTGACCTCGTCGGCTGACGTGACCCGGGTCGAGGACCTGGCTGCCGGGCTGGCCGGCCTGCACGCCGGCCCGGTGCACCTCAACCTGCAGTTCGACGACCCGCTGTTGCCCGAGGACGCCTGGGTGCCGAGGACGTCACCGCCCGAGCGGGCGCCCTGGGTCCGCGGGACGCCGTACCGGCTGGAGCACGGCCCGGCCACCGTCGTGGTTGCCGGCGACGACACCGGCCCGGGCCCGCGGGTGCTCGCCGAATCCGCCGGCTGGCCGCTGCTCGCCGAACCGACCAGCGGCGCGCGCAACGGGCCGAACGTGATCCGGACCTACCGGCTGCTGCTCGGGACAGAGCTCGGCCGCCGGATCGAACGCGTGATCGTCGCCGGTGCCCCCACGCTCTCCCGCCCGGTCCAGCAGCTCCTTACCCGCGAGCGCATCGAGGTCGTCTCGCGACGGGCCCGCGGACGGTGGGCGGACCGGCCGCACCCGGTCTCGTTCGAGGTCGACGGCCCGTTCGAGGTCGACGCGGCCGGCGATCCTGCGTGGCTCGACGAGTGGCGCGGTGTCGACCGCGACCTCGCAGCGCGCGTTGATGCCCTGGTGGCCGCCGAGACAGGCCTGACGCCGTACGAGGTGGCGGTCGAGGTGCACCGCGCGGTCCCAGCCGGGGGGTTGCTGCATGTGGGCGCCAGCAACCCCATCCGGGATCTCGACCTGATGGCCGGTGCGTACCCGGTGGGAGAACGACGGCTGATCATCGCGAACCGCGGACTCGCGGGGATCGACGGGACCCTGTCGACCGCGATCGGCGCCCGGATCGGCAGGCCGCACACCACGCGGGCGATCGCGTACGTCGGCGACGTCACCTTCCTGCACGACCTGACCGGTCTGGTCGTGGGCCCCGTCGAGGAACGTCCGGACCTGACGATCGTCGTGGTCAACGACGACGGCGGCTCGATCTTCTCCACCCTCGAACAGGGAGCGTCGCAGTACGCCGCTGCCTTCGAGAAGGCCTTCGGCACGCCGCACGGCGCAGACCTGGCTTCGCTGTGCACGGCCCTGCGCGTGCCGCACTGGCGGGTCACCGATCGGGCCGAGCTCGCGCACGCGCTGGCCACCCCGAACGGCGGGATCGAGGTCGTCGAGGTGCCGGTGCGCCGTGACAACCGCCGGGAACTCGACGCGCAGATCCGCGCGCTGGCCGGATAGTCGACCCGTGATCCTCGCTGCGCTCGTCAACGGCTTCTCGGCCACTCGGCCTCGAGCAAGCTCGGGCACTCGACAGTCGTCGCTGCGCTCCTCGACGCTCATCGCTACGCCGGCAACGAGCAAGCTCGAGCAGCTCCGCTCCCTCGCGTAGCCTCGACCCGTGGACCTCGTCGTCACCCTCGTTGCCTTGGTTGCCGCCGTCCTCGCGACGACCGCGGTCTGCCGGCGCTTCGACCTCTCCGCGCCGCTGGTGCTGATCGTGGTCGGCATCATCGGGTCCTACCTGCCGTTCGTACCCGAGCTGCAGCTGCGGCCGGACGTCGTCCTGCTCGGGCTCCTCCCGCCGCTGCTGTACGCCGCGACGCTGCAGGCCTCGTTGGTGGACTTCAACGCGAACCGCCGCTCCATCCTGCTGCTCTCGGTCGGACTGGTGGCGTTCACGACGGCCGGGGTCGCGGTGCTGGTGCACGGGTTGCTGCCGAGCGTCGGCTGGAACGGCGCCTTCGCCATCGGCGCCGTCGTGGCGCCGCCGGACGCCATTGCCGCCACGGGCATCGGTCGGCGCATCGGCCTGCCGCGACGGATCGTGACGATCCTCGAAGGCGAGTCGCTGCTCAACGACGCCACCGCGCTGGTCGCCCTGAACACCGCCCTGGGCGCCACGGTGGTGTGGTACCTGGTGGCCCGTGACTTCGCGCTCGCGGCCGGTGGCGGGATCCTGGTCGGTCTGGTGTTCTTCGTCGGCATCGGCTTCATCCGCAAGCACGTCACCGATCCGGTCTTCGACAGTGCGCTGTCGTTCGTGACCCCGTTTGCTGCGTACATCGCTGCCGCGGAGATCCACGCCTCCGGTGTCCTGGCCGTCGTGGTCGCAGGCCTGCTGCTCGGCCACAAGTCCCCGATCCTGCAGACCGCGCAGTCCCGGATCGCCGAACGGATGAACTGGCGCAGCATCGCCTTCCTGCTGGAGGGCTCGGTCTTCCTGCTGATCGGGCTCCAGGCGCGATCGATCATCGCGGCCGCCGGACACGACAGCCTGGGCGGTGGCAGGATCGTCGCGATCTGCGGCCTGACGCTGGTGGCAGTCATCGTGCTCCGGGTGCTCTGGGTCTTCGTCGCCCGGTACCTGATCGTGCGACCCGGGCCGGACGGCCAGACCGGCCAGAAGCCGCCGTGGACCTACACGCTCCTGCTCGGGTGGGCCGGCATGCGCGGCGTCGTCACCCTCGCGGCGGCCTTCATCATTCCGACCTCGATGCCGCACCGTGAGGTCCTGCTGCTGATCGCGTTCACCGTCACCGCCGGGACCCTGTTCCTGCAGGGGATGTCGCTGCCTTGGCTCGCGCGCCGGCTCCGGGTGCCCTCGCCGGACCCGACGGCCGACGCCCTCGCCAGGGCGAACCTGCTCCACCAGGCCTCGGTGGCTGGCCTGGGCGAGCTGGAGCAGATGGAGGAGGAGGACCCGCACGCGGTCTTCGAGACGTTGCGCGACCGCGTCGAGCGCCGCGACTACGCGGCCTGGGAGCGCGTCGGAGCCGCCGAGGCCGAGACCCCGAGCGAGATCTACGGCCGACGTCGGCTGGTGATGATCGAGGCCGAACGCAAGCGTGTGCTGGAGCTCCGGTCCACCGGCACCATCGCACACGAGGTGGTCGAGGAGGTGCTGGCCATGCTCGACATCGAGGAGTCGATGCTCGACTACAGCGAACGGGAACGCGAGCGGGTCAAGGCCGCAGGCACCCCGATCGCCTTCGAGGGCGGCTGCGAGGACCTCCAACTCGTTCGTCCGCCGGTCGAGCCAGACACACCGGGCGAGTGCGGCGACTGCCTGCGCGAGGGGACCGCCTGGGTGCACCTGCGGATGTGCGTGGTCTGCGGGCACGTCGCGTGCTGCGACTCCTCACCGCGTCGGCACGCGACCGCGCACTTCGGTCAGACCGATCACCAGGTGATGCGGTCCGCCGAGCCGGGGGAGACCTGGCGCTGGTGCTTCGTCCACGAGCTGACCGGGTGATCCGAGCTCCCGGACCCGCAGCCTCGGCCCCCAGGTCAGAACAACGGTTTGACGGCGAGCGTCGCGATCACGACCGCGGCAAGGATGCCCGTCGTACGACGTCCGCGGCTACCGGAGATCCAGTGCCCGAGGCCCGACCCGAGACGCGCGAGGAGCACCTGCCAGCTCGCGCTCGCGGCGAACGCGGCAGCGATGAAGACGGCTCCCTGGAAGAGTCCGTGCAGGTGGACGGTGCCGCCGAGGACGATCGCGGCGAAGTAGACGACGGTGGCCGGGTTCACCGCAGTGATCGCGACGAACGTCGCCCAGGCCCGCAGGGGGGTCCACATGCGCCCCTCTCCGTCGTCTTGGCCGGGCGCGGGGCGCAGGGCCTGCAGCAGAGTCAGCCCGGCGATGAGCAGAAGCACCGCCACCGAGATGCCCTGCAGCACGGACTCGACTGGTTTCAGCACAGGTGCGACCACCCTCCCGGCGATCACAGCGACCGCGGCGTACAGGCCGTCGACGCAAGCGACCCCGAGTCCGGCCGCAGCACCGAGGGTCCAGGACGTCCGCGCGCTCAGGGCGACGATCAACGCGGCCACCGGACCCACGGGTACGGCGATCGCGTAGCCGGTCACCAGGCCGGAGAGCAGGACGTCGAGCATCGGGCGATCCTGTCGGTCGGCGAGCGTCCGGGGCAACGGGGTTTCGCGACGGTCGCGGCACGACCGCCTCAACCACCGACGGGGTGCTCAGGCGAACGTGTAGTCCTCCAGCGGAAACGACTCGACCGCTCGCCGGGCGCTCGCCGAGGACGTCGGTCGCAGCAGCACTGCGTCGCCCTCGTTGGTGTAGTAGTAGCTGCGTGCTGTCGCGCAGGAGCCCTGGAGGAAGACCGTGTCGTCCATCCGCTCAAGCATGTGCTCGAGGAACTCGGCATCCGCCTTCGCGGTGACCTCGAACGTCCGGGCATCCCGGTCGAGCATCGCTGCGAAGAGTCGCTCGAGGTGCCGCATCTGCACCTCGATGGTCATGAAGTAGCTCAGGCCCGAGTACGAGTACGGCGAGTTCAGGCTGATGAAGTTCGGGAAACCGGGGATGCTGACGCCTTCGAACGCGTGGTACCCGCTCTGCCGCCAGGACTTGCCGAGGTCACGACCGTCGCGGCCGATGATCTCGAGCGCCGGGAAGTTGCTGTCCCACAGGTTGAAGCCGGTGGCGAGCACGAGCACGTCGATCGAGGTCTCGCTACCGTCGGCCGTGACGATTCCGGTCGGGGTGATCCGTGAGATCGGGGTGGTCTCCAGGCTCACGTGCTCGGCGTTGAAGGTCGGGTAGTAGTCGTTGGAGAAGGTGGGCCGCTTGCAGCCGAAGCTGTAGTCGGGGGTGAGCTTGCGCCGGATCTCCGGGTCCTTGACCTGGCGACGCAGATGAGCCTTGGCCAGCGCCGCTGCGCCGCTGTTGAGGAACCTGGCCTGTTTGTAGTGCAGCACCGCAGTGACCATCATGCCCTCGAGCCAGGCGCTGTTCGCGGCGCGCGCGAGCCGCTGGGTCCAGGGTTGCAGGGCGAACAGCGCCTGCACCGGCTTGGGGATCTTGAAGTCGTTCTTCGGTGTCACCCAGATCGGCGTGCGCTGGAAGACCGTCAGAGCGGAGGCCTTCTTCGCCAACTGCGGGATCAGCTGGACGGCGGTCGCGCCGGTGCCGATCACCGCGATCCGCTTGCCCGCCAGGTCGATGGTGTCGTCCCACTTCGCGGTGTGGATCACCGTGCCGGCGAAGTCGTCGACACCGTCGATGTCGGGGAGCCTCGGCTGGGACAGGAAGCCGGTCGCCGTCATCAGGAAGCGCGCTGTGCGCACGGTCGCCACGCCCTTGCCCGGGCCGTCGACCGGGCTGGTGGTGACCACCCAGTGCTGCTCGTCCTCGTCCCAACGCGCGCCCTCGGCGCTGACCCCGAACACCATGTGCCGGCGCAGGTCGTACTTGTCGGCGATGTGCTCGGCGTACTTCTTGAGCTCGGAGCCGCGCGCGAACCAGTTCTGCCAGCCGGGGTTGGGCTCGAAGGAGTAGGAGTAGGTGACGCTCGCGATGTCGACGGCGAGACCGGGGTAGTGGTTGACGTGCCAGGTGCCGCCGAGGTCGTCCTCGCGCTCGACGATCAGCAGGTCGTCATAGCCCAGACGCCGCAGGCTGATCGCCGCACCCATGCCGCCGAAACCTGCTCCGATGATGATCACGTCGTGGTCGGTCATGGCCCACCCCTTCTTGAACGAAGTTCAATAGCGATCCCGACCTTAGTCTGGAGCCATGCGGATCATCAAGCACGGGCATGCCTGCGTCAGACTCGAGACCGGCGCGAGCGCGGTCGTCATTGACCCGGGAATGTTCACCGCGCGTGACGCCGTCGACGGTGCCACGACGGTCCTGATCACCCACGAGCACCCCGACCACTGGACCGCCGACCAGCTGGCAGCGACGGACGCGCCGATCTTCACGATCGCCGCCGTCGCTGAGCGCATCCGGGCGGCCTCGCCCGAGATCGCGGAGCGGATCACGCTCGTCGCGCCGGGGGACCGCTTCGTGATCGGGTCGGGCGATGACGGCGTGCCGGTCACCGTGGTCGGCACCAGGCACGCTGTCATCCACCCTGAGCTGCCGCATGTCGACAACAGCGGCTACCTGATCGAGGTCGAGGGTCGGACGGTCTTCCACCCGGGCGATGCACTGACGTCGCTGCCATCGGCTCCCGACCTGTTGCTCCTGCCGGTCAGTGCGCCTTGGCTGCGCATCGACGAGTGCATCGACTACGCCCGGGACATGGGCGCGGTCCGGTCGCTGGCCATCCATGACGCGGTCTACAGCGAGGCCGGTCTCGGGATCGTCGACGGCCACCTGGCCCGGTTCCTTGCTCCTCGCGACCAGCAGTACGTACGCCTGGCTGCGGGGGCCGAGCTCGACCTGTGACGAACCAGGTTTTGCATTCTCTCTAAAGTCGAGTAACCTACTCGACATTATGAACCTCTCGGTCTCCTTGTTCTCGCGCACGCACGTGGATCTGATGCGTGTGGTGAGCGCTTCCTGTCGCTGAACACTCCTGCAGCGAGGCGCCGCCCCGGCCGCCCGCTGCTCCGTCGTCCCCCATCCTCACGACACAGGAGCAGTTCCATGACCCTCGAATTCCGCAAGATCACTGCCAACATCGGCGCCCGCGTCCGCGGTGCCGACCCCACCTCCGAGCTCAGCGACGACACCATTGCTGTCCTTCGTTCCGCCTTGGCCGAGCACAAGGCCCTCGTCTTCGACAGCTCCGACCTCGACGCCGCCGGCCAGGAACGGTTCGCGTCCCGCTTCGGACGACTGACCACCGCCCACCCGACCGTGCCCGGTGGCGAGACGCCGCACGTGCTCGACGTCGACGCCGGGATCAGCAAGGCCAACGAGTGGCACACCGACGTCACCTTCGTGGTCACGCCGCCGGCGATCAGCACCTTGCGCAGCATCGTGGTCCCGCCGTACGGCGGCGAGACGCTGATCGCCAGCAGTGCGGCTGCCTATCGCAGCCTGCCCGACCCGCTCCGGGCCTGGGCCGACACGCTGTGGGCGGTGCACACCAACGTGTACGACTACGCCGAGCCGCGCTCGGAGTCGGAGTCGAAGTACCGCGAGGTCTTCGAATCGACCAAGTACGAGACGATCCACCCGGTGGTCCGGGTCCACCCCGAAACCGGGGAACGCGGGCTGTTCATCGGTGGCTTCGTCCGCAGCATCGTCGGGCTGTCGGCCACCGAGTCGCGTGACGTCCTCCGACTGCTGCAGGCCCACGTCACCCGGCCCGAGAACGTCCTGCGGTGGAGCTGGGAGCCCGGCCAGCTGCTCGTGTTCGACAACCGGATCACCCAGCACTACGCGATCGACAACTACGACGACCAGCCGCGCAGGCTCAGCCGGATCACGGTCGCCGGCGACATCCCGGTCTCGGTCACCGGCGAACGCAGTCGGGCGCTGACCGGTGACTCCTCGCACTACTCGGCCATCCCGGCGGAGGTGGCCGCATGACCGCCGTCCTGGAGAAACCGCTGCCCACGGCGCCACGGTCGCTCGAGGTCGAGCGATTCGTTGCCCGGGCGGCGCACCGCTCCCCGGTTCGACGTCTGCTCTCCCGACTGCGCTGGCCCCTGGGCATCTACACGACCCCCGCGGTGATCGTGCTCGCGTGGGAGCTGGCCAGCCGGATCGGCCTGCTCGCCGAGAACACTGCTCCGGCGCCGACACGGATCCTGCACGCCGGCTACGAGCTCTACCAGCGCGGTGAGCTGGTCCCGAGTGTGGTGATCTCGTTGGAGCGCGCGGGTGCGGGGCTGGCGCTCGGGCTCGCCGTCGGTGTGACCGCCGGGGTCCTCGGAGGACTGCTGCGCAGCGGCGAGTACCTGTTCAACGGGGTGGTGCAGATCCTGCACACGATCCCGTTGCTCGCGATCCTGCCGCTGATGATCGTCTGGTTCGGGATCGACGAGCTGACCAAGGTGCTGCTGATCTCCTTCGGCGCTGCACTGCCGATGTACCTCAACCTGTTCGCGGCGATCCGCGGCGTCGACCAGCGACTGGTCGAGATGGCGCGGTCGGCAGGTGCCAGCCGTTTCCGGCAGGTCGCCAGGGTCCTGCTCCCCGGAGCCCTGCCCGGGTTCCTGGTGGGTCTGCGGTTCGCGCTGGCCTACAGCGTCCTGGGCCTGGTGGCCGCCGAACTCGTCAACGCCGACCGCGGGATCGGGTTCCTCATCAGCCGCGCCCAGACCTACCAGCAGACAGATCAGGTGTTCTTCGGCCTGATGATCTACGCGGTGCTCGGCCTGCTCGCCGACCAGTTCGTCCGCATCCTGGAGCGCGTGCTGCTTTCCTGGCGGCCCGGATTCGAGGCGTCATGAGTGCCATCGAGGCTCCGGCCACGACGGCAGCGGTCCGGGTCCTGGACGTCGTACGGCGCTTCGGGGACCGGACGGTGCTGCACGAGCTCGACCTGGTCATCGACCGTTCCGAGTTCGTGGTGCTCCTGGGTCCGTCCGGCTGCGGCAAGAGCACGCTGCTCCGGCTGCTCGCCGGCCTGGACCTGCCCGACGGCGGCACGGTCGAGGTGCCGCGCGAACGCGCGATCGTCTTCCAGGGCGACCGGTTGCTTCCGTGGCAGAAGGTCTGGCGCAACGTCACCATCGGGCTTTCCGGGTCGGGAGCGCGGCAGCGCGCGCTCGACGTGCTCGGTGAGGTCGGACTGGCCGATCGCGCCAACGCCTGGCCGAAGACGCTGTCCGGTGGCGAGGCGCAGCGGGTGGCACTGGCTCGCGCCCTGGTCACCGAACCCGACCTCGTGCTGCTCGACGAACCGTTCTCGGCGCTCGACGCGATCACCCGGTTGCACATGCACGACCTGGTCCGCGAGCTGCACCGGCGTCACGGGGCCGCGATGCTGCTGGTCACCCACGATGTGGCCGAGGCGATCGGTCTCGCCGACCGGATCCTGGTCATGAACGAAGGCCGGATCGGCAGCTCGTACTCGGTGTGTCTCTCCGAGGAGGACCGCCGTTCCAGCCAGGCCCGCGAGGACCTGCGCGGGCGTCTGCTCGCCGACCTGGGCCTCGCAGGCCGGCGCTGACCTTCCCGCTCCCCACCCCCTCCCTGTCCGGGTCTGCGCCCCTGCACGCCCGAACCCCAAGAAGAAGGAACAACATCATGTCCAGAACGTTCACCCGCCTCACCGCCGCAGCCGGAACCGTCGCACTCGCGACCGTGCTCGCCGCGTGCGGGAGCAGCGATCCGAAGGTCGGCGGTGACAGTTCCGGTGCCCATCCCGAGTGGAAGAGCCTGACCTTCACCATCGGCGAGCAGAGCGACGGCATCAGGACGCTGGCCTCGACGTCGGGCGCATTCAAGGACGCGTCGTACCACATCAAGTTCGCCAAGTTCGACTACGGTCCGCCCCTGATCGCCGCCGCCAGCACGGGCGATGTCGACCTCGGCATGGTCGGCTCGGTACCGCCGATCGCCGGTGCGTCCCAGAACCTCGGGTTCAAGGTGATCGCGACGCAGCAGCCGTACTCCGTCAAGGTCGCGCAGGAGAACATCATCGTGCCGAAGGGCTCGACGGCGAAGACCCTGGCTGATCTCCGCGGAAAGCGGATCGCCGTACCGGAAGGCAGCTCTGCCCACGGTCTCCTGCTCAACGCGCTGAGGGCGGCGGGTCTGAAGCCCACCGACGTCAAGATCGTCTTCCTCGACCCGAAGTCCGGGGCTGCGGCGTTCAGCAGCGGCAAGGTCGACGCCTGGTCGATCTGGAACCCGCAGAGCGCGTTCGCCATCCAGCAGGGTGCGCGGGTGCTGGTGGCCGGGCTTCCGCCGGTCGACAGCAACGCCGAGTACTACATCGGTTCGGACCACGACCTGACGAACCCGGTACGACGCGCTGCGCTGACCGATGTCCTGGAGCGCATCGCCAACGCCTACGCCTACGGCAACACCCACCCGGAAGCGCACGCCGAGGCCATCTCCACCGATAGCGGCGTACCGATCGACCAGGTCAAGCCGACGTTGGATGCCTGGCGCTACAAGCTCGAGTACGTGACCCCGGCCAAGGTCGCCTCCGGCCAGCAGCTGGCTGACGTGTTCTTCGAGGCCGGCCAGATCACCAAGAAGGTCGACTTCGCCTCGGTCGTCGTCAACCTGCTGCCGTGGAACTTCACGGCGAGCTGACTCGCGTGCCCGGCGGTCCTCCCACCGCCGGGCACGCCCCCGTCCCTGCGTCACCACACCCCCTGGAGGACCCATGACAGCCCGACCCGAACGCCGGCTCCACCTCAACGCCTTCCTGATGGAGGCGGGCCACCACGAAGCCGCCTGGCGGCTTCCGCAGAGCAACGCCCGTGCCGAGTTCGACCTCGCACACTGGATCGGGCTCGCCCAGCTTGCCGAGTCCGCCAAGTTCGACTCGCTGTTCCTGGCCGACGGCCCCGTCACGCACGGCACCGGCGAGTTCCGCAGCCCGGGTTCGCTCGAACCGCTGACGCTTCTCACCGCACTCGCCACGGCGACCAAGGACATCGGTCTGATCGCGACGGTCTCGACGACGTACAACGATCCGTACAACCTGGCCCGACGGCTGGCCTCGGTCGACCACCTCAGCGGTGGCCGCGCGGGCTGGAACATCGTCACCTCGGCGACCCACGAGGAGGCCGCGAACTTCGGTCTCGACGAGCGCCCGCTGCATGCCGACCGCTACGAGCGGGCTGCCGAGTTCCTCGATGTCGTACTGAAGCTCTGGGACTCCTGGGACGACGACGCGATCGTCGCCGACAAAGAAGCAGGCCGGTGGGCCGATCCGGACCTGATCCGCCAGATCCACCACCAGGGCAAGTACTTCCGGGTGGCGGGATCGCTCAACGTCAGCCGGTCGCCCCAGGCCTATCCGTTGCTCGTCCAGGCCGGCTCCTCGGACTCCGGGCGCGCCTTCGCAGCCCGGTACGCCGAGGCGATCTTCACCGCCAGCCAGACCCTGGAGCACGCCCAGCAGTTCTACGGCGACATCAAGAAGCGGACCGCGGCCGCGGGCCGCAACCCTGATCAGCTGATCGTGCTGCCTGGCATCGTGCCGATCATCGGCAGCACCGAGGCCGAGGCGAAGGCGCTCGCCGACGAGCTCGACGATCTCCGCATCCCGGAGTACGGGCTCCTGGCGCTGGCGAAGGTGCTCGAGGTCGAGCCGCACGAGCTTCCGCTGGACGAGGAGCTGCCCCGGCACGTGATCGAACGCCCGCGCCGGGAGGGGTTCGTCAGCCGGTCCGAGCTGATCATCGACCTCGCCACCCGCGAGGCGTTGACCGTGCGCCAGGTGCTCTCCCGCCTCGGCGGCGGCCGTGGCCACAACGTCGTGGTCGGGACGCCGGAGCAGATCGTCGACGTCCTCACGACCTGGTTCGACCAGGGCGCTGCCGACGGCTTCAACGTGATGGGCGCTGCACTGCCCTCGGGTCTGGAGGCGTTCATCGAGCACGTGCTGCCCGAGCTGCGCGCCCGCGGGCTGTTCCGCGAGGAGTACGAAGGCGCGACGTTGCGCGAGAACTACGGGCTGCCGCGACCCCGCAACTCGTTCGACGCCGTGCCCGCCCGGCCACGACGCAGTGCGTGACCCGGACGGAGTGCCCTCGGCCCTGGTGGTCCGTGGGCTGACGAAGACCTACGCCGGAGGGTTCACGGCGATCGACGGTCTCGACCTGACGATCCCTGCCGGGTCGCTGTTCGGCCTGCTCGGGCCGAACGGGGCCGGCAAGACGACCCTGATCGGAGCGATCTGCAACCTCGTGCGTCCGACGGCCGGTGAGGTCAAGGTCTTCGGTCACGACGCCGACACCCGGGAGGCGCGGGCAGGAGTCGGGCTGGCGGAGCAGGACATCAACGTCGACCGGTTCCTCACCATCCGGCAGGTGCTGACCTATCACGGTGGGTACTTCGGGCTCGGTCGTCGCGAGGCGGCGCGTCGCGCCGACGAGGCGCTGGAGCTGTTCGGGCTCACCGCGAAGGCCGGGATGACCGCTCCAGAACTCTCCGGCGGCATGCAGCGCCGGCTGGTGCTGGCGCGTGCGCTGCTGAACCGGCCGCGGCTGTTGATCCTCGACGAGCCGACAGCCGGAGTCGACGTCGATCTTCGCGCCGAGATCTGGAACCTGATGCGCACCCTGAACGACGCTGGTACGACGATCCTGCTCACCACCCACTACCTCGAGGAGGCGGAGGCGCTGTGTGACGAGATCGCGCTGATCCGCGCCGGTCACATCGTCGACCGGGGGACCTCGGCGGCGCTGCGGGAGCAGTACGCCGCCGCCAGCATTGCCGACCTCTACCAGCGGGTGCTGGCGCCGGTGGCATCGTGAGCTCGGTGCTGCTGCACCCCGACGACGTGGTCGAGGAGTTCCGGGCCGAACGCGCGCCGTTCGCCTGGCTGCTGGAGCGCGAGGTCCTGCGCTACCTCCGGATCTGGCGCTACTCCCTGGTCGGCCCGGTCCTCTCGACGGTGCTGTTCGTGATCGTCTTCGGCAACGTCCTCGCCAGTCACGTCGACGGTCTGGGTGCCTTCAGCTACGGGCAGTTCATCGTGCCCGGTCTGGTGGTCCAGGCTGTCGTCAACGTCGGCTACTTCAACGGAACCACCTCGCTCTACGAGGCCCGCCGCGACCGCTACCTGCATTGTGTCCTGGCCAGCCCGCTGCGCTGGTGGGAGATCCAGGCCGCCCTGGCGATAGCCGCGATCCTGCGCGGGATCCTGGTGTCGATCGCTGTACTGGCGGTTGCCGTACCGCTCACCGGAGTGGGTGTTGCCCGGCCCGGGTTCCTGGTCGCAGCCGCGATCGGCGTGCTGGTGGTGGCCGCCCAGTTCGGGATCATCGCCGGGGCGGTGGCCAGCTCGCTCGACCACGTCTACTCGATCGAGTCCCTGGTGCTGCTGCCGTTCGGGTTCCTGGGCGGGATCTTCTACCCGGTCACCGAGCTCCCCGCCGGCTGGCGCGTGGTCAGCGAGCTGAATCCGTTCTTCTGGCTGGTCCAGGCCGGGCGCACCGGGTTCCTCGGCAGCGCTGACGTCCCGGGATGGTCGTCGTTGCTGGTCGTCTGGATCGTGGCCCTGGGGCTGAGCGCATGGTCGGCCGCGATCTTTGCCCGGGGTCGGCGCCTCAAGGCGTGAGCAGCGCTCGTTCGAGGGCGCGTGGGCGACGTCCGGTCACGGTGCGCACGTCGTCGGTGAGCCGTGCGCACTCGCCGTCCCGGATGGCCGTGTACGTGCTCACCCAGGCATCGAGCTGCCACTGTTCGGCGTCGTACGCCGCACGCCGGGATGCGTAGGCCTGCTCGGTGGTCTCGTCCTCGAAACGCAGGTCCCGGCCGAGGACGGAACCTGCACGGGCCGCCACCTCGGTCATCGTCAGCGCTTCCGGGCCGCTCAGCTCGTAGGTCACGCCGGCGTGGTCGGCAGGCGAACGCAGGACCTCGGCCGCCACCGCAGCGACGTCGGCGCGCGCGACGGCGGCGACCCGACCGTCGCCGGCCGGCCCCCGGATCACGCCGTTGTGGTCGGCGAAGAGTGGCAGCAGGTCGAGGTAGAAATTGTCGCGCAGGACCGTGTAGGCCATCCCGGACTCGATGACGGCCTGCTCGGCGTCGTGGTGGTCGCGGCCGAGGGTGAAGAGGGCGTCGGGGGACGCTCCGGCGAACGATGTGTAGACGAGGTGCCCAACGCCGGCTGCTGCCGCGGCGGCGATGAAGGTGCGGTGCTCCGCGCGCCGGTTCGGGCTCTCGGAGGCCGACACCATGAACAGCACGTCGATCCCGGTGAGTGCCGCTACCGACGCGGCCGGGTCGTCGTACGCCGCCTGCGCGACGGTGCTGCCGGCGATCGTCGGAGCGCGCGACGGGTCGCGGACGACGAGTCGCGGTTCGAGGTCGGCCAGCAGCCGGGCGACCTGTCCGCCGAGGTGTCCGGTGCTGCCCGTGACGGCGATCGTCGCCGCCTTCAGGTCAGCCACTGGCGAGCGAGTCCCGGACCGGGACGAATTTGGCCTGGGCCTCGGCCAGCTCGGCCTCCGGGTCGGAACCGGCCACGATGCCGCAGCCGGCGAACAGCCGGACCCGGCCCGTACCGTTCACCTGGTTGTCGAGGGCCGCTGACCGCAGCGCGATCCCGAACTCACCGTCGCCGTGGGCGTTCATCCAGCCGACCGGTCCGGCGTACCGGCCCCGGTCCATGCCCTCGATCTCGGCGATCATCTCGACCGCGAGCTTGGTCGGCGTCCCGCCCACCGCGGCTGAGGGATGCAGTGCGGCCGCCAGCTCGAGGGCACTGGCGCCGCTGTCGTGAGCCACGCCGGCGACATCGGTGGCCAGGTGCATCACGTTGGGAAGGTGCAGCACGAAAGGGGTCTCGGGGACGTTCATCGACGTGCAGTACGGTGCGAGCGCCTCGGCGACCGACCGGACGGCGTACTCGTGCTCCTCGAGGTCCTTCGACGAGCGGGCCAGGGTGGCGGCCAGAGTGAGGTCGTGCTCGTCATCCCCGGTACGCCGGATGGTGCCGGCCAGCACCCGCGAGGTGACCAGCCCCTTCTCGCGCCTGACGAGCAGCTCCGGGGTCGCGCCGAACATGCCGTCGACGTGGAAGGTCCAGCACATCGCGTACTCGCTGCCGAGACGCCGCAACGGCCACCGCACGTCGATCGGAGCATCGGCCGTGGCGATCAGGTCACGGGCCAGCACGACCTTGTCGAGCTCACCCGCGTTCAGGTGCAGAACGGCTTCCCAGACGACGCCCTCCCAGTCGGCACCGGACAGGGCACCGTCGGCGAACGCGAGGTTGAGCGGTGGTTCGGGGAGCGGCTGGGCGGTCAGCGTCGGGATCGCCGCGGCCTCGGAACCGATCGTGGTGACCCAGAACCGGTCACCTCGACGTCCGACGACCACCTGGGGGATCACCAGCACCGAGTCGCCCGGGTTGTCGGCGAACGCGAAGCTGCCCAGGCAGATCAGTCCGCTCCCCGGGACCTCGACCTCGTCGGCGACGGCAGCGACCCGGACGACTGCACGCCACCACTGGGAGGCATCCTCGAACCGGCTCTCGCCCGACGTACGGCGCTCCGCGGCCACGCCCCAGGTCACGATGCCCTCGCCGCGACGCAACCACGTCATCGGGGAGTCGGTCGGCAGCAGGTCGAGCAGCGGGCCCGGGTCGGAGACCTCCTGTGTGCGCGCCACCAGGCGGGGCACGGATCCCGGGGAGGTCGTCACGCAGCCAAGCCTACGACTCTCCTCCCTGCCTCCCGGGAACGCCCTACCCGTACCCTTTCCGCGTGACCCGCGCAGACCTGGACAAGAACCCCGCCGAGGTACAGGCGATGTTCGACGACGTGGCTCGTCGGTACGACATCACCAACGACGTCCTCTCGCTGGGCCAGGACCGCCGGTGGCGCCACCAGGTCATCAATGCGGTGCACCCGCAGCCCGGCGAGCTGGTCCTCGACCTCGCTGCCGGCACGGGCACGTCGTCGCAGCCGTTCCGCGACCGCGGGGCCGACGTGGTTCCGTGCGACTTCTCGGTCGGGATGCTCCGGGTCGGCAAGCAGGCCAAGCCGCACCTGCCGTTCGTGGCGGGCGACGGCACCAAGCTGCCCTTCGGCGACGACACCTTCGACGCTGTCACGATCTCCTTCGGCCTGCGCAACATCGTCGACCCGGACGCCGGCCTGCGCGAGCTGCTGCGTGTGACCAAGCCGGGCGGACGCCTCGTGGTGTGCGAGTTCAGCTCGCCCACGTGGTCCCCGTTCCGCACCGTCTACATCGAGTACCTGATGAAGGCGTTGCCCGCCGTCGCACGCGCGGTGTCCTCGTCGCCCGACGCCTACGTCTACCTGGCTGAGTCCATCCGTGCCTGGCCCGATCAGGCCGGCCTCGCGACGCGGCTGCAGGGCGCCGGCTGGAGCGCGGTGAAGTGGCGCAACCTCACGGGCGGCATCGTCGCCCTGCACCACGCCACCAAGTAGTTGCCTCGGCCCGGTCATCGAGCGTGCCGAGATGTGGTGACCCGGGCGCAGACCTGCCGAGATGTGGTGACCTGGGGCGCGGAGGTCTTGCCACCGGCCCGGTCATCGAGCTTGCCGAGATGTGGTGACCTGGGCGCAGGTGTTGCGACTGGCCCGGTCATCGAGCTTGCCGAGATGTGGTGACCTGGGCGCAGACCTCCCGACGTCTCGGCAAGCTCGACGACCGCGGGCCCGACGCCTGCTCAGTCTGGATTCGACGACCTCGAACGAGACAGGTTGCGCAGGTCGTCGACCCGGCCGTCTATCAGCGCCAGTCGCTTCGCTCGGCCCCAGCCCTGGATCTGCTTCTCCCGTGCGAAGGCGTCCTCGATTCGGTCGTAGCCCGCAGCCCAGACCAGCCTGACCGGTCTGCGACCTCGACGACGCGTGTACGCCGACCCACGACCGGCGTTGTGCGTAGCGACCCGGGAGCTGAGGTCCCATGAACTTCCGACGTAGAAGGAACCGTCGTGACACTCGAGGATGTAGACGTAGGGCATCTTTCGATGGTTCAAGAATCGACGGCCGACGCAGGCCGATGCTCGCCTTGACTGGGGATGAGCTGGTGGTGGTTCGGACTGTGGGCATCTTGCGGCGTCTCGGCAAGCTCGACGACCGGGGCGCCGGTGGTGGTTCGGACTGTGGGCATCTTGCAGCGTCTCGGCAAGCTCGACGACCGGGGGCGGCGTCTCGGCAAGCTCGACGATCGGGGGCGGCGTCTCGGCAGGCTCGACGACCGGGCGAACCCCGGGGTCGCGCTGTGTGACGCACGCCTCTATGCTGCCTACGTCACAGATCGTGAAGGTGTTCACAAGGGCACAATCTGGTTTTTCCGGGTGCCCGACTGGACGCAGCAGGAAGGTGAGGAATGGAGCTCTACACCCCGGTTCTGGCGCTCCTGATCCTGGCGGGTGGCTTCGCCGTCTTCTCGGTGATCATGAGTGCGGCGGTCGGCCCGAAGCGTTACAACCGGGCCAAGCTCGACTCCTACGAATGCGGTATCGAGCCGACTCCCCAGCCTGTCGGCGGTGGCCGGTTCCCGGTCCGCTACTACATCACCGCGATGCTCTTCATCGTCTTCGACATCGAGATCGTCTTCCTCTATCCGATCGCGGTCGCCTTCGACGCGATGGGCACCTTCGCCCTGGTGGAGATGGTGCTGTTCATCGTCCCGGTCTTCGTCGCGTACACCTACGTGTGGCGCCGCGGCGGACTCGACTGGGACTGAAGGGTCTGACATGGGACTTGAAGAGAAACTGCCGTCCGGCGTCCTGCTGACGACCGTCGAGGGGGTCGCCGGCTACATGCGCAAGGCCTCGTTCTGGCCGGCTACGTTCGGCCTCGCGTGCTGCGCGATCGAGATGATGACCACCGGAGGCCCGAAGTACGACCTCGCGCGCTTCGGCATGGAGGTCTTCCGCGCCAGCCCGCGCCAAGCCGACCTGATGATCGTCGCCGGTCGGGTGAGTCAGAAGATGGCTCCGGTCCTGCGCCAGATCTACGACCAGATGCCCGAGCCCAAGTGGGTGCTCGCGATGGGCGTCTGCGCCAGCTCGGGCGGGATGTTCAACAACTATGCCGTTGTCCAGGGTGTCGACCACATCGTTCCGGTCGACATGTACCTGCCGGGGTGCCCGCCCCGGCCGGAGATGCTGATCGACGCGATCCTCAAACTGCACGACCAGGTCCAGCACACCAAGCTCGGCGTGAACCGCCTGGCCGAGATCGAAACCGACGAGGCCGCCGCGCTCGCTGCCGTGCCGACCAGCCAGATGAAGGGCCTGTTGCGATGACCATCGAGCCCACTGGCCCGGATGCCGCCGCCGCACCCGGCGACGTGATCGCCCGGCGCGAAGGCATGTTCGGTGTCCACGGCACCGGTGACACCTCCGGGTACGGCGGCCTGAGCACTCACGTCGAGCTCCCCGGCGCCAGCATCCCGCCGTACGGCGGCTGGATGGACGAGGTCGCCACGGCGCTGGAGGCTGCCACCGCGGCCGCCGGTGTCGAGAGTGCGGTCGAGAAGGTCGTCGTGTACCGCGGCGAGATCACCTTCTTCATCCGGCGCGAGGACATCGCCGCGGTCGCGAAGCTGCTGCGCGACGACGAGCTGCTCCGTTTCGAGCTGTGCTCCGGCGTGAGCGGCGTGCACTACCCGGACGACGCGGGCCGCGAGCTGCACGCGGTCTACCACCTGCTCTCGATGACCCACAACCGCAGGATCCGCCTCGAGGTCACCATCCCGGACGCCGATCCGCACGTCGACAGCGTGTGTGCGACGTACCCGACCGCGGACTGGCACGAGCGCGAGACCTTCGACTTCTTCGGAATCATCTTCGACGGCCACCCGGCGCTGACCCGGATTCAGATGCCCGACGACTGGCCCGGGCACCCGCAGCGCAAGGATTACCCGTTGGGCGGCATCGCGGTGCAGTACAAGGGCGCGACGATCCCGCCTCCGGACGAAAGGCGGGCCTACCGGTGAGTGACACCTACAGCCCAAGTCGGGATACGACCGAAGGGCGCGTCTACAACGTCACCGGCGGCGATTGGGACGCGGTCATCGGCGGCGATCCGATCTCGGACGAGCGCATCGTGCTCAACATGGGCCCGCAACACCAGTCGACCCACGGGGTGCTGCGGCTCGTCCTCGAACTCGAAGGTGAGACGGTC
>NZ_JAOPXI010000198.1 GCF_025965215.1 Marmoricola sp.
ATCCCGGAGCGAGGCCCGCCGGAGGCACGGTTGATTTCAGAACCGATTGTGCTCTTTGTGTGAACGTGGTTGACCATGCGTCCACGTTCCTGCGAGTGTCGGTATGTGCAGCAGAGCTGCGGGTATGCGCCGGTATGTATCGGCCCATGCGGACTCATCGCGCCGTTTCCGCTGACGGGCTCACTGACGATGATCACGGCGAGCCTTCGATCCCGGAAGCCGCGCAACTCTTGCCTCCAGGCCTTCATCTGCACCGCGACCCGACTCCGCACTGTGTTGCTAGTGCCGGGTACTGGTCTACGTTATCGTCACTGCTGTGGTCACTGGCGCCGGGACGGGACTGGCTTTACACCTCTCCCATCCCCCTCTGTCCGGCTAGGTTCCTCGGTTGTTGAAGCTCATGGATCAACCGATTGAATCTGGCTCGGAGCTGATCACCCGTCAAGCGATTCGCCGAAAACGTTCAGGTCAATCGACAAGCTAGTCACGACAATCGAGAACTATATCGCCAACTGGAATCGAGCATTAGGTGCAAAGCCTGACAGTCAGAGGACCGTGATTAGGCTCAGCGGGGATTCTCGTCAGTCATCGGCTACCCGCCTTTTGAGTAGACCGCCGATCGCAGCCTTAACCCGATCCTTTACCGCTCCGAGCAGTAGCGTGACGCTACCCGCCAGAATCCATCCAATTACGTCGCCGCGAAGTAGATCCGGGAGGGAGCGAAGTGGCTCGTAGCGAGCTAATGGACTTGCGACCTCGATCTCTGTTGAGCTCGAATGAAGTCCCTCCTGCCCGACGTTGACTATCCTTAACTCTCCGCTGGGAATGGGCTTTGGCTCGCTGGGTGGATTAGTAGAGACGATCATGCCTGCAGGGGCGGTGATTTCCAATACGGAGCCCTTGCCGGGCGCGAGGACAAAGTTCGGACTTTTGAGCTGTACGGCCGGCCAGGGTAATTCAGACTTCGAGCGTAGTGGGTAGTATCGCGCCTGCGCAGGAACGAAATCATTCCGAACGCTCTCGTAAACTGGTTCGCCCCCCTGCTCGCGAGCCAAGCGCCAGACTTGCTCGTCCAACTCCCGATTCAGACGTTCTAGCTGCTGTGCATACGTCAGCCCGTTGCTGCCTTCGTCTAACCAGATGTCTCCTGGGGAATGATTTGTAACGGCTTCCAGAGAATCTAACGGTACAGCAAATATGCCTTGCACTGTCCAGCCATTGCGCTCAGTGTCGTAGTTCGCCTTCACGGTCATCTGCACATCACGCTCCCGCTGTAAATAATGCAAGGGGGGCAGAGATTCAGACTTAAGGACGACAAATATAAGTGTCACCAGGAGGGCGGCCCCAGCAATTGGTAGAACGAACTTTGGATACCAGTATGCAGCACCCAGTGCAGCCCCCAGCGCAATGAAAACTAACAGGTGCGGATTAACAATACATAGAACAATCACGAGCGGCAGCGATACGGCTATCGTCTGAGATCTTAGTCGTTGCGTCACGAATGTCCTCCAGTACGGACACGTGCCTTGCATAGGGATATCGACGCGCTTCGTGGGCCGACCCTGCTCTTGCCCCGTGCCCTCGTCCTGGCGGCTGTGCTTCTTCGTTCCCAGCAACGAAGGGGGAGCGGTGCCTGGTCGAATCGCTTGGTTAGCGGTGCTTTGGCGGCCGTCGAAGTCCGGTGCCGTGCACGGTCGGGCTGGGCGGCTGTCACGCAGTTCGTCACGCTGGTGCCTGTCCACAGTTTCGATGGCGCCGAACCGTGTGGACAATTGCTCCGCCAACATGTGACCGGGTTGGGCTCACATTCGTCAGGCGGGTTAGAGCTGTCACTGCCCCTTCAGGGGGACGCCCAGATAGTAGTTCATGCACCACGCTGGCTGGCCTGTGTTTAGCCCATAGTTGTAGGCACCCACGCGTTGCGCGGGGCTGCCGTGTGGCGCCAAGGAGGCCGTGCCCGGCGGGTCTCCGAGCTGGCTCATCGTCTCCAGCCCAGCATCCAAGTCGCCCTGCTGCAGGTAGCCGCTGACGTACGCGTGGCGTGCCCAGATACCCGCAGCGCAGTCGGCGAACAGCTCGGCGTGCGCGGCGTTGGCCGGGTTGTCCGGACGTCGGCCCAGCGGCACGAGCATCGGAACGTGGTTTTTCATCAACTCTTCGTGGACGCTGTGCCCGAACTCGTGCGCCACGATCAGCGCGATCGTGAAGTTGGTCAGCTTCGGGTCGTACGGCTTGCCGATCAGCTTGCCTTGAAGCACGTCGGCCATGGTGGACACGGGCAATTCGATCGTGTCGTTGTCTTTGCAGTAGTAGGCGTTCGGAGTGTTCGTGTAGATGTAGGCTCGCGAGCACGAGTCCAGGAACGGCTGCCCGTCTTGAATAATCGCGTACTGCACCGTGGGCTCCGGCAAATTATTTGCCGCGAAATAGGACGTCCACATGCGGTCGGCGTCCTGGACCACGAACGTGATCAGTTGGGTGCTGGCTGCGATCGGGTCCACCCCGGTAGGCGCTGCCGGCGCCTGCTCCGCCGACGCGGCTGCCGGGATGGTGTCCTCCGGGCCGTTGGGTTCCAGCGGCGGTGGATCGCTGAGCGCGACCGCCAGGGAAACGTTATCCGTGTACGTCGGTTGGGCATGAACTAAATGTGACGGTACGAGCGCGGTCAGCGCAATCAGTAGGGAAGCAAGACTGGCCCGACTACGCATGTATCCGCCTTAGATTTCACCTGGATGATATATAACGTATCCCTTTCTGTAGCAATCTGTCAGTGTATGTCACTCATTCGGCCGCACACTGCACACCACTCGGCCTACGTGAAGCCCCTTTGTGGGCGGGCCGAGTCACCAGTCGGACGGAGCTACCGCAAGCACTGTCGGCCGCCAAGCAGTTCAGTCACGTTCAGTCACCGTCCTGTGGTGGCCTGATGCAGCGGTGACCACAGGCGTTCACCAACGATCTACGGCGCCCTCAGCAGCCTGGCTGACGTGCTCGACGGCCTGGATCGCAGCTAAGGCAGCTGACGTCCGCCGCCGCATCGACCATCGCGAGTAACGCCGTGTCGTCGCGCCGATAGCCTCGCCGCTCCGGCAGCCACTGTCCGCTATGTTCGAGATCGGACCGCGGATCGCCGACGCCGAGGTGACGACGCTAGCGGTGAAGTAGGCCGTCCGGACGGGCCCGGCCGAGCACGGCCGCCAGGCCGCGCGCAGTGCCGGGTTCGGATCGGCGGCCGGTGACTTTACGTGCCGAGGGGGTGCGCGCGCCGTACGGCGTGCGTCTTGATCCCATAGAGGATAATTCGGCAACACACGCGGTGACAACGCGGTGACAACGGTGCGTAACAGCCGTACGACTTTACGTAACGTACGTCGAGTCCCGGTAGCTTAAGAGTCGATAATCACCCGAGCCCGGCAGACCTCGGAGGGTGACAAGTAGCCTGGCGTTACCTCCTCACCGAGGTCCGCCCCGGGGCGACGGCTCCGGGGCATTGGCGGGGGG
>NZ_JAOPXI010000073.1 GCF_025965215.1 Marmoricola sp.
TCCTTGATCACCGTGTTGGTCTGGTTACGCCGAGCCTCACGGGCCTTCTGGGCAGCCTCGTACTTGAACTTGCCGTAGTCCATGAGCTTGCAGACCGGCGGTCGGCCCTGGGGCGCGATCTCGACGAGGTCGAGGTCTGCTTCCTGGGCAAGCTTGAGCGCCTGGTCGGTCGGCACGATGCCGACGGTCTCGCCGTTGGGTCCAACGAGCCGGACCTCGGGAACCCGAATCCGATCGTTGATGCGCAGCTCAGTGCTGATGTGTCCTCCTGGGTCGAACTTCGTGGTCGACCGCAAGCTGCCCAGACATCAAGAAAGGGCCTCCGCCAACCGCGGAAGCCCCTGGGACAGCGAGTGCTCTCGCACCGCTGGACCTGACCCGACGACCTGGATGCAGTCGATGCGGGTGGGAGGAGGCCTCCACTTGTCGGATCGGACATCCCGGTTCACACCGCGACGTCCGATCGGTCGTTCACCAGGGTACAGGGTCGCACCGCTCTCGTCACATCGAACGGACCCAGCCCCACCCCGGCCCCACCCGGACGAGCACCAGGTCCTGCGCCAGTGCGTTCAGCTCGTCGCCCTCGACCGCGAACATCACCGGGCCGGCGACGTCGACCAGAACAGCGTCGGCACCGTCCTGGAGCGCAGATCTGGCTGCCCGCCGCAACGTGACCGGCACCGGACGCGCCTGCGGATCCCAGGCCTGTAGCGATCCCATCGAGGTGAAGGCGAGCAGCGCGGTGCGACCGTCACGTCCCGTGATCAGCACGGTGGCCATGTCACTGGTCTTGTCGTGGGCCAGTCCGGCCTCGTCGTACTCGACCTCTCCGGCGACAGCCAGGACCGGCACCAGCACCCGAGAGTCCTGGAGCACGGCGAGCGCCGCCGCGTGCCCGGTGTCCGGGGCGGCGTCATAGGCTGCGAGGACCGAGGCCACCTCGAGCGCAGCCGTCCCGTCGTCGCCGGCGAAACCGGGATCGGGAATCACTCGCTCGAACGACACCGCGCCATTCTTCCACCCGCACCAGGTCCGTAGGCTCCTGCCATGACCGACGCAGCGCGGACCCGCCTGGCCCAGCGGCTGACAACCGCAGTCAACGCGCTTTCGGACCCTGCCGCGCCGATGGTCGTCGTCGACATCGACGCGTTCGACGCCAATGCCGAAGACCTGCGTCGCCGCGCCGGGGGTACGCCGATCCGGGTGGCGTCGAAGTCCTTGCGGATACCGGCGCTCATCGAACGGGCCCTGGCCACCCCGGGGTTCGCCGGGATCCTGGGCTACTCGCTCCGCGAAGCGCTGTGGCTGGTCGAGCACCGGATCAGCTCAGACGTCGTGCTCGCCTACCCGACGGTCGACCGTGGCGCAGTACGCCGGCTGCTCACCGACAGCGCCGCCCGCGCCGCGATCACGCTCATGGTCGACGACGTCGCGCAGCTCGACGTGGTCGACACCTGCCGCACGCCGGGCACCCACGAGGAGGTCCGGGTCGCGCTCGACATCGATGCCGGCCTGCGTCTGGCCCGGTCCCATGTCGGACCGAAGAGGTCGCCCCTGCACGACCCGGCCGAGGTGATCGCGTTCGCCCGCCGGGTGATGGCCCGCCCGGGATTCCGGTTGGTGGGCGTGATGACCTACGAGGGCCAGGTTGCCGGTGTGCAGGACGACGTCCCCGGTCAACGGGCGAAGTCAGCGGTCGTACGGCGCCTGAAGTCCGCCTCGATGACCCAGCTCGCCGAGCGCCGCCGCCAGATCGCGGCCGACCTGGCGGCACTGGTCACGCTGGAGTTCTGGAACGGAGGCGGGTCGGGCAGTGTCGAGGCCACCGCCGCGGACGGCGCTGTCACGGAGATCGCCGCCGGCTCGGGACTGCTGGTACCCACGCTGTTCGACCACTACCAGAGCTTCTCACCGCGGCCGGCCGCGTTCTACGGGGTCCCGGTCGTTCGTCGGCCGACGGACCGGATCGCCACGACCGCCGGCGGCGGGTTCATCGCCAGCGGGCCGACCGGGAAGGACCGCGCGCCCACACCCTGGGCACCGCCTGGCCTGCGCCTGACCGGCCTCGAGGGCGCCGGCGAGGTCCAGTCCCCGCTGGTCGGGCCTGGAGCGGCCGGGCTGCGCATCGGCGACTGGGTCTGGTTCCGGCACGCGAAGTCCGGGGAACTCGCCGAGCACACCAACCTGGTCCATCTCGTCTCCGGTGAGGCGGTCACCTCGACCGTGCCGTCCTACCGAGGTTTGGGCTGCGCCTGGTGAGTACAGCCGAGGAGGTCCTGGCACTGGCTCTCGCTCGCCCGGCGGCACTCGGGGCTGGTCGACTCATCTGCCTGGACGGACCTTCGGGGTCGGGCAAGAGCACCCTGGCGCGGGCGATCGCCGACCTGACACCGTCCTCAGTGGTCCACACCGACGACCTGTGTCCAGGCTGGGACGGGGTCCCGGAGCTGACCGGGATCATCACCGACCTCCTCACTCCCCTGGCGCGCGGCCTTTCGGGCGCTTACCCGCGCTACGACTGGATCACCGAACGGGTTGCCGAGTCCGTCGACGTCCAGCCCGGCCCGTTGCTGATCCTGGAGGGCGTCGGTGCCGGGGCGCGGGCCTGGGCGCCGTGGACCACAGTGCTCGCCTGGATCGACGCGTCCGAGGCGGTTCGCCAGGAGCGCGCGTTCGCACGCGACGGCGACTACTTCCGCCGGTACTGGGCTGCGTGGGCCCGGGCCGAGGATGCGTTCTTCGCCGCCGAGGACGTCCGGGCACGGGCGGACCTGGTCGTCGACACCACGGCCTAGCCGCGCCGACGTTCGCGCAGCACCAGGAAAACCGGCACCAGGAACGCCCCCGGGAGGGGCACGGACAGGACCGCCCACAACCAGGGCCGGCGCATGCCGAGCCGCGAGGCCTCCACCACGACGAACACCACGACCGAGATCCCGAGCACCAGCAGGTCCAGCGTCACCGTCGTGGTGGCCGGGTTCGCGAACACCTGGCCGAGGAACCGGTGACCGTCAACCTGAGCGGCACCGGCCCCGACGGCCACGAGCCCGACGCTGGCGAGGACGGCCCAGACGGCCTGGAGCACGGTGAACGGGGAGGTCTGCGGCATGGCTGAGTCGACCACGTGCCGGCCGGGTGCTCAAGGGGTGCCGGGGTCGAGGTTCCGGTCTATGTGGGTGTTCTCGGTGATCAGCCGGCGCAGGTCCCGGACCGCCTGGATCGCGCGGTCGCCATCGGAGCTCTGGATGGCCACCGCGGAGAGGGACGTGCCGTCGGAGAGGTCGATCCCGGCCCACGGCGCGCCGCGGCGCAGGTTCACCGCGACCAGCTGGGACCAGGCGAAGTCACGACGCCGGTACCCGTTGACCACTGTCACGCCCTCCTCGGCCACCGTGACCCGGGACCGCATCAGCGCAAACCACACCGCGAGCGCGATCAGGCCGAGGAACACCAGGGTGCCGAGCTGGAAGGCGGTGAAGCCTGCGCGCGTCTCGGCCCCGAGCAGGATCCACACCGCCAGCACCAGGACCACCAGCATCACACCGAGGACGGTGCCGACCAGCCGGGCCCCGAACGGGCGCCAGGTGTGCGGAAGCGAGACCGGAGTGCGCGTCATCGGATCGTGGTCACAATCGGCAGGCGTGGATGTCGGTGAGCAGGATGGCCCGCGCACCGATTCCGTACAGGTCATCCATCAACTGCTGCGCCCCTGCACTCGGCACCATCGACCGTACGGCGACCCAGCCCTCGCGATGCAGCGGTGAGACCGTCGGACTCTCGAGGCCGGGCGTCAGGGCCACGGCTTCCTCGACGCGCTCGACCGGGATGTCGTAGTCCATCATCAGGTACGAGCGTGCGACCAGCACTCCGTCGAGGCGACGTTTGAAGATCTCGAAACCCTCGGGCTCCGGGCCACCGCTGCGGGTGATCAGCACAGCCTCAGACTCCATGATCACGTCGCCGACGATCTCGAGACCGGCCTGCTTCAGGGTGCTGCCGGTCTCGACGACGTCGGCGATCACGTCCGCCACCCCGAGCTGGATGCTGGTCTCGACCGCGCCGTCGAGCCGGACCACCGAGGCAGCGATGCCCTGGTCGGCCAGGTACTTCTCGACCACACCGACGTACGAGGTGGCAATCCGCTTGCCGGCCAGGTCGGCGAGGCTGGCCAGGACACCCGGACGCGCCGCGAACCGGAACTTCGAGCGACCGAAGCCGAGCGCGCGCACCTCCTCGGCTGCTGCGCCCGAGTCGAGCAACAGGTCACGGCCGGTGATGCCGATGTCGAGGGTGCCCTCACCGACGTACAGGGCGATGTCGCGAGGACGCAGGTAGAAGAACTCGACGCCGTTGGCGGTGTCGAGCAGGCTGAGCTCCTTGGAGTCGCTGCGCTGGCGGTAGCCCGCCTCGCGCAGGATCTCCGAAGCAGAGACGGACAGGGCGCCCTTGTTGGGCAGGGCGATCCGGAGCAACGGTGCTCCGGTGCCGTTGCCGGGAGCAGGACTGGAGCTGGTCATCGTGAGTCCTAGAGGTGGGAGTAGACGTCGTCGAGCGAGATTCCGGCGGCGAGCATCAGCACCTGCGCGTGGTAGAGCAGCTGGCTGATCTCCTCGGCCGCCCGCTCATGCCCCTCGTACTCGGCAGCCATCCACGACTCCGCGGCCTCTTCGACCAGCTTCTTCCCGATGGCGTGCACGCCGGCGTCGAGCGCCTTCACGGTGCCGGAGCCCTCGGGGCGGGTCTCAGCCTTCTCGCTGAGCTCGGCCCACAGCTCTTCGAACGTCTTCACGCATCTACCCTAGATGTTCGCGTCGCCTGATTTTCCGCAAGGTTGCTGCGGTGAGAAGCGCGGCACTGGTGGCCTCGTAGCCCTTGTCCTCCTGGGAACCCTCCAGCCCCGCCCGATCGAGCGCCTGGGCCTCGTCGTCGCAGGTGAGCAGGCCGAAGCCGATCGGGACACCGTGGTCCAGGGCAACCCGGTTCAGGCCATCGGTCGCCGCGCTCGAGACGAACTCGAAGTGCGGGGTCCCGCCGCGGATGATCACCCCGAGCGCGATGACCGCGTCGAAGCCCTGGCGAGCCAGCGCGTCAGCGACCACCGGCAGCTCGAAGGAGCCCGGGACGCGCACCACCACCGGCGACTCGACCTGGTGGCGCTTGAGCGCGTCCAGGGCACCGTCCAGGAGACCCGCCATCACCTTCTCGTGCCAGCTGGCTGCGACGACGGCGACCCTGAAGTCGTGGCAGTCGAACGGACGGCCGTCGGGGCTTCCCTCGCCGCTCATGGCGTGACTCCTTCGCTGGTCGGCGCCTGGTCGGCGGCGAGGTCGGGCAGGTCGTGACCCATCCGGTCGCGCTTGGTCCGCAGGTAGGCGATGTTGTGCCCGTTCGGGCGCGGAGTCAGACCGACCTGTTCGGTCACCGGGATCCCGTACGACGCCAGGCTCTCGGTCTTGTCGGGGTTGTTGGTGAGCAGCCGTACCGACCCCACGCCCAGGTCACGCAGGATCTGGGTAGCAGCACCGTAGTGCCGGGCATCGGCCGGCAGGCCGAGGTCGAGGTTCGCGTCCACGGTGTCGCGGCCGCCGTCCTGGAGCTGGTAGGCCTGCAGCTTGGCCAGCAGGCCGATCCCCCGGCCCTCGTGGCCGCGCAGGTAGATCACCACGCCACGACCCTCCTTGGCGATCCGTTCCAGGGCCTCATCGAGCTGGGGGCCGCAGTCGCAGCGGGAGGACCCGAACACATCACCGGTCAGGCACTCGCTGTGCACCCGGACCAGAGCCGGTACGTCGGTGCGCAGGTCGGCCGGGTCGCCGTAGACCAGCGCGATGTGCTCCGAGCCGTCCACGGTGATCCGGTAGCCGAACGCGGTGAAGTCGCCGTGGCTCGTCGGCAGGCGGGTCTCGGCCACCCGCTCGACGTGGGTCTCGTTCTTGCGCCGGTAGTGCACCATCTGCTCGATCGAGATCATCTTCAGCCCGTGCTCGTCGGCGAACTCGCGCAGCTCGGGCCCGCGCTTCATGGTGCCGTCGTCGTTGACGACCTCCACCAGGACGCCGGCCGGGGTCAGGCCGGCCATCCTCGCCAGGTCGACGGCCGCCTCGGTGTGACCGCGCCGCACCAGCACCCCACCCTCGCGGTAGCGCAACGGGAAGACGTGCCCGGGGCGGGTGATCTCCCACGGTTCGGTCGCCGAGTCGGCCAGCACCCGCGCGGTGTGCGCCCGGTCGGCGGCCGAGATCCCCGTGCTGACGCCGTCGCGGGCATCGACCGAGATCGTGTACGCCGTGCGGAGCTTGTCCTTGTTGTGGGGTGTCATCAGCGGGATCTCGAGTCGATCGAGCATGTCCGCCGGCATCGGCACGCAGATGACGCCGGAGGAGTGCCGGATGGTGAACGCCATCAGCTCCGGAGTCGCCTTGGAGGCGGCGAAGATGATGTCGCCCTCGTTCTCGCGGTCCTCGTCGTCGACGACCACGACGGCCTTGCCCGCAGCGATGTCGGCGATCGCGTCCTCGATCGGGTCGAGCCGCACCGTGCCGCGGTTGTCTCCGCTGCCGGGAATGTTGCCAGTACTCGCACTCATCGTGGGTTCACCATCTTCTCGACGTACTTCGCGATCACGTCCACCTCGAGGTTGACGAGGTCGCCGGGTTGCTTGAGGCCCAGGGTGGTGCGGGCCAGGGTCTCGGGAATGAGCGAGACGGTGAACGCCTCGGCACTCACGTCCGCCACCGTGAGGCTGATCCCGTCGACCGTGATCGAGCCCTTGTCGACCAGGTACCGGTTCAGCTCAACCGGCAGCGAGATCTCCACCAGCTCCCAGTGCTCGCTCGGCGTACGGGTGAGGATCTGGCCGGTGCCGTCGACGTGGCCCTGCACGATGTGGCCGCCCAGTCGCGTCGCCGGGGTCACCGCACGCTCCAGGTTGACCCGCGACCCGGTGGTCAGGGCTCCGAGCGAGGTGTTGGCCAGGGTCTGCAGCATCACGTCGGCGGTGAAGATCCCGCTCTTGTTCGCCACCACAGTCAGGCAGACGCCGTTGACGGCGATGGAGTCGCCCCGCTTCGAGCCGTACGCGACGTCCGGGCCCTCGATGGAGAGGCGGACGGCCTCGTGAAGCGGCTTCATCCCGTGGACGTAGCCGAGCTCCTCGATGATTCCGGTGAACACGATTCAGGTGCCTTTCTCTTCAGCGGAGGACGGGACGCGCGGTGATCCGCACGTCGCCGTCCAGGACGGTGATGTCGAGGACGTGCAGGTCCAGCGCATCGGTGATCGATTCGATTCCCAGGTCGCCCACCACGCTGCGACCGGCGCCGAGCAGCTTGGGTGCGACGTAGGCGACCACCTCGTCGACGGATCCGGTGGCCAGGAACGCCGCTGCCAGGCTCGGGCCGCCCTCGAGGAACACGTGCTGGATGCCTCGAGCGTGCAGCGTCGAGAGGGCCTCGGCGACGTCGCGCGTCGCAAGGTGAACCGTGTCGGCCCGGTCGTTGAGCACCCGCGCCGACGCCGGGAGATCCCGCTCGCCCATCACCACGCGCAGGAGCTGTCGTTCCCGTGGGAGCGGCTGGTCCAGCTCGTCGCGCACGGTCAGCTCGGGGTCGTCGACCAGGACGGTGCCGGTGCCTACCAGGATGGCGTCGCACTCGGCGCGCAACCGGTGGGTGTCCCGCCGCGCGGCGACGCTGGAGACCCAGCGGCTGGACCCGTCGGCGGCAGCGCTGCGGCCGTCCAGGGTGGCGGCGAACTTCCACGTAACGAAGGGCCGTCCGTGCTCCATCGCGAACGTCCACGCCCGGTTGAGCTCGCGGGCCTCGTGCTCCAGCAGCCCCATCTCGACAGCGACGCCGGCGGACCGAAGCGTCTCGGCACCCCCGGCGGCCAGCGGGTTGGGATCGGGCTGGGCGAAGACGACGCGGGAGACGCCGGCCTCGATCAGGGCCTTGGCGCAGGGTCCGGTCCGGCCGGTGTGGTTGCACGGCTCGAGCGTCACCACCGCGGTGGCGCCGCGGGCGGCGTCCCCTGCCTCGGTCAGAGCAGCTGCCTCGGCGTGCGGCGTACCGGCTCCTCGATGGAAGCCCTCCGCGATCTCCGACCCGTGAGGATCGAGCAGGACGCACCCGACCCGGGGGTTCGGGCCGTGCGGAACGCCGGGAGTCGCGGCGAGGTCGAGCGCACGCCGCATGGCGTGTTCGATGCTCACGTGTCCTGCCACCTCTCGTCCCGGCTCGCGGGCGCTGGGGGCAGGAGGGGGACGCACAGGTACGCGAACGGGCTTCGGAAACGCCCGTCGACGACCCAGCGTGCAACTTCCCATCCGGACTTTCACCGTCGGTCCAGGAGTTTCACCTGGTCAACCGATCGCTGGCTGCGAACGGGTCGCGGACTTTAACCGCCGGCTCGGACTTTCACCGATCCCAGTGCACGCGAGTTGTTCACTCGTCAGGACAAGCCTGCCACATTCGCCTCGGTTGTGAACTGTGAGGCGCCTTACACGGCCCCAGAGATCGATTCGGCGCGCGCCTTCAGCTCACGCACCACGGCGTCCGGGTCCTCGGCCGAGAAGACGGCGGACCCGGCGACGAAGACATCGGCGCCCGCCTCGGCGCACCGCTCGATGGTCTCCAGGGAGACTCCCCCGTCGACCTGCAACCAGACCTCGAGGCCGGCAGCGGAGATGAGCTCGCGGGCGCGGCGGATCTTCGGCAGGCAGACGTCGAGGAACCTCTGGCCGCCGAACCCAGGTTCGACGGTCATGATCAGCAGCATGTCCAACTCGGCGAGCATGTCGGCGTAGGCCTCGATCCCGGTGGCGGGCTTGAGCGCCATCGACGCTCGTACGCCCTTCGCGCGCAGCTCGCGTGCCAGCCGCACCGGTGCGGCTGCCGCCTCGGCGTGGAAGGTGACCGATCCGGCCCCTGCCTCGGCGTACGCCGGTGCCCAGCGGTCCGGATCGGTGATCATCAGGTGCGCATCCAGGGGCAGATCGGTCGCCTTGGCCAGCGACTCGAACACCGGGAGTCCCAGGGTCAGGTTCGGGACGAAATGGTTGTCCATCACGTCGATGTGCACCCAGTCGGAGCTCGGGATTCGGGCGATTTCGTCGGCGAGGCGCGACAGGTCGGCGTTCAGGACGCTCGGCGTGATCTGGATTCCCATGACGGGGCTGATCCTAGAGGAGCAGCTGCACCACACCGGCGGCGCAGCACAGCCGCGAACATCGCGTCCGTGCCGTGCCGGTGCGGCCAGAGCTGCAGGGCGCCGGGCAGGTGTGCCGACCCGCCGTCCACAACTTCAGGCAGGAGACCGGCCGCAGGCTCGAGACGTACGTCGTCGCGCTGGCCCAGGACGGCGGCCACGACGCCTGCCGTCTCGGCCACCACCGGCGAACAGGTCGCGTACACGACCACTCCCCCGGGACGGACCGCATCGAGCGCGGCTGCGAGCAGTGCCTGCTGGAGGTCGACGAGTCCGGCGACATCTCCCGGACTGCGGCGCCAGCGACTCTCCGGACGGCGGCGCAGCGCACCCAGACCCGAGCACGGCGCATCGACGAGCACCCGGTCGAAGCTGGCGGCAGGCCACGGTGGCGCGGTGCCGTCCGCGGCGATCACCCCGAGGATGCCCGCCGACGCCGCCCGCACCCCCTGGGACACCAGGCGGGCCCGGTGCGGCTGCACCTCGTTCGCCAGCACCGTCGCTCCCCGGGTAGCAGCGAGCGCCCCGAGCAGCGCCGCCTTGCCGCCGGGTCCGGAGCAGAGGTCGAGCCAGCGCTCGTCGCGACCGGCGACCTCGGCTCGTGCCAGCAGGAGGGCGACCACCTGGGAACCTGCGTCCTGGACTCCTGCACGCCCGTCACGAACTGCCGGAATCGCGCCCGGGTCGCCCCCGTCGAGCTCGACGGCGTACGGCGAGACAGGGAGGTGCCTGCCGCCGAGCTCCTCTCGCGTGGCCAGCCCCGGACGGGCGACCAGCGTGACCGCTGGTCGGGCGTTGTCGGCTGCGAGCAGCGCGTCGAGCTCGGAGGGACGGTCCAACGCCTCGGCCAACGCGTCCAGCACCCAGGCGGGGTGCGAGGTCCGGTCAGCCAGCGACGCCCCGGACAGCCAGTCGTCCAGCGGGCGTGCCGACACCTTCCGCAGGACAGCGTTGACCAGGCCGGAGGGCTTGTGCCCGATCCGGTCCTTGACCAGGTCGACGGTCGTGCCGACCGCCGCATGGGTAGCGACCCGGGTCGAGAGCAGCTGGTGGACGCCCAGCCGCAGGGCGTCGCGCACATCAGGATCCAGGGGTCGCGGGACGAGCTGGGCCAGCACGGCGTCGTAGGAGCCCTGCAGGCGCAGCGTCCCGCTGACCAGCTCGGTCGTCAGGGCAGCGTCACGTCCGGTGATCCGGCGCTCACGCAGGACCCGCGAGAGTTCCAGGTTCGCATACGCGTCCTGGTCGGCGACGGCCCGCAACACGTCGTAGGCAGCACCGCGGGCGGCATCAACCCGGGGCATGTCCGAGCCCTTCGAGGTGAGTCTTCACGAGGCGCTTCGGCGCACACGCGCACCACGCCTCGGTGATCACCTCGGCCAGCTCGTCGTACGAGATCTCCCCCAGGCGGGAGAGCTGGACCAGGACCGCGTTGTAGCCGCTGAAGTGCGGGATCGTGAAGAACGGGCCGTCAGCGGCGACCAAGGCCTGCTTGTCGACGTCGTTCGCAGTCCGGATCACCAGCAGGTCGTCGTACTCGCGACCGTCATCGTCCACGGCGCTGCGGTGCGGCTTGCGGTACAGCACGAACCCGCGACCCTTGTCGACGCCATCACGCACACGGTGCGGCACCAGCCAGGTCGGTACGTCGCCCCAGCTCGTGCCGAACCAGGTCTGCGGCAATGAGCCGCAGATCGCGTCGACGTCGCCGGGTGTGGCCGCACGTGTCCTCATCAGGCACCCAGCACCAGGTGGACCGGTGCATGCAGCCCTCGGGCCCAGTCAGCCGCCGCCATCGGCTTCTTCCCGACCGGCTGGACCTGACCGAGCAGGACCGGGGTGGTGCCGGTGCCGACCAGCACCTCGCTCTTGCCGATCTCGAGTACGCCGGGTGGCAGGTGGTCGCGATCGGTCAGGGTGACCGGGCCGAGCTTGAGCCGTTCGCCGGCGTACGTCGTCCAGGCGCCGGGATCAGGGGTGCAGGCCCGGATTCGACGGTCGACGCCGAGACCGGGGTCCTCCCAGTCGACGTGGGCGTGCTCGACCAGGATCTTGGGGGCGAAGCTGACCCCGTCCTCCTGTTGCGCGCGCGCCTCGATCGATCCGTCCTCGATGCCGTCGAGAGTGGCGACGAGCAAACCGGCTCCGCCCTCTGCCAGCTTGGCGAGCAACGTTCCGGCCGTGTCGTCGTCGTGGATGAGCTGGGTCATCAGCCCGAAGGTCGGCCCCGCGTCGAGCTCCTTGACGATCCGGAAGGTCGTTGCCCCGGTGACTTCGTCACCGGCCCAGATCGAGTGCTGGACCGGTGCAGCCCCGCGCCAGTTCGGCAGCACGGAGAAGTGCAGGTTCACCCAGCCGTGCACGGGGATGTCCAGCGCTGACTGGGGCAGCAGAGCTCCGTAGGCGACGACCGGGCAGCAGTCCGGCTCGAGGGCCTTCAGGGCGGCCTGGAACTCGGGATCACGCGGGTGGTCGGGCTTCAGGACCGGTACGCCGAGCTCCTCGGCCAGGTCCGCGACCGGCGAGGCCACGAGCTTCCGACCGCGTCCAGCCGGAGCGTCCGGACGCGTGAGGACGGCCACGAGGTCGTGCCGGCTGTCCGCGATCGCCTGGAGCGAGGGCAGTGCAGGTTCCGGAGTACCGGCGAAGACGACCCTCACAATCCGAACCCGCTGGTCGGGTGCGGCGAGAGCTTCACCTGGGTATCGGCCCCGAACCACTCGGATTCGCGGATGGTCTTCATCGCCGCCTTGCGCGCCTCGCGGTCCAGTCGGTCGATGAACAGCACGCCGTCGAGGTGATCGGTCTCGTGCTGGATCGCCCGCGCGAGCAGGTCGGAGCCCTCGATCCGGACCGGCTCGCCGTACATGTCGAACCCGGTCGCTACGACCGAGAGCGCGCGCAGGCACTCGATGGTGAGGCCCGGCAGCGAGAGGCATCCCTCGGCTCCGTCCTGGATCTCCTCCGAGAGCGAGAGCACCGGGTTGATCAGGTGGCCGAGCTCGCCTTCGACGTTCCAGGTGAAGACCCGAAGGCCGACGCCTATCTGGGGAGCCGCCAGTCCCGCTCCCGGCGCGTCGAGCATGGTGTCGGTGAGGTCGGTGACCAGGGCCCGGATCTCCTTGTCGAAGTCGGTCACCGGAAGGGCAGCGCTGCGCAGCACCGGATCACCGAACAGCCGGATCGATCTGATGGACACTCGTTCTCCTTCGCGTGGGACCGGCCAAAGTCTAGAGCGAGCGTCGTCAGACGCGGTGCCAGGCAAGGCGGACGAGGGAAGGCGGCCGTTGGGCGGGCGGGCCGTCGACCGAGGACAACGAAGCCTGGTGCCGTGGATCGCGGCGCTCGTCAGCCGATTTCGATCGGGTCGACCTCCACCCGCAGGTGCGCTTCCTTGCGGGCCGAACGCTGTGCCTGCATGGTCTGGAGAGCTGTCGACAGCGCGGCCCCACTCATCCTCGGCACGCGTACGACGAACCGCTCGCCCTCGTCGATCAGCACCGGCCCCAGCACCTCGGCGCCCTCGGGCAGCCCAACTCCGGCCAGGGCGTGCTCGACGGCGCCGGCCGGGCCGCTGACCGTCGCCACCCGGGAGGCCGGTGGAAGGTGCGCTTCCTGCCGTTCGACGATCTCGCGCTGGGCGAATCCGGCCGCATCCCAGCGGACGAGCGCCTGGAGGACCGGCCGAGCCGGGTCGCCGACAGCGATGACCCTGCCCGGAATGGGCCCCGGAAACAGGCCCGGGCCGGGGCCCACCAACGCTGCGGCGTTGGTCCAGCGCCGCAGCGCCTCCTCCTCGGCCCGCAGATCCGATCGGGCCAGCAGGAGCCAGGTGTCGAGCAGGACCACCGCGGCGTAGCCACCGGCCACCCATGGCTCGGCGCCGGGCGTGGCCACCACGATCGTCGGCCGACGTGCGATCTCCGCCAGCACCCGGTCACCCGCAGAGCTCCGTACCGGCACCGATGGGAAAGCCCGACCGAGCTCCTCGGCGGTGCGTCGATCACCGAGCACGGGCGCGCGCAGCCCACGGCCCCCGCACTCCGGACAGCGCCAGCTCGCGGCCACGGTCCCGCACCACCTGCAGGTCGGCGGTGTATGGGCGGCCGCGATCCCCAGCGGCCCGTGGCACACCGGGCACGCAGCCGGGGTTCGGCACGAGTCGCACGACAACCGGGTCGCGTAGCCCGCACGCGGGGTCTGTACCAGGACGGGCCCGGTCACCAACCCGTCGCGGATCACGTCGAAGACTCCGTGCGGCAGCCGGGCCGCACCGGCGGCGGGATCGCGTTCCTGCTCGCGGTCGCTTGCGCCCGCGACCGAGACCGCGACCCTGCGCCTCAGCTCTTCGCGCGGCAGCGCCACTTCTGCTGCCCAGCCGCTGCGCAGCAGGTACTCGGCCTCCACACTGCGTCCATGTGCCCCGAGCAGCGCAGCAGCGCCCTCACGCTGGGCCCGCAGCAGCAGCACCTCGCGGGCGTGCGGGTACGGCGCCCGCGGCTCGGCGTACAGGTCGTCGCCGTCGTCCCAGATCGCTACGAGTCCCAGGTCATGGACCGGGGCGAACGCCGCCGCCCGGGTACCGATCACCACCCGCACGGCGCCGCGCGAGACTGCCAGGAACGCCGCGTACCGGTGAGCGGGACCGGCGTCAGCGGTCAGGACGACGTGCTGGTCGGTGCCCAAGCGGGACCTGAGGGCGCCGTCAAGGCGGTCGACGTCGCGACGGTCGGGCAGGCACACGAGCACGCCGCGTCCCGACGACGCCGCCGCCACGACGGCCTCGGCGAGGAGCGCGGCCCAGTCCTCTCCGGGACCTGCGGCCCACACCACGCGCGGATTGCCGCCGGCGCCGAGGGCATCGAGCAATCCGGCGCCACCGGGGTAGGCGGCCCACGGCCCGTGGTCGGCGCGCACGGTGATCGCCGGGCCCGGCGTACTCGCCACCTTCTCGGTCGTCGCGTGTCGCGAAGGCACGGCAAGCCGCAGCACGTCCGACCGGGTGCCGGCGTATCGCGCGGCGACGTCGGCGACCAGGGCGGCAATCGCCGGGGCCAGCACCGGCTCGGAGCTGACGACGCGACGAAGCGGCTGGATCCGGCCGGCATGCGTGGAGGTGGCTGCGCGCTCGAGGACGAAACCATCGACGTCCTGGCCGGCGAACCGGACCTTGACCCGGGCCCCTGCTACGGCGGTCGCGGCCATCTGCTCGGGAACGCCGTAGTCGAACGGCCGGTCCAGGTGGGCCAGCGGCAGATCCACGAGCACCCGCGCAATCGGATCCACCTCGGCCAGCACCGTCGGCTTCCGCACCTTCGGCGGCGTGGCCTGCCGGGCCTTCGCACGAGCGATGCCGGGCAGCGAGAGCTGCTCGTCGCCCTCCTCGGCCGGTCCTGCGGTCATAGGCCCATCCAACCAGTCACCGCCGACCCGGCCGAATGCCCGCAGCAACACAGAACCGGCCGTCCCCTCCGGAGGGGACGGCCGGTTCGCGGTGATCAGATGCCGGCAGCCTTCTTGAGGTCTTCGGCGCGGTCGGTGCGCTCCCAGTAGAACTCGGGGAGCTCCCGGCCGAAGTGGCCGTAGGCGGCCGTCTTGGCGTAGATGGGGCGCTTCAGGTCCAGGTCGCGGACGATGGCGGCGGGGCGCAGGTCGAAGACCTCGAGGACGGCCTTCTGGATGGTCTCGTCGGAGACGACACCGGTCCCGAAGGTCTGGATGAACACGCCGACCGGGGCTGCCTTGCCGATGGCGTAGGCGACCTGGGCCTCGCAGCGGGTCGCCAGACCGGCGGCCACGACGTTCTTGGCCACCCAGCGCATCGCGTACGCCGCGGAACGGTCCACCTTCGAGGGGTCCTTGCCGGAGAACGCGCCGCCACCGTGACGGGCCATGCCGCCGTAGGTGTCGACGATGATCTTGCGACCGGTCAGACCGGCGTCACCCATCGGACCGCCGACGACGAAGTTGCCGGTGGGGTTGACCAGGAGGCGGTAGCCATCCGAGGCGATGTCGAACGTGTCGAGCACGGGGTCGATGACGTACTTCTTGATGTCAGGAGCCAAGGTGTTCTCCAGGTCGACGCCCTCGGCGTGCTGGGTGGAGAGGACCACGGTGTCGACGCGGATCGGGCGATCGTTCTCGTCGTACTCGATAGTGACCTGGGTCTTGCCGTCGGGACGCAGGTAGTCCAGCGTGCCGTCCTTGCGGACCGCGGTGAGCTTCTCGGCGAGGCGCTGCGCGATGCTGATCGGGAGCGGCATGAGCTCCTTGGTGTCGTCGCACGCGTAGCCGAACATCAGGCCCTGGTCGCCGGCACCCTGGCTGTCGAGCTCGTCACCTGAGCCGTCGACACGGGCCTCG
>NZ_JAOPXI010000090.1 GCF_025965215.1 Marmoricola sp.
TGTAGGTCGCCGTACAGGTCAGCACCGCGTTCGGCGCCAGGACCGCCGGCTGAGTCGTAGGAGCGCAGGTCAGTCCCGACACCGAACCCGAGCCGTTGAACGCACCCTCGGAGATCGTCACACCCGACAAGGTCACGTTGCCGGTGTTGGTCGCCTTGAACGTGTACGTCACCGGAGTCCCGGCCACGAACGTCGCACTCGAGGGCGTCTTGGTCAGCACGATCGCCGGAGAGGACGTGCCCGGCACGGTGACCTGTGAGGTACCGGTCACCGGTGGGCCGGTCGGCGGATTGCCAGTGACGCTGGCCGCGTTGGTCACTTTCCCGGCATCGACGTCAGCTTGGGACACCACGTAGGTCGCCGTACAGACCAGCGTCGCGTTCGGTGCCAGTGTCGCCGGTTGGGAGGGCAGGCAGGTGAGCCCACTCATCGATCCCGATCCGGTGAAAGCACCCTCGGTGATCGTGACCCCGGTCAGGTTGGTGTTGCCGGTGTTGGTGGCCGTGAGGGTGTAGGTGATCGTCTGACCGGCCACCAGGGTGTTGGTCGAGGCGGTCTTCACCAGCTTGATCGACGGGTTCGGAGCAGGGGCGATGACGAGCGGGTAGTCCTCGACCTCCCCAGCATCCGACAGCCCGGTCGGGGACTGGGTCTGCGTCGCGTTGTATCCGATCCGGAAGCGGGCATAGGTGGGCCCCGCTGTCAGGCTGGACAGCCCGCTCCAGCTCAGGGTCGCGCTGGTCGCCCCGGCAGCGAAGGTGCTGCAGGCGCGCTCGCCCGGATTGTCGAAGATGCCGTTCTTGTTGAAGTCGATCCAGCCGCACACCGTGCCCGCTGCGCTGGCTCCGTTGATCGCGACGGTCGTCGAGTAGGTGCTGTCGGCAGCCGTGAGGGTGCCCAGCGTCACGCCGTCATCGAACGTGTCATTGGTCGCCGTCGGACCTGCGTTGGGATCGACCACCGAGTTGGCCACGTTGGTGTTGTCGGCGGAGATACCGGGGCCGAGCGTGAGGTCGGAGACGACGGCGCGGGCGGCGTCGCCTTGATCGTACGAGGCGGGCGCGTCGCCGAAGTCCTCATCGAAGGTGAATGACACCGGAAAGCCGTCCGGTGCGTGTCCAGAAACCGGAGGCCCACTGACGAGCGCCGTGTACGAGGCGACGTTGAACGTCAGGGAGGTCACCACCCCGGTGAATGCGACCGTCCCACAGCCAGGGGGCGGTGGCGCGCCCGTGGAGCAGCTCAGGTTCATGGCCTTGTTGGTGGCCTCGATCGTGGTGCCGCCGGTGATCGACAGGTTGCGGCCCGACGCCACAGCCATGGTCACGCCAGGGGTGGTCAGCGTCAGACTGGTCGACGTCGCATTGATCGTCGTCACGCCGTTGAGCGACGAGCTGAACGCCCCACCGAGCTCATCGAGGTGCATCCGAGGATTGCGGACCGGCCGGGAGAACGTGAACGTGAAGGTCCCCAGGTTCGGGCACAGCCCGTACGCCGGGCAGCTAGCGGTGACGGGCTGGGCCGGCACCATGGGCGTGATGCCAGGGCTGCCGTTGGGCGGTGCCGGCGTGTAGTCGCTCGCCACGTACCCGTAGCCGCAGCAGCCGAAGTCGGTGCTCGATGCCGAGATCGACTTGCCGCCTGGGCCCGCCTGGCTGCCGGTGACGGTCACCCCGGACGGATAGGTGATGGAGGTCCCCGCGCCCGAAGTGGCAAGTTGGTACGCATCAGCAGGGTCGACGACCTGGAGCGGGAGCGCCAGCAGGGCGAGGGCGCCGACCACCGCGACCGCTCGGCCAAGGCGCGACGAACCCCGCCTCTTCAGGTGTTTGAATCCAGGCGCGCCCGAACTGCTTCTCACTCACGTCTCCTGTCGATATCCCCACGACGAAGGCCAGACCTCGTCGGCAATAGACGGCTGAGCGAGACGTGGCTTTACGTGGCGAATCGACTATTTGCTTCGGGCCCGATGACGGGCGCGCCAGGGCGCATCCCGAGTCGTGCACCTGCAGGCAGGCGCTCTGCGTTCTTTACGCCTCAGCCGCGAAGTGCAACCGCCCGAACGCAAGCGACTCGAGCAGGTCCGCCTCACGGGCTTCCCGGGTGCCGGCCCGGCGGGTGTTGATCTCCATCACGATGTGGCCAGCGAAACCCTGGGTCGCCAGCAGCTCGAGGAACTCCCCGCACGGCTGCGTCCCACGACCCGGGACCAGGTGTTCGTCGCGCGCCGAGCCGCTGCCGTCGGTCATGTGGATGTGGCGCAGGCGCGAGCCGAGTCGCCGGGCCATCTCGATCGGATCGGAGTGCGCGGTGGCCGCGTGCGAGAGGTCGATCGTCGTGTTGGCGTAGTCCTCACGACTCGGATCCCAGTGCGGTTGGTACACATCCATCTCCCGGCGCGGGGTCGCCCGCCACGGGTACATGTTCTCCACGGCGAACGCGATCCCGGTGCGCTTCTCCAGGTCGGCGATGCCCTCGACGAAGCTCTCGGCGTACTCCTTCTGCCACCGGAACGGCGGATGGACGACGACCACGTCCGCATCCAGCTCGTGGGCCATCTCGGCACTGCGCTCGAGCTTGGCCCACGGCTCGGTGCCCCACACGCGCTGGGTGATCAGCAGGCACGGCGCGTGCACGGCGCAGACCGGGACCTCGTGGTAGTCGCGCAGCCGCCGGACCTTGTCGATGTCCTGGCTGATCGCGTCGATGCTGACCATCACCTCGACAGCGTCGTAGCCCAGCGCCGAGGCGTACTCGAAGGCGTGCGCGACGGTCTCCGGATAGACCGAGGCGGTGGAGAGGGCGAAGAGCGGACCCGCGGGTGCACCCACGCCTCAGCCCAGCACGCTCAGCTTGTCGAGCCGGTCCAGGATGATCCCCTCGCGCAGCGCCCACGGGCAGATCTCGAGCTCGCTGATGTCGAAGATGTCCAGGACCGCCGACGCGACGAACGCGCCCGCGACCACCTGGTGCGCGCGATCCGGCGAGACACCAGGGAGCGCCGAGATCTCCTCGCGCGACATCTCGACGAGCTTCGGGAGCCAGCTCTCGAGCACGTCGGCTTGCAGCATCCGGCGGACGTAGAGTCCTTCGCTGGACGGTGCTGAACCACAGATCCGGCCCAGCGAGCGGAACGTCTTCGACGTCGCGACCGCGTGGTCGAGCGGACCACCGCGCAGGAGGCTGCCGGCCTGCCGGGCGATGTCGGCACGGATGGACCGGCGCAGCTCCCTCAGCGCGTCCTCGTCGGGGCGTCCCTGGGCGAACCAGGTCCGGGCCAGCCGGCCGGCGCCCAGGGGCAGGGACCACGCCACGTCCGGCGCCTCGGCCGAACCGGCGGCGATCTCCAGGGAGCCACCACCGATGTCGAAGACGCCGAGGCGACCCGACGACCAGCCGAACCAGCGGCGTACGGCGAGGAAGGTGAGCCGCGCCTCGTCCTCGCCCGACAGCACCGCGATCCGGGCACCGGTGTTGGCCAGGACGTGCTCGAGGACGGCATCGGCGTTGACCGCGTCGCGGACCGCCGAAGTGGCGAAGCCGTAGATCTCCTCACAGCCCTTGTCCTCGGCAAGCTCCAGCGCGTCGCCGACGAAATTCGTCAGCGCAGCGATGCCGGCTTCGGTGATCGCGCCGTCGGAGTCGAGATGCTCGGCCAGCCGCAGGGGCTCCTTGTACGACGACGCCGGGCTCGGCGCAGCACCACCGTGCGCATCCACGACGAGTAGATGCCCGGTGTTGGAGCCGATGTCGAGCACACCCAGGCGCATAGGACGAGGTTAGCCGCTTCCGGTCGTCGAGCTCGTCGTGGCAGGGCCGCACGGCAGCGAAGCGACCGACTGCAAGACGGCCAACTCCTGAGCGCCTAGGCTGTGCCGGTGCCAGAAGTAGACCTCGTCATCCCGCGTGCCTGGTTCGAGTTCGCCGACCCTGCCGACGCAGCACAGGTCTTCCGCTGCGACCTGACCTGGCTGACGTCGAACTGGACGTGCATCTTCGGCAACGGCTGCCAGGGGATCTACGAATCGTCGCCAGATGCGGGTTGCTGCACGCTCGGCGCACACTTCTCCGGGCCCGAGGACGAGGAGCGGGTGGCCGTCTGGGTCGACAAGCTCGACGACACCGTCTGGGAGCGTCGCAGCGAGGCGCTGTCGTCGAAGGGCAAGGTGTCTCGCAAGAGGTGGACCGAGGTCGAGGACGGCGAGCGCAAGACGCGCACCGTGGACAGCTCGGCCGGTCGCGCGTGCATCTTCCACAACTCCCGCGAATTCGCCGGGGGCTACGGCTGCGCCCTGCACGCCCTGGCCCTGCGCGAGGACGTCCACTTCGTCGAGACCAAGCCGGACGTCTGCTGGCCGCTGCCGATCCGGCGTACCTTCCGCGACGTCGAGCTCACCGACGGCACGACGTACTCCGAGGTCAGCATCGGCGAGTACGACCGACGGGGCTGGGGTCCCGGCGGTCACGACCTCGACTGGTACTGCTCGGGAAACACCGAAGCGCACGTCGGCGCGGAGCCGGTCTACCTCTCCAACGCCACCGAGCTGATCGCCCTGATGGGACAGGCTGCGTACGACGTCCTGGCGGTCGGCTGCGAGCGCCACCTGCGTTCGCGTTCGCTTCTCGCACTGCACCCGGCGTCCTCCCCCAGAGAGTGACCAGAGAGTGACCCAGAGAGTGATCCGACCCCGGTGTGCGACCCGCATTCCGGCAGGGTGAGAATCGACCCATGCGCCTCGACCACATCGTCTTCGCCGCCGGACCGGACGGCATCGCCGCGACCGCCGATCGCCTCTCGAAGGTGCTCGGCGAGGACTTCACCGACGGTGGTGTGCACCCCCGCTTCGGCACCCGCAACCGGATCCTGCCCCTGACCGACGGCACCTACCTGGAGCTGGTCGAGGTCCTCGACCACCCGGCTTCGGACAAGGCCCCGTTCGGCCAGGCCGTGCGTGCCCGTTCCGAGCTCGGTGGCGGCTGGCTGGGCTGGGTCGTCTCGGTCGAGGACCTCGCACCGGTGGAGGAACGACTGGGTCGTGAGTCGGTCAAGGGCAACCGGCACCGCCCTGACGGCACCGAACTGCTCTGGCGACAGGTCGGCGTCAAGGGCCTTCAGTCCGACCCGCAGCTGCCGTACTTCATCCAGTGGCAGACCGACCCGCACCTGCACCCCTCAGCCGGGGCGAGTGGGCAGATCTCCCTTGCCTCGCTGGAGATCGCAGGCGATCCGGCACGTGTCACCGAGTGGCTCGGCGCGCCGGTGGAGCAGCCGCTGGAGGACGTCAAGGTCGAGTGGGTCGCGCCCAACGGCACCCCTGGCATCGTGGCCGCCCAGTTCCAGACGCCGTCAGGCCTCGTCCGTCTCTAACCGGTGAACGAGCTTGTCGAGATGCGGTGACTGACGCGGCCCGGGTACGGCCCAGCCCCAACATCTGGGACAACCCGGCTACGTACGAGATCGAGAACGGCGGCATCGACCCCGACGGGCTGATCGCCGCGGCGATGACCGCACGCGCGGATCTCACCGGCACGGTCGTCGACATCGGTTGCGGCACTGGGTTCCACCTGCCCGGTTTCGCTGCCACCGCCGCCCGCGTCGTCGGGGTCGAGCCGCATCCGCCGCTGGTGGCGATCGCCCGACGACGGGTGCGCCGGCTGCCGAACGTCGAGGTCGTCTACGGGTCAGCCGCCGACGTCCCGTTGCCGGATGCGTCCGTCGACGTCGCGCACGCCCGGTGGGCCTACTTCTTCGGACCGGGCAGCGAGCCCGGCCTGGCCGAGCTCGACCGGGTGATGCGACCCGGCGGCACCGCCTTCGTCATCGACAACGACCCGACGAGGTCGACCTTCGGCGGCTGGTTCCGGCGCGGCTTCCGCGAGGTCGACCCGGTGGCCGTCGAGAGGTTCTGGGACAGCCACGGCTGGGAGCGCGAACGGCTGCTGATCCGCTGGGAGTTCGGCTACCGGCAGGACTTCGAGGCCGTCGTACGGATCGAGCTGCCGACGGCCGTCGCCGAGGAGGTCCTGGTCGAGCATCCCGATGCCACCGGCACCGACTACGCGATCAACCTGTGGTGGCGCAGGTTCTAGGAGCGCGGGCCTAGCGTGCGCTGTCGCGCCGGGTGGACCGCCGGACCACCAGAGTCGGCTCGAGCATGCGCGCCGGCTCGGTGACGGTCTTGTGCGACAACACCGTGTGCAGCAGGTCGACGATCTCGATGGCGACCTGTTCGAGCGGCTGGCGGACCGAGGTCAGCCCGGGCCAGGTCACCTGGGCCCCGAGAGAGTCGTCGAAGCCGACGACGCCGACATCGGCACCGGGCCGGAGCCCGCGCTCAGCCAGGGCGTGCAGGACCCCGATGCCCAGGGTGTCACTGGCGCAGGCGAAGGCGGTCACGGTGGGATCCTCGAGCAGTTCGTGGGCGGCCATCCGGGCGGCGTCGACGTTGTCGGTGATCCGGACGCCGAGCCCGTCACTCGACGTCCCGGCCGCGGCCATGGCCGCCTCCCAGCCGGCTCGACGGTCCTCACCGATCCGCGACGCGGCCTCCCAGCCGAGCCAGGCCACCCGGGCATGACCGACCTCGAGGAGGTGCTCGGTGGCCAGACGGGCACCGTGGGCGCCGGCGACATCGACCCAGGGGTGACGGGCACTCGGGTCGTCCCAGGGCCTACCGAAGGTGACATAGGGAGCGCCGACGCGACTGAGCAGGTCGGCCGCAGGAGTCCCTGCATAGGTGTCGGTGATGACGAACGCATCGACCGCGGTGGCTCGCAGGAGCTCGTCATAGCCGTCGAGCGGGTCATCGGGGTCACCGGCGAAGAGCACGATATGGTGGCCCGTCCTGGCCGTCGCCTCGACCAGGGTGTGCACGAACCTGTCCATCGTGGCGTTGCTGGTGCCTTCCTGCGCCTCCTCGAAACGCAAGCCGATCATGTGCGAGGACCGCGTCCGCAGCTGCCGGGCCGCCCGGTTCGGCGTGTAGCCGACCTCGGCGATGACCGCCCGGACCTTGGCCAGCGTGTCCTCGCGGAGCAGCTCGGGGTTGTTCAGGGCGTTCGAGACGGTCTGGCGCGACACTCCGGCGCGTTCGGCCACGGTGGCGAGCGTCGGCTGCGGGTCGCTGTGCCGTCGGCTCGGACTCATCGGGCCTCCCTTGTGCAGCCTGGCCGGTCTCGTGTGGAACGTTCCAAGACTAGGGCCTGCGCGCGCCTGACTCATCGTGTCGGCGTTAGCACATATGTTCGAGCCATGGCGAAGGCAAGGGTGACCACGGCTCCGTACCACTGCAGCGAATGCGGCTGGGAGGCTGCCAAATGGGTGGGCAGGTGCGGTGAGTGCCAGGCCTGGGGCACCGTGATCGAGCGCGCCGCTCCGAAGAGCAGGGTGCAGGCCGGGCCGGTGACCCAGAAGGCTCTCCCGATCGGCGAGATCCCGATCGAGGACTCCCAGGCGCGCACGAGCGGGGTGCCCGAGCTGGACCGGGTCCTCGGCGGTGGCCTGGTCCCCGGGGCAGCGATCCTGCTCGCCGGTGAGCCGGGCGTCGGCAAGTCCACGTTGCTGCTGGAGGTCGCGGCGCAGACCGCCCGCGGCGGCCATCGCACCCTGTACCTCACCGGCGAGGAGTCAGCGGCCCAGGTGCGGCTGCGAGCCGACCGCACGGGCGGCATCCAGGACGAGCTGTACCTGGCCGCCGAGACCGACCTCGGGGCGGTCCTCGGCCACGTCGAGCAGGTCAAGCCGACCCTGCTGGTCATCGACTCGATCCAGACCATCAGCGCCGCAGACATCGACGGTGTGCCAGGTGGCGTCACCCAGGTCAAGGAGGTCGCCGCGGCGCTGATCCGGATGGCCAAGCTGCGCAACATCACCCTGGTCCTGGTCGGACACGTCACCAAGGACGGGTCGATCGCAGGCCCGCGCGTCCTCGAGCACCTCGTCGACGTGGTCCTGCACTTCGAGGGTGAGCGGTCCTCGCGGCTGCGGATGGTGCGGGCGATGAAGAACCGGTTCGGTCCCGTCGACGAGGTCGGCTGCTTCGATCTCTCGGCCGCCGGCATCGTCGCGATCACCGATCCCACCGGCCTGTTCCTCGACGTCCGGCACGGCAACGTCGCCGGGACCTGCGTCGCAGTGGCCATGGAAGGACGCCGCCCGCTGCTCAGCGAGGTCCAGGCTCTCGTGACGCACACCGCCTCCGAGCGACCGCGCCGCACGACCTCGGGAGTCGACTCCTCGAGGGTCGCGATGATCCTGGCGATCCTGCAGCAGCATGCCGGAGTCCGGCTGCACTCGCACGACGTCTTCGTCTCCAGCGTCGGAGGCGCCCGCCTGGTCGAGCCCAGCAACGACCTGGCCATCGCGCTGGCGATCGTCTCGGCGTACCGTGGGCGACCGCTGGGCCGCCAGGTGGTCGCGGTCGGCGAGATCGGCCTGTCCGGCGAGCTGCGCAGGGTTCGCGACGTCGACGTACGGCTCTCGGAGGCCGGACGGATGGGATTCCGCTCGGCCGCGGTGCCGGCCGAGACCCCCGAGCACATCGGACGCAGCCGGGTGATGGACGGGATGCGCGTGGTGGACGTCGACAACATCCGGCGGGCGATCGACATCCTCGGGCTCTCCGAGGAGTACGACGCTGTGGGAGCCTGCCCCTAGACTCGGGCCCGTGGTAGCCACCGACGACGCGAACGAGGCCGAGCGCCTGCGCGCGACCCTCGCCAGTATCGCTCCGGGTACGTCCCTGCGCGACGGCCTGGAGCGGATCCTTCGCGGGCGGACCGGAGCACTGATCGTCCTTGGCCTGGACAAGACGGTCGAGACGATCGCCACTGGCGGTTTCACCCTCGACGTCCCGTTCACCGCGACCGCGCTGCGGGAGCTGGCCAAGATGGACGGCGCCATCGTGGTCGACGCCGACGTCACCCGGATCCTGCGCGCCAACGTGCACCTGATGCCCGACCACACCATCCCCAGCGAGGAGACCGGCACCCGCCACCGCACCGCTGACCGCGTCGCCAAGCAGACCGGGTTCCCGGTGATCTCGGTCTCGCAGTCGATGCAGATCATTGCGGCGTACGTCGGCGAGACCCGGTACGTGCTCGAGGACTCCGGGTCGATCCTGTCCCGCGCCAACCAGGCCCTGGCCACCCTGGAGCGCTACAAGCTGCGCCTCGACGAGGTCTCCTCCACACTCTCAGCGCTCGAGGTCGAGGACCTCGTGACCGTCCGCGACGTCGCCGTCGTGGCGCAGCGGCTGGAGATGGTCACCCGGATCGCACGGGAGATCGAGGACTACGTGCTGGAGCTCGGCACCGACGGTCGTCTGCTGTCGTTGCAGCTCGAGGAGCTCATCACCGGCGTTGACGCGGAGCGCGAGCTCGTGGTTCGCGACTATCTGCCCTCCGGCCGCCGCAAGCGGACCCCGGAGAGCGTGCTGGCCGATCTCGAGACGCTCTCCCCCACCGACCTCGTCGACATCTCGATGGTCGCCAAGGCCCTGGGGCTGGGCCAGACCGAGCACCTCGACGGCGCGGTCACGCCGCGCGGGTACCGGCTGTTGGCCAAGGTTCCGCGGCTTCCCAGCACCGTTGTGGACGGCCTCATCGCTCAGTTCGACACCTTGCAGAAGCTGCTGTCGGCCGGCGTCGAGGAGCTCCAGATCGTCGAGGGTGTCGGCGAGCTGCGCGCCCGGAGCGTCCGCGAAGGCCTGTCCCGCCTGGCCGAGTCCAGCATCCTCGAACGGTATGTCTGAGCCGTCGACCCGCGAGGCACGAGCGGATCTACGACGCGAAGAGGTTGAGCGACGGGCGGGTCGAAACCTGATCTGAGGCGGGTCAGCGGATCAGATCGGCGGCCATCGAGCAGCGAATCCGGCTGAGGAACGGAGCTGAAACCAAGCGTCAGCGACCGCGAACCTACGTCTCAGTGACCCGTGCTCGGGGTCTGGGTCGTCGCGGCCGTCTTCTTCGCCTTCGGGTGCACCGTCTGCGTGACGACCGGCCTCGGCGGCGACGTCAGCGTGAACGCCGACGTCGACGGTGCCGAACCGATCGCTGCGGCCTCGACCGAATAGCTGCCGGGCAGGGCCCAGTCGGTGGCCCGGCTGCAGGTCGAGTCGGAGCCGCGGCCGCTCCAGGTCACAACGACGGTCGTCGGCGCTGCGCTGCGGACGACCACCGAGGCCGTCCGGATCGAGCTCGGGCAGTCCTGGGAGGACCAGATCCGGTTCTGGTTGCGGGTGACCTTGGCGACCAGCGAGTACGGCGTCACCGCAAAGGTGCAGGCGGGCTGGATGCCGCTCAGGTGCAGCGACAACGGAACCGGACGGCCGGCGAGCTGGGTGCCGACCACCGGCGTCACCGTGATGTCACTCGCAGAACAGGCTCCGGTCGGCTGGGCGAGGCCGGCAGCAGGCGGCGTACGGGTGGCTGAAGGGGTGCCGGGACCGGCACCGGAGATCGGCCCGACGGGCGCGGTCGACGTCGCAGTGGGGGTCGTCCTTGCGGCGGTGACCCGGGCGCGCGCCTGCGGCGGCGTGCTGCCCGACCCGCCCAGCAGGTGGGCGATCGCGACGACCAGACCCACCAGGGTCAGGATCACCAGTCCACGACGGAACCAGTAGACCCGGGCGGGGAGACGGCCGCGCGGACGCGTCACGTTGGTCATGGGGCCAACGGTAGGAAACTTCGCGTCACCGATGGGGAAGGCTCACCGTAGGGTGACGCCATGAACGCGCTGCAGGAGCCGGTCCTGGCCTGGTACGCCGAGAACGCGCGGGACCTGCCGTGGCGACGCCCGGGCACGAGTCCGTGGTCGGTGATGGTCTCGGAGTTCATGCTGCAGCAGACGCCGGTGAACCGGGTACTGCCGGTCCACGAGGCCTGGTTGACCGCGTGGCCGACACCGGCGTCGCTGGCCGCGGCTACGACAGGCGACGCGGTGCGGGCCTGGGGACGGCTCGGCTATCCGCGGCGAGCACTTCGCCTGCACGCGTCGGCGCTCGCCATCACCGAGCGCCACGGTGGTGAGGTGCCCGACACCTACGAGGAACTTCGCGCCCTTCCCGGCATCGGGGACTACACAGCCGCCGCGATCGCGTCCTTCGCGTTCGGGCGCTCGCACGTGGTCCTCGACACGAACGTTCGGCGGGTGCTGGGCCGCGCCGTCAGCGGCGTCGAGTTCCCCGCACCTTCGGTCAGTCGCGCCGAACGGGACCTGGCCGGGACCCTGGTCCCCGAGGAGGCGCCCGAGGTCTGGGCGGTCGCGGTGATGGAGCTCGGCGCCCTGGTGTGCACGGCTACCGGCCCTTCGTGCGACCACTGCCCAGTAAGTGCCCTATGCGCCTGGCAACAGGCCGGGCGGCCGGCGTACACCGGACCAGCACGGAAGGTGCAGGCCTGGGCGGGCACCGATCGCCAGTGCCGCGGTCGTCTGCTGGCCGTCCTGCGCGAGTCAGCCGGCTCGGTGCCCCGAGCCAGGCTCGACGCGGTCTGGGCCGACCCGGCTCAGCGCCAACGAGCACTGGCCTCCCTGCTCGACGATGGTCTCGTCGTGCAGGAAGGCCAGCGCTACATGCTTCCCGGTGGTTGAGGAGGTCGCTCTGCGACCGTCTCGAAACCGGCTCAGACAGATGCTTCCTCGCCGCCGCCGGCCACCTCGACCGGAGGTGCGTCGGGCAGTTCGACCCGTGGCGTCCCGACGAACGTGAAGGTCTGCTCCTTGCCCTCGCCCTCGATCCCGACGACCACGATCTGGCCGGGGCCGACCTCGCCGTAGAGCATCTTCTCGGCCAGGACATCCTCGATCTCGCGCTGGATCGTGCGCCGCAGCGGACGCGCACCGAGCACGGGGTCGAAGCCCTTGGTGGCGAGCAGGTCCTTGGCGGGCTGGGTCAGCTCCAGCGACATGTCCCGGTCCTTCAGGCGCAGCTCGACCGACGCGATCATGTTGTCGACCATCGAGATGATCTGCTCCTGCGAGAGCGGCGGGAAGACGATGGTCTCGTCGACACGGTTGAGGAACTCGGGGCGGAAGTGCTGCTTGAGCTCCTCCTGCACCTTGGCCTTCATCCGCTCGTAGGAGCCCTGGACGTCCGAGGCGTTGCCGAAGCCGAGGCTGACGCCCTTGCTGATGTCGCGCGACCCCAGGTTCGTGGTCATGATGATCACGGTGTTCTTGAAGTCAACGACGCGGCCCTGGCTGTCGGTCAGGCGACCTTCCTCCAGGATCTGCAGCAGGCTGTTGAAGATGTCCGGGTGCGCCTTCTCGACCTCGTCGAACAGGACCACCGAGAACGGCTTGCGCCGCACCTTCTCGGTCAGCTGGCCACCCTCTTCGAAGCCCACGTAGCCCGGAGGCGAACCGAAGAGCCGCGAGACCGTGTGCTTCTCGGAGAACTCCGACATGTCGAGCTGGATGAGCGAGTCCTCGTCGCCGAAGAGGAACTCCGCGAGCGTCTTGGACAGCCAGGTCTTACCGACACCGGACGGACCGGCGAAGATGAACGAGCCACCGGGACGCTTCGGGTCCTTCAGGCCGGCACGGGTACGACGGATCGCCCGGGACAGCGCCTTGACGGCCTCGTCCTGACCGATGACGCGCTTGTGCAGCTCGTCCTCCATGCGCAGCAGACGCGCGCTCTCCTCCTCGGTCAGCTTGAAGACCGGGATACCGGTGGCGGTGGAGAGGACCTCGGCGATGAGTTCCTCATCGACCTCGGCGACGATGTCCATGTCGCCG
>NZ_JAOPXI010000111.1 GCF_025965215.1 Marmoricola sp.
CCCTGAGACGTTCACCTCGAAACTGTCCGACGACCAGACCCTGATAGCGACCGACATCGCAAACGGAATGCGACACTTCCTTGCAGGCAACATCGAGGAAGCCCTCGGGTGGTGGCAGTACTCCTACCTGGCGTCCTGGGGGTCCCAGGCGTGCGGGGTCCTTGCCGCGCTGCACTCGGTGGTCGCGCACGACCGCCTCGACCTGGAGGTCGACGAGTCCGACCAGCTCGAGGCAGCCGAGGCCGTCCTGGACGCCGGGCTGCTGTAGCTAAAGGTAGGTGCAGATGTAGTCCAGCTGCGCGTCCGTCTCGATGTCGAACGACGAGTCCCCGGCGACCTCGAACGACGAGCCTGCGGCGTACTCGGTCCAGTCCTCGGAGCCGGTCAGGCGGACCCGGCACGTACCAGCGGTGATCTCCATCCGCTCGGGCACGCCGGTCGTGAAGGTCAGCGACGCCGGGAGGATCACGCCGACCGTTTTCCGGGTGCCGTCGGCGAGCAGCACGGTGTGGCTGACGCACGCGCCGTCGAAGTAGACGGCTGCCTTGGCCAGAACGGTGACGTTGTCGAGCTGGGTCATGGGTCCAGCCTAGGGACGACAAGACGGCCACCATCCCGCGGCTCGGTAGAATCTCCGTGGCCGTAGGCCCTCCAGCCAGCGACAATCGCACCTGGAGGCATGAGGACAGCGTCAGGAGAGCAGTCGTGGGCATTGTCGTGCAGAAGTACGGCGGTTCCTCTGTTGCCGACGCTGAAGCGATCAAGCGGGTGGCCCGCCGGATCGTGGAGACCAAGAAGGATGGCAACCAGGTCGTGGTGGTCGTCTCCGCGATGGGCGACACCACCGACGAGCTGATCGATCTGGCCAACCAGGTCTCGCCGTTGCCGCCGGCTCGCGAGTTGGACATGCTGCTGACCGCGGGTGAGCGGATCTCGATGGCGGTGCTGGCCATGGCGATCCACGATCTCGGCCACGAAGCGCGCTCGTTCACGGGGTCGCAGGCCGGGGTGATCACCGACGCCGAGCACGGGCGCGCCAAGATCATCGACGTCACGCCCGGCCGCATCCAGGCCGCGATCGACGAGGGCGCGATCGCGATCGTCGCCGGGTTCCAGGGCGTCTCCCAGACCACCAAGGACATCACCACCCTCGGTCGCGGTGGCTCCGACACGACCGCCGTCGCGCTCGCGGTGGCGCTCGCGGCGGACGTCTGCGAGATCTACTCCGACGTCGACGGCATCTTCACCGCTGACCCGCGCATCGAGCCCCGGGCCCGCAAGGTGCCGAGGATCTCCTACGAGGAGACCCTGGAGATGGCGGCCCAGGGCGCGAAGATCCTGCACCTGAGGTGCGTGGAGTACGCACGCCGTTACGACATGCCCATCCACGTCCGCTCGTCCTTCAGCGAGAAGGAGGGCACCTGGGTCGTGAAGTCCCAGGACGTGGCCGTCGACAACCAGGGGGAGAACGCCATGGAAGCAGCCATCATCACCGGTGTCGCGCACGACCGGAGCCAGGCCAAGATCACCGTGGTCGGCGTGCCGGACAAGCCCGGCGAGGCCGCCGCGATCTTCCGCGCGGTTGCCGACGCGCAGATCAACATCGACATGATCGTCCAGAACGTCTCGGCGGCGGCCACCAGCCTGACCGATGTCTCGTTCACGCTGCCGCGCGGCGAGGGCCAGACCGCGATGGCCGCGCTCTCCAAGCTCCAGACCTCCGTCGGCTTCGAGACCCTCCAGTACGACGACAGCGTCGGCAAGGTCTCCATCGTCGGCGCGGGCATGAGCTCGTCACCGGGCATCTCGGCCCGCTTCTTCGAAGCGCTCTCCGACGCCGGAGTGAACATCGAGATGATCTCCACCTCGGAGATCCGCGTCTCCGTGGTCGTCGCCGAGACCCAGGTCGAGGACGCGGTCCGGGCAGCGCACGCCGCCTTCGACCTCGGCTCGGACGAGGTCGAAGCAGTCGTCTACGGCGGGACGGGGCGCTGACATGGGCGTGAATATCGGAATCGTCGGCGCCACCGGCCAGGTCGGCGTCGCCATGCGGCAGATCCTGCTGGAGCGGAACTTTCCGGCGGACCAGCTCCGCTTCTTCGCCTCGGCCCGCTCGGCAGGCACGGTGCTCGGGTTCGGCGATCAGCAGATCACTGTCGAGGACGCCGCCACGGCCGACCCGACCGGGCTGGACATCGCGTTGTTCTCCGCCGGCGCGACGACTTCCCGTGCCCTGGCGCCGAAGTTCGCCGAGGCGGGCGTGATCGTCATCGACAACTCCTCGGCACACCGCATGGACCTGTCGGTCCCGCTGGTGGTGTCGGAGGTGAATCCCGAGGCGATGGAGTCGGTGATCGCCGCAGGTCAGGGCATCATCGCCAACCCGAACTGCACCACGATGGCCGCGATGCCGGTTCTCAAGCCGCTGCACGACGACGCCGGGCTGGTCCGGCTGATCGCGTCGACCTACCAGGCTGTGTCCGGCTCGGGCGTGGCCGGGGTCGAGGAACTGGCCGGTCAGGTGGAGGCAGCCGGCGACAAGGCCCGTGAGCTCGCCTACGACGGCGAGGCGATCAACTTCCCCGCGCCGAACAAGTACGAGCGCACGATCGCCTACAACGTCGTACCGCTGGCCGGATCGATCGTCGAGGACGGACTGAACGAGACCGACGAGGAGCAGAAGCTCCGCAACGAGTCCCGCAAGATCCTCGGCATCCCGGACCTGCTCGTCTCCGGCATCTGCGTCCGGGTCCCCGTCTTCACGGGCCACTCGCTGGCGATCAACGCCGAGTTCGCCCGGCCGATGTCGCCCGAGCGCGCCCGCGAGCTGCTGGCCGACGCCCCTGGCGTGGAGCTGGCGGACATCCCGACCCCGCTGGCCGCAGCCGGCAAGGACCCGTCGTACGTGGGCCGGTTCCGCACCGACCCCGGGGTGCCGGATGGTCGTGGACTGGCGCTGTTCATCAGCAACGACAACCTGCGCAAGGGCGCCGCGCTGAACACCGTGCAGCTCGCCGAGCTGATCGCCGCTCGCCTGTGACTACTCCTCGTCGGCTTCCTCGACGAACCTGACGGTCACCCACCAGGACAACAGGAACGACAGGGCCGTCATGGCCGGGATGGCTCCGATCATCCACGGCTTGCTGATCACGTCGAGGAAGAACAGCATCGCGAACATCGCGACCAGACCGACTCCGAGGAAGCTCGTGCTGAACGGGTCGGAGAGTCGGAACGCCTTCAGCAGGTTGGCGCCGATGAGCACCTCGACAGCCAGGATGCCGACGAGAGCGAGCAGACCGAAGCCACCGCCGCACGAGCCGTTGCCGCGGACGGCGTCACACCCGGCGCTCGCGCCCTTGGCGAGCAGGACGCAGGCGAGGCCTGCCAGCAGACCGGTGATCAGGGCGGCCAGGGCCGGGTTGATGCGCGGCAGCTTCGCCACCAGCTTCTCCGCGGGCGCCTGGTGTTCCTCCTCGGCGCGTGCGGCTGCCTTAGCAGCCTGTTTCTCGGCCTTCGCGCGTTGCGAGGCCGCCTTGCGTGCCTCGGCCTTGGCCCGCCGCGAGACGGGCACGATGGCGATCTCCATGGAGTCGGTGTCGAGGTCCTCGCGGACCGAGGTGTCCAGCGCGATCGTGCTGGTCTCGGTGTCGGCGAACAGCGGCCTCTGTTCGGGTTCGACGACAGGTGCTTCCGGCGGCACCTCGACGACCGGGTCGACGGGAGCAGTCGGCACCGGGGGCACCACCGCGGCAGCGACCGGGGGAGGGGTCGCCGGAGCGGTCGCCGGAGGGGTCGGAGGAGCACCCGGCATCCGGGCCGCGGGCCGGGCCGCCGGACGTGCGGCAGGACGCGCTGCCGGTACGCCGGGCGCACGGAGTGGCGCGGCCGGTGCAGCCGGTGCGGCCGCGGGTCGGGCCGGCGATGCCGGGGGTGCCTCCGGTGTCGGCGCGACCTCGGTCATCCGAGGGACCTCGGGTGCCGGGGCCAGCTCCTCGGCGGCCTGCTCGGTGGTCGAACCCTCAGGGGCCTCCGGCGCACTCTCCGCATCCTTGTCGCCGCCCGTGCGGCGACGCTTGCGCCCGAATCCGAGGCTGAGGCTCGGCAACTCGAGATTGGGTTCGCTGCCGGTGCTGTCCTGCTCGTGGGGCATGTCGCGGATTCTGCCACTCCTGATGCCCATCGCAAGCACACGGACCCTTTGTCCGCACCCGCGGAGCGCGGGTTCAGTCGCCCACGAATTCCCAGAGGTCCTCGACCAGGCGGTGCGGCGCCTCGAGCTGCGGCAGGTGTCCCGCGGTCTCGATCAGCTCCAGCCGGGCTCCCGGGACCCCTGCGGCGTAGTGCCGCCCGTGCGCGACCGGGACGATCCGGTCGGCTGTGCCCCAGACGACCAGCGTGGGGGTCGCGACCGAGGCCAGTCGTGCTTCGAGGGTCGCGTCGCCCATCGACGTACCGGCGTAGGCGAACAGGGCCTCCCGGTTCGCTGCCATGGTGGCGCGAGCAGGTTCCGGCAAGGCGTTCACGTCGATGCGGAACCCGTCGGGCCGGTAGTAGGCCAGGTCGGCGACCTGGTCCATGGTGAGGGAGAAGAAGTCCGCGATCGGGTGGTCGTCGAGGGCGAGGCCGACCGCGTTGATGAGCACGAGTCCGCTCACGCGCGGGTTGGCGAGCAGGGCGAGCTCGGCAGCGATCCAGCCGCCGACCGAGTTGCCGACGACGGTGACCCCGGTGAGGTCGAGCTGGTCGAGGAGGGCGTCGTAGAGGCGGGCGAGGGCTCGGATGCTGTCGAGCCGCTCGGGTCGCGCCGTGCCGTTGAACCCCGGGTGGACGGGGGTCAGCACCCGGGCAGGGTGCAGGTCGGTCACCAGGTCGGCGAAGCCTGCGACGGACTGCGGGCCAGCTCCGCCGTGGAGCAGCAGGAACGTTGGTCCTGCGCCCTGGTCGGTGAACGTGACCTCGACGTCGACATCGTCGAGGGTGACGACCTCGGTGTGCAGGTTGGTGGCCATGGTGATCTCCTTCGGTTGGTTCGAGATTAGATCAACATATTGATATAAGCAAGTTGATATTCGGGGTAGGCTTGATCCCGTGACCCGACCTCCGCTTCAGCACATCGGCCGCGGCATCAAGCGCGTCCAGCACCGGCACCACCGTGCGATGGACGCGCGATTGTCGAAGCTGGGCCTGTCTCTGGTCCAGTGGGACGCGTTGCGCCACCTGAGTGCCTCCCCGGACGCATCGCTCCACGAGCTGGCGCTGCTGACCTTCCAGAGCGACCAGGCCTTCGGCACGTTGGCGACCCGGATGGCGGACCGCGGCCTGATCGAGCGGGTCGACGGCCCCGGACGCGCCGTGCGCCACCGGATCACCCCGCGGGGAGCCGAGTTGTTGACCGCGGGCGGTGCGATCGCCGACGAGGTCCTCGCCGAGTCGTTCGCCCCGCTGACCTCGAAGCAGCTCGAGGCCCTGGCCGACCTGCTGGACCTGCTGAACGCGCCACGCCCGGAGGGGGGGTCCTAGATCCCGACGGCCTCGAACGACCTGAGGTCCTCGATCGCGGCCGCCACCCGGTTGATGCAGGCAAGGCTGATCTCGTCGGGCTGCATCTTCGGCTGGTAGAACGCCCGACCGATGGTGAACGCCCACGCCGAGTAGGGGTAGAAGACGCCCTGCCGGTAGCGCAGCCAGGCCTCGGCGTACGCCGGAGCCTTGCCTCCCTCCTCGGTCAGCCGTTCGAGGTAGTGCTCGAGCAGCTCGTGGTCCCAGGCGCGCCGCTGCTCGGGTTCGAGTGCGGTACTGACCAGGTACGCGTAGTCGAACGACCAGCCGCCGCGCATCGTGCCCTGCCAGTCGGTGTGTCCCATCCGCCCGTCGCGGGTGATGTAGACCTGCCCGACGTGCCCGTCGCCGTGCAGCAGCGTGTGCGGCACCTGGGTGGTGGCGACGTCGAGGGCGCGGCGGGTGCCTTCCCACATCCGCGCTGCCTGCCCGTAGAGGCTTCCGGGGATCACGGACCTAGCCCGCTCCATGCCGACGGCGGTGCGCGGCCCCATCCGCACGAACGTGGACAGGTTCCGGTAGAAGTCGTTGGGCGTCTTGAGGACGCCGAGGTCCGGTGCGTCCCAGCACGCCGCGTGGTACTTGGCCATGTTGCCGAGCAGATCCTCGAGCTGTGATCGCGAGATCGGGGTCGTGGGGATCGCGAACTGGGCACCCTTGGTGACCGCGATGTCCTCCATCAGGATCAGGCTGCGCCACGACTTCGGATCGACGCCGCCGAAGTAGCCGCGCGGCGCCTCCATCTCGATGCGTGGCCGGAACCGCGTGAAGAAGTGCGTCTCGCCGTGCAGCACGTCCGCACCCCCGAGCATCAGGCGCTGGGCGAAGGACGCCGAGGACTTGGTGAACAGGTCGGTGGGCAGCCCGGCCGCCGTACCGGCGTCGTTGTACCGGACCCGCAGCGCGGACCGGGTTGTGGTGCCGGCGTGCTCGACAGGCACGTCGAACCCCGTCACCTCGGCGCCGTCCGACCCGGCGCAGAGGACGGCGGTCAGCCACTCGGTGGTCAGGTCGACTCCGTTGCGGGGGACGTCGTCGGCCACCCGTGGGACCGAGCGTCCGAGCCGTTCCGCAACCATGTGGCCGCCCACGCGGGACGCTCGCCCCGCCAACCAGAGCGCTGGGTGCACTTTGCCTCCTAGTCGTCGCAACTGACCCTCACGGTCCCGGTTTGAAGCCGAGACCTCAAGGGGCAGAGTGCACCGCCTCTCTGCGATGATGGTGCGGTGACGCTGGAACGCAGGCTCGCCGCCGAGGTGAGTGTCGGCCTGGACGGGTGGGTCGATGCCGTCGTCAGCCTTGTCGCTGCCGAGGTGCCAGACCTGGTGCGCGACGACAGCGCCGCCGAGCTGGCCACCAGCTCCAGTCGGGCGCTGCTCACCGAGTTCGCCTCAGCGCTGACCCAGGGTGATGTCGCGACGACGTACCGGGCACCGATAGCCGCGCTCGGGTTCGCCCGCCACGCGGCCCGCAGCTCGGTGCCGCTAGCCGGCCTGCTCCGGTCCTACCGGCTCGGGCAGGAGCTGCTGTTCGAGCGCGCGGCCCAGCTTGCCGAACCCGGTGAGCTGGACGGGCTCCATCGCGTCGGGCTGCTGACCTTCCGTTTCGTGGACGCCGTCGTGGGCGAGGTGACCGAGGCGTTCGAGCGCGAGCGGGAGGCATCCCTGCGCGGCGCCCTGGCCCGCCGGGAGCGGCTGGTGTCCCGGTTGCTCGACGGGGCTGAGGTTCCGCTCGCCGAGATCGAGCGGGTGCTGGGCCGGCGGATGTCGGGCCGCCATCTCGCGCTGATCGCCTGGTCTTCCGACGAACCTGACGGCGAGACGCTGGCGACCCGGCTGCGTGGGGTGTGGGAGTCGTTCGGTCCGGACGCGCCGCTGGTGATCCCGGGTGCCGCCGGCGACGTGTTCGTGTGGATCGTGCCGGGTGGTTCGGAGCAGCCGACGCCGTCGCTGCCGCCTGGCGTCCGTCTCGCGATCGGCGAGGCCGGCAGCGGGCTTGCCGGGTTCATCGGCTCGCGGCGTCAGGCGGACGCCGCGCGGCGCACCGCGAGGTACGTCGGTTCCGCTGCCGTCAGGTACCGCGACATCCGGTTGCTGCACCTGGTCGTGCACGACCACCCTGCTGCGCTGGCCTTCGCCACTGAGGAGCTCGGCGACCTGGCGGCGGACGCGCATGGCGATCTGCGACGCACGCTGTGGGTGTACCTGGACAGCGGGCGCGACTCGACCGCGACGGCTGCGCGGCTCGCGGTCCACCGCAACACGGTGATGCGACGGCTCGCTCGCGCGGGTGAGCTGCTCGGTGTGCCGACCGAGGACCGCACAGCTGAGCTGCTGGTGGCGCTGCTGGTCCTCGGCGCCGCGATGCCGAGGCCTGAAACGAACTGACCCGGACCCACTCCGTGGGTCCGGGTCTTGCTGATGTCCTGAGACATCACATGGTCGGGCTGACAGGATTTGAACCTGCGGCCTCGTCGTCCCGAACGACGCGCGCTACCAAACTGCGCCACAGCCCGCTGCAGCCTGCGCGAGTCTAGCCAACGGTGGCGGGCTGGAAGAAATCGGGTCAGGACTCCATCGGCTCCAGCGTGAGCAGGGTCGCCTCGGGTCGGCAGCAGAACCGCACCTGGGCATACGGGGAGGTCCCGGCCCCGGCCGAGACGTGCAGCCAGGACGACCCGGGATCGCCCGGCCTCGAGTTGGCCGGATGCCGGTGAAGGCCCTTGGCGCGCGCCGGTTCGAGGTCGCAGTTCGTCACGATCGCACCTTTGAACGGCAGGCAGAGCTGGCCGCCGTGGGTGTGACCGGCGAAGGTGATGTCGTAGCCGTCGGCTGCGTACTGATCCAGCACCCGCAGGTACGGCGCGTGCGCAACACCGATGCGCAGGTCCGCCTCGGCGGGTGCCGGTCCGGCGACGGCTTCCAGGTCGTCGTACTCCAGGTGTGGGTCGTCGACGCCGACGAATGCCAGCTCGTTGCCGTTGACCTGGAGCCGACCGGAGGTGTTGGTCAGGTCGAGCCAGCCCTTGGACAGCTGGGCCTTGAGCTCGTCGACCGGCAGCTTCGGCGTGATCGTGTTGCGTTCGCCATCGTCGGGGCGCAGGTACCACAGCGGGTTGCGCATCTTGGGCGCGAAGTAGTCGTTGGAGCCGAGCACGAAGACGCCGGGGACGTCTCGCAGGGCACCGAAGGCCTCGAGCAGGGGCTCGACGGACTCCATGTGCGCGAGGTTGTCACCCGTGTTGATGACCAGGTCCGGCTCGAGGTCGGCAAGCGAGGCGATCCAGCGGCGCTTGCGCCCCTGGCTCGGGGTCAGGTGCAGGTCGCTCATGTGCAGCACCCGGATCGGCGCACGGCCGGGCGGCAGGATCGGGACCGAGACTTTGCGGACCGTGAAGTTGCGCACCTCGATCCCGGCGGCGTACACGATGCCGGCGACCCCTGCGAGCGCACCGGATCCGATGATGCGGGCGACCGCTGAGCGGGTCGGAGAGGGGAAAGCCATGTGGCAAGGCTGCCACAATGGGGCACATGAGCGAGTTGAAGGATCGTTTGCGAGCTGACCTCACCACCGCGATCAAGGCACGTGACGAGGTGACGTCCTCGACCCTGCGGATGGTGCTGACCTCGGTCACCAATGCCGAGGTCTCCGGCAAAGAGGCGCGCGAGCTCACCGACGAGGACATCCTCACCGTGCTGGGCAGCGAGGGGAAGAAGCGCCGCGAGGCCGCCGAGGCGTTCGACGCCGCCGGGCGGGCGGCCCAGGCCGACAAGGAGCGCGCCGAGGCGGCGGTCATCGCCGGCTACCTGCCCGAGCAGCTCTCTGCCGAGGACATCGCAGCGCTGGTCGCCGATGCGATCGCCCAGAGCGGCGCGGCCGAGCTCGGCCCGCGAGGGATCGGTGCCGTGATGGGCATCGTCTCGCCGCAGGTCAAGGGCCGCGCCGACGGAGGCGTTGTCGCCGCCGAGGTGCGACGCCAGCTCGCCTAGCCGGCTGTGGCGCTAGTGCCCGTGTCCGTGGCCCTTGCCTTTGCCGTTGCCCGGCCCGGGATTCCCGGTCCCCGGATAGGCAGGTGGCTGTACCCCGGCGCCCTGCAGGTTCGAGCTGGTCAGGGTGACGGTCGAGCCGCTGGCGGTCATGCTCCCGGCAGCAGGGCTCATCGCGACGACGGTGCCGTTGCGCGAGCCGAACAGCGCCACCGAGAAGCCCTGGCCGGCGAGCTGGCTGATGGCGTCATTGACCGACAGCCCGATGACGTCCGGCATCGCGACGAGCACCTTGATCGGCGAGATCGGCACCGGAGGGACGAAGTTGAGGTTGGGCAGGAGGTTCTCGATCGCGCGCATCGCATCGGCCCACATCGGGCCGGCGGTGGTCGAGCCGTGGGCGCTGGCGACGTACTGACCGCCGACGGTCTGACCATTCAGCGTGATCGGCTGGCCCTGCTGGTTGGCGCCGGCGATCATCGAGACGGTGGCGATCGCCGGTGTGTAGCCGTCGAACCAGACCGCCTTGTTGCTGTCGATGGTTCCGGTCTTGCCGGCGGAGGGCTTGTCGAGGACGAGGGCCTGTCCGAAGCCGCCCGGCTTCATGACCCCCTTCAGGATGTCGTTGATGGTGTCGGCGGTGTTCTGGGCCATCACCTGCTTGCACTGGGCCGGGTAGTTCTTGAACACCCGGCCCTCGGCGTTGAGGATCTGGGTCACCGGACGGTTGGCGCAGTGCAGGCCGCGGGCCGCGACGGTCGCGTAGGCGCCGGCCATCTCGAGCGGGCTGACGTCGGCGATGCCGAGGGTGAAGCTCGGTACCCGCTGGATGGCCGGGTTCCCGAGGTCGACACCCATCGCCTGGGCCATCGCGTACGGCTTGCAGATCCCGGTCTTCTTCTCGAGTTGGGCGTAGTACGTGTTCACCGACAGCTGGGTGCCGGTGTACATGTTCATGTAGCCGTTGGTGGTGGAGTTGTTGACGTTCCAGGTCGAGTAGCTGGGGTAGGGACCGTTGCAGTCGGCGTACTCGTTCTGCGGGATGTTCAGGGTCTGCGGGGACTGGAACGAGGTGCTCGTCGGAAGACCGTCCTCCAGGGCGCTCGCGAGCACGAAGAGCTTGAAGGTGGAGCCGGCCTGGAAACCGTTTGAGTCGCCGTACTTGCTGTCGACGACGTAGTTGAGGAAGGTCTGGCCCTTCTTCTTCAGCCGGCCCATCGGCCTGGACTGACTGATCGCGAGCACTTCGCCGGTCCCGGGCTTGACCATCGCGAGCGCACCGATCGCACTGTCGGTCGGCCGGACGTGCGCCGCGGTGGCGTGGTCGGCCGCCCGCTGGAAGGCCAGGTTCAGCGTCGTCTTGATCGTCAGGCCGCCGTCGTTGACCAGCTGCTGGCGCTCGTCCACGGTCTTGCCCAGCGAGGGGTCGGCGAGCAGGTAGCGGCGCACGTAGTCGCAGAAGAAGGGCGCCTTGGAGCCCAGGCAGCCGTTGCTGGTCGGAGTGACGTTGAGGTTCAGCGGCGACCCGACGATCCGGTCGGCGTCGCTCTTGGTGATGATGTTGAGCTGCTGCATCCGCTCGATCACCGTGTCGCGGCGTTGCATGGCCGCGCCCGGGAAGATCGTCGGGTCGTACCCTGCGGGGTTCTTCACCAACCCGGCCAGCAAAGCGGCCTGCGGCAGGGTCAGGGCGCTGGCGTCGACCCCGAAGTAGTGCCTGGCAGCCGACTGGATCCCGTAGGCGCCGGCACCGAAGTAGGCGATGTTGAGGTAGCGCTCGAGGATCCAGTCCTTCGAGTACTTGTGCTCGAAGCCGATGGCGTAGCGCAACTCCTGGATCTTGCGCTGGTAGTTGTCTGCGATCGCCGCCCGCCGCTGGGCCTCGGTGGTGGCCTGGTTGACCAGGGTCATCTTGACCATCTGCTGGGTGATCGAGGAGCCGCCCTGGGTCGACCCGTCACCGGCCTGGTTGTTCAGAAAGGCACGCAACGTGCCTTTCAGGTCGATCGCGCCGTGCTGGTAGAACCGGTAGTCCTCGATCGCGACGATCGCCTTGCGCATGATCGGGGCGACCGCGCTGAGGGGAACGTTGACCCGGTTCTGGTCGTAGAAGGTGGTGATCAGCTTGCCGCTCGAGTCGAGGACCCGGGTCCGCTGCGCCAGTGGGTTGGCCCGAAGCTCCTCGGGCAGGTCCTTCACGCTGCGCGACAGCGACTTCGCGCCCACGCCGAGCGCGCCTGCGAACGGGATCGCCAGGCCCGCGACCAGGAGGCCCATCAACGCAGACAGCGCGACGATGACCGCCAGGTGGGAGGTCACGTCGCTGAAGGTCAGCCGACCCGGGGGCTTCTGCATGGGAGCCAGTCTAGAGGCGCGGCGGTGATGGCCCGCGAGCTGCCTGGCGAGGTCCTGGTGCGCACCACTCCTGCATGCCCGAATGCCACAGTGACTAGTCCTGATAGCCCAGACGGGCCAGTGCGATTCGGCACGTTTGGACCTGTTCCGAGACGAGCCAGAACCTTAAGTTTCGTTATGTGGGGGGACTGGCCTCATTGGCCAGTGACCACGGGTGTCATCAATGGGGGTTTCATCATGACTTGGAACGATGAGTGGGCTGCGTCCGCAACGTGTCAGAAGTCGCGGCCAGATGAGTTGTTCGTCCGGGGGGCCGAACAGCACAAGGCGAAGGTCGTGTGCTCGTCCTGTCCGGTTCGTGCCGAATGTCTGGCGGAGGCGCTGGACAACCGGATCGAGTGGGGTGTCTGGGGCGGCATGACCGAGCGCGAACGTCGGGCGGTGCTGCGCAAGCGGCCGAACGTGACGTCGTGGCGGTCGCTGTTGTCGGCGGCCAAGGACGCACACCTGGAAGCGACCCAGGTCGCTTCTGCCTGAGCCGAAGGGCTCTGGTCAGGCTGTGGCCTGCCCTGGCTCGCCGAGCAGTTGGCCGATGTGACGCAGGCCGTCCAGATCGTGCACGTCGCTCGGCAGCGCAGGCAGGACCACGGTGCGCACGTGGGGGTGCGCCGTGGCGAACCTGCTGCGCAGTCGCGCCTCTCGTTCGACGATGAGCTTGCGGTCGGCGTGCAGTCGCAGCAGCCCCGCCGTCATCCGTGACGTCGGATCGGTGGCGTCACGCAGCTGCTCGTAGCCCGACATTGCCGCGGCCGCGCTCAGCGGCCCGCCGGGATCACTGCTCGCGCGGTTGACGACCAGTCCGGCCAGCGGCATCCGCTCGGCACTGAGCCGCTCGACGAAGTACGCCGCCTCACGCAAGGCATCCGGCTCGGGCGCGGCAACCACCAGGAACGCCGTCCCGGGCGCCTGGAGGAGCTCGAAGGTTCGCTGGGCGCGTTGGCGGAAGCCGCCGAACAGCGTGTCGAACGCCGAGACGAAGGCCTGCATGTCGGAGAGCACCTCGCCCCCGACGATCGTGGTGACCGCCTTGGTGACCAGCCCGAACCCGGCCGTCATCAGCTTGGCGGGGCCGCGGGCCGGAGCCAGCAGAAGCTTCATGAACTTGCCGTCGAGGAAGCTGGAGAGTCGCTCCGGCGCATCGAGGAAGTCCAGGGCGCTGCGGGACGGGGGCGTGTCGACCACAATCAGGTCCCAGCGCCCCGAGGAGCGGGCGTCCTTGTCGAGCTGCCCCAGTTTCTCCATCGCCATGTACTCCTGCGTGCCCGCGAACGAGCTGGAGACGGCGATGTAGAACGGGTTGTTGAGGATCGCGCTGGCCTTCTCCGGGCTCGCCTGGGACTCGACCACCTCGTCGAAGGTGCGCTTCATGTCGAGCATCATCGCGTCGAGGCTGCCCACCGGGTCGCCAGATCCGTTCGGACGCACGCCCGGCACGGGCCTAGGCGTGTTGTCGAGCGCCTCGATGCCCATCGACTGCGCCAGCCGCCGGGCCGGGTCGATGGTCAGGACGACGACCTTGCGACCACGTTCTGCGGCGCGCAGGGCGATCGCTGCCGATGTCGTCGTCTTGCCCACGCCGCCGGAGCCGCAGCACACGATGATGCGTTGCGAGGGATCGTCGATCAGTGCGTCGACATCGAGCTCGGCGATCGGTCCGGGTGACGACGTCATCGGGCCCATGCGCGCGGCGGTGCGCGAGCCGATGCGCTGCTGCTGGGGACGGGCCGGGCCGCTCATGCCAGCCCCTGGTCGATCAGCGCGGCCGCGAGCTCGTACAGCCCGGCCAGGTCCGCACCGCCGGCGAGCTGCGGCAGCTCGTAGGTCGGGACGCCGATCTTGTCCACCAGCGCGCGCTGGGAGTCCTCGAGCCGACGCCGCTCGGCGTGATCGCGACCCTCGGCGACCAGCGTCGGGACCAGCCTCATCGGTGCCTTGATCCCGGTCGTGCCGAGCACCTTGCCGATCGCCCGCGGATCGACGGTGCCGTCGAGCAACGCCTCGCGCGCGTCGGCGTCGAGGTCCTGGGGTCGGACCATGTTGACGATCACACCACCGACCGGCATGCCGGCCGCGCTGAGCTCGGTGACGCCGTCGGCGGTCTCCTGCACGGGCATCTCCTCCAGCACCGTGACCAGGTGGATCGCCGTACGGGTGGAGCGGAGCAGGGTGGTCACGGTGTCGGCCTGGGTCTTGATCGGCCCGACCTTCGCGAGGCCCGCGAGCTCGTTGTTGACGTTGAGGAACTGGGTGATCCGGCCGGTCGGCGGCGCGTCCAGCACGATCGCGTCGTACGTGCGGGCGCCCCGGTTGCGGGAGTTGCGCTGCGCAGCCTCGTAGACCTTGCCGGTCAGCAGGACGTCGCGGACACCCGGCGCGATCGTGGTGGCGAAGTCGATCACGCCGAACCGGTCCAGCGCCTTGCCGGCGCGTCCCAGCCGGTAGTACATCGCGAGGTACTCCAGCAGCGCGGACTCGGCATCGATCGCCAGCGCATAGAGATTGCCGTGCCCGGCCTCGCTGGCTCGGGCGAGCAGTCGTTCCTCGTACGGCAGCGGCGGTACGTCGAACATCTGCGCGATGCCCTGACGGCCCTCGACCTCGCAGAGCAGCACGGTCTTGCCGCGGGACGCCAGGGCCAGCGCCAGGCTCGCGGCGACCGTCGACTTCCCGGTGCCGCCCTTGCCCGTCACGACGTGCAACTGGACCTTCGGAAAGTCCCCGAGGGGATTGTCGGTCGCCTCTGCCATGGCCGAAGCCTAGACGTGTCCGGCGAGGTGCCCCAGCATGGTCGGGAGACGACTGGACAACACCGCTGTGGTTAGCGAGCATTAACCTCCAGGCGCGGGATCGGGAGGCAGAACATGGACAAGGTCGTGGCGAGCGCGGCGGCAGCGGTCGCGGACATCCCGAGCGGGGCGACGCTCGCGGTCGGCGGCTTCGGGCTCTGCGGGATCCCGTCGGTGCTCATCGAGGCGATCCTCGAAGCCGGTGTCACCGACCTCGAGGCGATCTCGAACAACTGCGGCGTCGACGAGTGGGGGCTGGGTCGGCTGCTGTTCGCCAAGCGGCTGCGTCGGATGGTCTCGTCCTACGTGGGTGAGAACAAGGAGTTCGCACGACAGTTCCTCACCGGCGAGCTGGAGGTCGAGCTGAATCCGCAGGGCACCCTGGCGGAGCGGATGCGTGCCGGTGGGTCCGGGATCGCAGCGTTCTTCACCGCGACCGGTGGCGGCACGCAGGTGGCCGAGGGCGGCCTGCCGTGGAGGTACGCCGCGGACGGGTCGATCGCTCTCGCCTCCCCGCCCAAGGAGACCCGGATGTTTCCAGATGAGCAGGGTGACGGTCGCGAGTACGTGCTGGAGACTGCGCTCAAGGCGGACTTCGGTCTGGTCCGGGCCTGGAAGGGCGACCGGCACGGCAACCTCGTGTACCGCGATTCGGCGCGCAACTTCAACCCGCTCGCGGCCATGTGCGGCCGCGTGACCATCGCCGAGGTCGAGCACCTCGTAGAACCGGGCGAGATCGGCCCGGACGACGTGCACACGCCAGGGGTCTACGTGCAGCGGGTGGTCGAGCTGACCCCCGAGCAGGCGGCCGACAAGCGGATCGAGAAGCGAACGGTGACCCCCCGATGAGCTGGACCCGCGAACAGATGGCGGCACGCGCCGCGTCCGAGCTGACCGACGGAAGCTACGTGAACCTCGGCATCGGACTTCCGACCCTGGTGCCGAACTACGTCGCCGACGACGTCGAGCTGGTGCTCCAGTCCGAGAACGGCATCCTCGGAGTCGGCCCCTACCCGTTCGAGGGTGAGGAGGACGCCGACCTGATCAACGCCGGCAAGGAGACCGTCACCGTGCGGCGCGGCGCCTCCTTCTTCGACTCCGCCACCAGCTTCGGGATGATCCGCGGCGGCAAGATCGACGCCGCGATCCTCGGGGCCATGCAGGTCTCGGCGGCCGGGGACATCGCCAACTGGATGATCCCCGGCAAGATGATCAAGGGCATGGGCGGCGCGATGGACCTGGTCCATGGTGCCAAGCGGGTGATCGTGCTGATGGAGCACGTCAGCAAGGACGGCGAGTACAAGATCGTCGACGAGTGCTCGTTGCCCTACACGGGCCGGGGAGTGGTCCAGCGGATCATCACCGACCTCTGCGTGCTCGACGTCACCCCGGACGGCCTGAGGCTCGTCGAGCTTGCTCCGGGCGTGAGCGTGGACGACGTACGCCGTCAGACCGAGCCGCCGGTCAGCGAGGGTTGAGCGCCCGCACGACCGTGGCCCAGGCCGGCGTCGTCGGGTCAAGGAACTCGAAGTGGCCGGTGCCGCGGAGCTCGGTGAGGTGCGCCCACGGGTGCGCAGCAACGAATCGACGGGCAAGGTCGATCGGGACCGTCTCGTCCTCGACGCCGTGCACCAGCTCGACCCTGGCCGACGGTTCGTCGATCAGCAGCGTCATCGGGTCGGCCTCGGCCGACGCCGTCCCGTCGAGCAGTGCTGCGACCGCGTCGGCGCCGAGGTGCAGCTCGTCGGCGTAGGACAGGTCGCAGACCGACGCCAGCGCGACCACGGTGTCGAACTCGATCGGCACCGGTCTGCTGAGCAGCCACAGGGCCAGCTGGCCGCCGGCTGAGTGTCCGGTCATCGTGGCGCGGTCCCAGCCAAGACCGAGCTCGGCTGCCAGCCCGGGCAGCGCGGTCACCGCGATCTGGACGTCGTGGGCTGTGGTCGGCCAGCCGCCACCACCGCCGACGCGGCGGTACTCCGGAGTCGCCACCAGGAAGCCGGCCTCGGCCAGCGACCGTGCCTGGGCGCGGGTGTGGGTCCGGTCGTACCGCTGTTTCCAGAAACCCCCGTGGACCAGCACGACCAGGGTGCCGTTGGGGACCTGGGGAAGGTGCAGGTCGATGATCGCGAGCTCGTGCTCGGCGTACCGGACGACGGCGTCGGGAAGCAGATCGTTCGCGGTCACCGGCCCAGACTAGAGTCACCTCCATGAACAAATGGGAGTACCAGGTGGCGCCGATCCCGCTCCACAACGAGACCTTGATGCTCAACAACTTCGGTCAGGACGGCTGGGAGCTCGTCCATATCGAGAAGAACGAGCAGGGCGGCCTGATCGCGTTCCTCAAGCGCCCGCAGGACTCCTGATGACCACCCCGGAGGAGCGCCTCGCCGAGCTGGGGCTCAGCGTTCCCGAGGTCGCCAAGCCGGTCGCGGCGTACATCCCCGCGGTGCGGTCGGGCAACCAGGTCTTCACCTCGGGCCAGCTGCCGATGCGCGACGGACAGCTGATGGCCACCGGCAAGGTCGGCGGCGAGATCTCGGTCGAGGAGGCCGTCGCGTGCGCGCAGCAGTGCGCCCTGAACGCGCTCGCCGCGATCCGGGCCGAGCTGGGTGACCTGGGTGCGATCAAGCGGGTCGTCAAGGTCGTCTGCTTCGTCGCCTCGACCCCGGACTTCACCGGACAGCCGCAGGTGGCCAACGGTGTCTCCGAGCTGCTGGGCGAGGTCTTCGGCGAAGCCGGCCGGCACGCCCGCTCGGCCGTCGGCGTCCCGGTCCTGCCCCTCGACGCCCCGGTCGAGGTCGAGATGATCGTCGAGATCTGATGGCAGGACTTGTCGGCCTGCCCAAGGAGTTCGCCGATGCGGCAGCCGAGTTCGCCGATGGCACCAAGACCCCGGCCGAGCCGCGCGATGCCGCGACCGTCGTCCTGGTACGTCCGGGTGCCGACGGCCCGGAGCTGTACCTGCTGCGCCGACAGATCTCGATGGAGTTCGCCGGCGGCATGTGCGTCTTCCCTGGCGGCGGCGTCGACCCTCGCGACTTCGACCACACGGTCGCCTGGGCGGGCCCGAGTCCGGCTGAGTGGGCCGAGCGGTTGGGTACGGACGAGGCCCGGGCGCGGGCGTTGGTGGCGGCTGCCGTTCGGGAGACCTTCGAGGAGTCCGGCGTACTGCTGGCCGGCGAGTCCGCGGACTCGGTGATCGCCGACACCACCGGTGATGACTGGGAGGCGGACCGGATCGCCCTGGAGAAGCGCGAGCTCTCGATGACCGACTTCCTCACCAGCCGCGGGCTGGTGCTGCGTACCGACCTGCTCGGCGCCTGGGCCGGCTGGCTGACGCCGGTCTTCGAACCGAAGCGCTACCGCACCTGGTTCTTCGTTGCCGAGCTGCCCGAGGGTCAGAAGACCCGCGACGTCTCCACCGAGTCCGACCACGTGGTCTGGTTGCCGGCCATCACAGCCGTCGAGCAGGCCGAGGAGCGACAGATCCTGATGCTGCCCCCGACGTACATCACCAGCCTGGACGTTGCCCGGTACGCCGACCCGGCCGAGGTGATCGCCGCTGCCGCGGATCGGCGCGTCGAGATGTTCTGCCCGGCTGTGGAACCTGCGGGTGAGGAGTTCACGCTGACCAGGCCGCCGCACGCGGATGCTCTGCTCGAAGCGCGGGCCAAGACCGCGCGCTGGGGTCAGGCCTGATCCGATGAGCTGGGAAGGCGGTTCGTTCGGCGTCGCGATGTCAGCGGAGTGCGTGCTGGCCCCCAATGCCAACATGATGACGCTCGACGGCACCAACACCTGGGTGCTCAGGGCGCGTGATTTCGGCCCTTCGATCGTGGTTGATCCTGGCCCGCTGGACCCACGACACCTGGGCGCGATCCGTGACGTAGCCGGTGAGATCTCCCAGATCCTGCTCACACACCACCACTTCGACCATTCGGAGGGTGCCCGAGCGCTCGCCGACCTGGCCGGTTGCAAGATCATCCGGGCCCTGGATCCTGAGTACCGGCTGGGCTCCGAAGGTCTCGGTGACGGCGATGTCGTGGAGGTGGGCGGCCTCGAGATCCGGGTGGTCGGCACGCCGGGGCACACCGCCGACTCGCTCTCGTTCCTGGTTCCCGCCGAACGTGCTGTCCTCACCGGCGACACGGTGCTGGGACGCGGTACCACGGTCGTCGCCCATCCCGACGGCGAGCTCGGTGCGTACCTCGACTCGCTCGACCGGCTGCACGCTCTGGCCGAGGCGCACGAGGTCACGGCGATCTGGCCGGGCCACGGACCGGTGATCCCGGACGCCCTCGCAGCGCTCGACTACTACATCTCCCACCGCGGCCAGAGGCTCGACCAGGTACGCGCCGCGCTGGGGGTCCTCAGTGCCCAACAACCGGTCGCCGAGGACGACCTGCCACGCCAGGTGGTCGAGATCGTCTATCAGGACGTCGACCCGGTCCTGTGGGGTGCGGCCGAGCTGTCGGTCCGCGCCCAACTCGCCTACCTGCGCGAATAGTCACTCCCGTTCGCGCGAATGGTCACTCCCGTTCGCGCGAATGGTCAGTTGCGTGCGTCCGAGACGGCATCGCCGTGTGTCCACACCCAACGCAACGGCCAGGCGGTCCACTTCGCCCCAAGCTCCGTTCGGTCGTGGCTCCAGGTGGTGGTCGTTTCGGTGCGTGACCTTTCCCGACCGCCCGTTCCTGTACGCCGAGCTCCCCGATCTTGGGATCGCCCCCGCCGGGTTGCGCGCGGGGCTCGACTCCGGCGACGTGCGGCGAGTCGCACGTGGCGTCTACGTTCCCGGGGCCAGCCCCGACGATCCGGGAAGCCGCGCCCGCGCGATCTCACTCGTGCTCCGGCCAGGATTGGTCGTCTGTGACCGGACCGCGGCGTGGGTGCACGGCGTGGACGCGTTCGGTCTCGCCGAGCGTGCGCTGGTGCCGACCGTCGAGACGTGCGCACTTCGAGGTGAATCCAGGTCCCGGCTCTCGGACGTCCGTGGCCGGACCCGTGATCTCCTTGCGCGAGACGTGCTCGAGGTCGACGGGATCCTGGTGACGACCCCGACCCGGACGTCACTTGACCTTGGCTGTCATCTGCGTCTCCGCGATGCGGTGGCCGTCGTCGATCAGCTTCGTCGGGCTCACGGGCTCCGCCGGGAGGATCTGGCACGTGAGTTGCCGCGATTCGGCGGACGGCGGGGTGTCGTGCAACTACGCAGGGTCGTGGCGCTGTCAGACCACCGGGCCGAGTCCCAACGGGAGACCTGGGTGCGCCTTGCCCTGCTCGATGCCGGACTCCCAGAACCCGAGCTGCAGGCGTGGGTCGACGTCGAGGGCACGCCGACGTACCGGCTTGATCTGGCCTACCGGGCGCAGCGCATCGCGATCGAGTACGACGGATCGGACTTCCACGACTCGCCCGCGCAGAGACGCCATGACTCGGAACGGCGTCAATGGCTCCGCGACCATGGGTGGACCGTGATCGTCGTGCGCAACGGTGACTTCACGGGCGGCCAGCTTCTTTCCTGGACGAGCGCTGTCCGGGAGGCCCTGGCAGATACGTATTCGACGCGTCGATGGTGACGAACTGACCACTCGGCGGGCGATAAGTGACCACTCGGCGGGTGGTCAGCGGGCGCGGCGCTTCATCCGCTCGACGTCCATGATCACCACGGAGCGGGGCTCCAGGCGCAGCCAGCCGCGGGAGGCGAAGTCGGCCAGCGCCTTGTTGACGGTCTCCCGCGAAGCGCCGACGAGCTGGGCGAGCTCTTCCTGGGTCAGGTCATGGTGCACGTGCACGCCGTCGTCGGCGGTGCGGCCGAAACGGTCGGCCAGGTCGAGCAGCGCCTTGGCGACGCGGCCGGGAACGTCGGAGAAGACCAGGTCGGCGTTGACGTCGTTCGCCTTGCGCAGGCGGCTGGCGATCTGGGTCAGCATCCCGAGGGCGACCGTCGGTCGACCCTCGAGCCACCGGATCAGCTCGTCGTGCGAGAGCGTCAGCAGGCTGGTCTCGGTCACCGCGGTGACGGTCGCCGAGCGCGGGCCCGGGTCGAACAGCGACAGCTCGCCGAACATCTGGCCGGGGCCCAGGATCGCCAGCAGGTTCTCGCGGCCGTCCGAGGAGGTTCGCCCGAGCTTCACCTTGCCGTCGGTGACGAGGTACAGCTTGTCGCCCGAGTCACCTTCGTGGAAGAGCACCTCGCCACGCCGGAGACGCGCTTCGGTCATCGACGAGCGCAGGGCCAGAGCCGCCTCGTCGTCGAGCGCGCCGAACAGCGGTGCCTGACGCAGTACGTCGTTGTCCACGGACAATTCCTTCCAGGATCGGGGTGCGACCCCTGAGGGCCACCCCCCAGTGTTGCAGGTCACAGTCTGGCGCATGACGGCTGTCCCGTCACCAAACACCCTCCGGGCCGGGCTGTCGGCTGCGCTGCGTAGTCTGGGGGAGTGCCCCGTTCCGCGCTCGCCGCACTCCCGGCCCCCGACACCGCGCTCGTCCGCCGGGCCCGCAAGATAGACCGGATCCTCGGCGAGACCTACCCGAACGCGGGCTGCGAACTGGACTTCGACAACGCCTTCGAGCTGCTCGTCGTCACGGTGCTGAGCGCCCAGACGACCGACCGTCGGGTCAACGCCGTCCGCCCGACGCTGTTCGCGGCGTACCCGGATCCGGCGGCGATGGCGGCCGCGCCCCGTGAGGACCTCGAGCGCATCGTAGGGCCGCTGGGGTTCTTCCGCGCCAAGACCGAATCGCTGCTCAAGCTGTCGGCCGCCCTCGTGGAGCGGTACGACGGTCAGGTGCCCGGCCGGCTGGAGGACCTGGTGACCCTGCCCGGGGTCGGCCGCAAGACCGCTAACGTGGTGCTCGGCAACGCCTTCGGCGTCCCGGGCATCACCGTGGACACCCACTTCGGGCGGCTGATCCGCAGGTTCGGCTGGACCGAGGAGACCGACCCGGTGAAGGCGGAGTTCGCCATCGCGGCGATCTTCCCCGCGAAGGACTGGACCATGCTCAGCCACCACGTGATCTGGCACGGCCGGCGGGTGTGCCACGCGAAGAAGCCAGCCTGTGGTGCCTGCACCGTGGCGAGGCTCTGTCCGTCGTACGGGGAGGGGCCGACGGACCAGGCGGAGGCAGCAACGTTGGTCAAGACCCAGGGCCCTGCGTGAAGGGCCACCGAGCGGCGTTGGCGGCCCTCCTGCTCGCCGGGTCACTGGCTGCGTGCAGCGCGTCGGGTTCGCCCCACGGAGCGGGCAGCAGCAGCACGCTGCCCAACGTCACGCTCGCCGGGCTGGGCGGTGATCCCGCGGTCGACCTCGCTACCCTCAAGGGCCCTGCGGTGGTCAACCTCTGGGCCTCGTGGTGCGGCCCGTGCAAGAGCGAGCTGCCGATCTACGGCGACTTCGCCCGCGCGTACGCCGGCAAGGTCAAGGTCCTCGGCGTCGACTTCCAGGAAACCAGTGCCTCCGGTGCGATCGACCTGCTGAAGCAGTCCCGCGCCGACTACCCGATCGTCACCGATCCGGACGGCAGGACCCGAGCGATCGGACTGCCGAAGCTGATCCTGGTCGACGCTGCGGGCAGGATCGTCTTCCAGGAGTACGTCGAGATCCGGTCCGCCGGTCAGCTGCAGAAGCTCGTCGCCGATCACCTCGGTATCGCCGGATGACCGACATCGAGATCCCCGACTGGCTGGTCCCGATCCGGGACGGTGCCCTGGCGATCACCGGCGACAACATCACGAAATTCCTGCCGCCCGAGGACTCGGATGCACGACCCGGGGCGGTCCTGATGCTCTTCGGCGAAGGTCCGGCCGGCCCGGACCTGCTGCTGACCGAACGTGCGCACACGATGCGCTCGCACCCGGGACAGGTCTCGTTCCCCGGCGGTTCGGTCGATCCGAGCGACCCGTCGCCCACCGCGGCCGCCCTGCGCGAGGCGCAGGAGGAAGTCGGCCTCGACCCGGACACCGTCGACGTCCTGACCACCCTGCCGGAGCTGTGGCTGCCGCCGAGCAACTTCGCCGTCACCCCGGTCGTGGCCTGGTGGCGCGAGAACAGCCCGGTCGGCGTCGTCGACCCGGCCGAGGTGCACGCCGTCTTCCGCACACCGCTGTCGGAGCTGCTGGACCCGGCCAACCGGGTCACGGTCACGCACCCGATGGGCTACTCGAGCCCGGGCTTCCTGATCGGCGAGGACAAGGACGTCCTGCTGTGGGGCTTCACGGCCGGCCTGATCACCAAGCTGTTCGACTTCGTCGGCCTCACCCGGCCCTGGGACGCCTCGATCACGCGAGAGTTGCCGGGGTACATGCTCGGCGTACGCAAGGATTGAGCGCGGACCCGCCCGCGCCCCTCCCCGACCCGAAGGCCCGAAGCCATGAACCTCCTCGACTGGTGTCTCATCCTCGTCGCGGTGGCGTATGCCCTCTCGGGGTACTGGCAGGGCTTCATCGCAGGCGCGTTCGCGACCGTCGGCCTGATTCTCGGGGGCTTGTTCGGCATCTGGTTGGCGCCGCACCTCCTCGGCAACGCGAACCCCTCGCTCGGGGTGTCGCTCGCGGCCCTGTTCGTCGTGCTCGTCTGTGCGTCCTTCGGCCAGGCCAGCTTCCAGTACGCCGGCACGAAGGTGCGCGCGAAGGTCACCTGGCAGCCTGCTCGGGCCCTCGACGCGATCGGCGGCGCGGTGCTCAGCGTCGTCGCGGTTCTGGTGGTGACCTGGATGCTCGGGGTTGCCGTCAGCGGCTCTCGGATCCCCGGGATCGGTCCTCTGGTGCGCGGTTCCAAGGTGCTCACCGCGGTCAACAACGTGATGCCGGGCCAGGCCCAGGACCTGCTGCACGGTTTCGACCGCGTCGTCGGCTCGAGCTTCTTCCCGCGCTACCTCGAACCGTTCGCGCCGGAGCAGATCATCAGCGTCGCACCGCCTCCGGGCAACGTCGTCCACGATCCCGCGGTCCAGCAGGCAGAGTTGAGCGTCTTCAAGATCCGCGGCAACAACCACTGCGGCGACGGCATCGAGGGCAGTGGCTTCCTCTACTCACCGCACCGGATCATGACCAACGCCCACGTCGTCGCCGGCGTCACCGACCCGCAGGTCCGGGTCGGTGCACGCGACCTCCCGGCGCGGATCGTGTACTACAACCCTTCGATCGACGTCGCGATCCTGGACGTCAACATCGACGGCCCGGTCGTGCACTTCGACACCAGCGGCACGGCCAGGGAGGCCGCCGTCGTCCTGGGGTACCCGAACGACGGGCCGTTCGACGCCGAGCCGGCCCGGATCCGTGAGCTGCAGCGGCTGCGCTCGCCCGACATCTATGGTCGCGGCACGGTCACCCGTGACGTGTTCTCGCTGCGCAGCCTGGTCCGACCCGGCAACTCCGGCGGACCGCTGGTCTCGCGCGCCGGCCAGGTCCTCGGGGTGATCTTCGCGGCGTCGGTGAGCGATAAGCAGACCGGCTACGCCCTGACGGCCAACCAGGTCGCCTCCGCAGCGGCGCAGGGCCTGTCCGCCAGCCAGACCGTGTCGAGTGGTGGCTGCGCCTAGCCCTGGGCTGTACGCACGCCGGTCGTCGAGCTTGCCGAGACGTGGTGAGGGACGCGCAGAGTTCTACTGCTCGTGGTGAATGAGCGCCCGCGGCATCTCCTGCGCCTGGGCGATCGTCCGCGCCGGAGCCCGCACCTTGCGTACCTTGAGGTAGCCGAACAATCCGAGCAGGGCTGCGATCAGCAGGTACCCGCCGAAGACGATCAGGAAGCACCAGGCGATCCCGATCCCGCTCATCGCGATGAACAGCGCGACCGCGATCGACCCCATGATGATCGCGAGCAGCGAGATGAACCCGGCGAGCGCGAAGAACAGGATCCCGAGGCCACCGGCCTGGACGCTGACCTTGAGCTCCGACTTGGCCAGCTCGATGATGTGGCGCAGCAGCGTCCCGAAGTCATCGAACGCATCGACGACCAACTTGCCGATCGTCGGCTCTTCACCGGCTGGCTCCTGGTATGCCATCGGGGGATTCCCTTCGCGTGCTGAGTGGTCTGTCGTCCTGCGATTGGCACCTTATCGCCCGAGCTCGCGGTGGTGACGGTTACGTCGGCCGAGGATGAGTGCACCGAGCAGTCCGGCGAGCAACGAGCCCACCAGGACAGCCGTCTTCGCCTCCTCGGCACGGCCGCCGGGGAACGACAGGTCGGAGACGAGCAGCGAGACCGTGAAGCCGACGCCGGCCAGGACGGCGAGGCCGATGAGGTCGCGCCAGGACACCTCCACGTCGAGCTCGGCCGGGCTGAGGTGGGTCACCAGCCAGGAGCCGACGAGGATGCCGACCGGCTTGCCGAGCACGAGTCCGAGCACCACACCGACCACGATCGGGTGGGTGACCAGTCCCAGGCCGCCGGTGAGCTGCACCCCGGCACTCATCAGCGCGAAGAACGGCACCGCGATCGAGGCGCTGATCGGGGACAGCTGGTGCTCGAGGTACTCCGCCGGTGACGTGTCCTCACCGGGGTCGGGCAGCACCCTGGTCAGCAGGCCGAGGACGACGCCGGCGATGGTCGCGTGCACGCCGCTCTCGTGGACCAGCCACCAGGCAGCCACCGCGAGCGGCAGCAACACCAGGGGACTCGAGACCCGCAGCCGCTGCATCACCCCGTACGTCGCCAGCACGGCCCCGGCGCCGAGAAGTGCCCCGAGGTGCACCGTGTCGGTGTAGAAGACCGCGATGATCACGATCACAATCAGGTCGTCGACCACAGCAAGGGTCAGCAGGAACGCACGCAACGCGGCCGGCAGCGCCGATCCGACGACCGCGAGCACGGCGAGCGCGAACGCGATGTCGGTGGCGGCCGGGATCGCCCAGCCGCGCAGGTTCGAGGTGCCGTGGTTGGCCACCACGTAGACGAGCGCCGGGACTGCCACGCCGCAGATCGCGGCGACCACCGGCACCGCGGCGTCGACAGGGCGGCGCAGTGATCCGAGCAGGAACTCGCGCTTGAGCTCGAGGCCGGCGACGAAGAAGAACAGCGTCAGCGCGCCGTCGGCCGCCCAGTGCTCGACATCGAGCGGGCCGAGGCCGTGGTGCCGCAGGGACTCATACGAGCTGTAGTCGAGGTTCGCCCAGACGACAGCAGCCGCTGCAGCGACGAGGGCCACCACCCCGCCCACCGTTTCCGAGCGCAGCAGCGTGCCGACGAACGAGGCTTCCCGGGCATCGGAGCGGGCGACGCGGAACGGGAGCCGGGGCACCACGCGATCCTATCGACCGGGCGGGTTGGCCCCGTTGGGTCAGTGATGTGAGACTCGGTGCTGATGCACGTATCTTCGCTGGTCTGGTGGCTCACCATCGGCATCACCAGCGCCCTGCTGCTGTTCGACGTCATCGTCATCGGGCGCCGTCCGCACGAGCCGACGCGTCGCGAGGTGATGGTTGCGCTGGCCGTGTTCATCGGCCTCGCGATCGCCTTCGGCATCGGCGTGTGGCTCGTGTCGGGCCAGCAGTACGGCACCGAGTTCTTCGCCGGCTGGTTGACCGAGTACTCGCTCTCGGTCGACAACCTGTTCATCTTCCTGATCATCATGAGCCGATTCGGCGTACCCCGGGCCTTCCAGCAGTCGGCCCTGCTCGTCGGGATCGTCATCGCCCTGGTCATGCGGGGGGTCTTCATTGCGATCGGCGCTGCGGCGATCAACAACCTCAGCTGGGTCTTCTACCTCTTCGGACTGTTCCTGATCTGGACCGCGATCAAGCTGGCCCGCGAGGGTGCGCACGAAGGCGGCGAGTACGAGCAGAACGGGCTGATCACGTGGGTCGAGAAGCGGCTTGGTGCAACCTCGCAGTGGCACGGAACGAAGTCGTTCGTCAGGATCAACGGCAGGCGCCTGATCACGCCGATGTTCATCGTCGTGGTCGCGCTGGGCACCACCGACCTGCTGTTCGCCCTGGACTCGATCCCGGCGATCTACGGCCTCACCAAGGAGCCGTACCTGGTGATGACGGCCAACATCTTCGCGCTGATGGGCCTGCGCCAGCTCTACTTCCTGATCGGCGGCCTTCTCGAGCGCCTGGTCTACCTGTCCTACGGGTTGGCGGTCCTGCTGGGCTTCATCGGCGCGAAGCTGATCCTGCACGCGCTGCACGGCAACGAGCTGCCGTTCGTCAACGGCGGTCACCACGTCGGCTGGGCCCCGGACATCCCGATCTGGGTCTCGCTCACCGTGATCGTGGGCATCCTGGCGATCACGACCGTGCTGAGCCTGATCCGGTCGGGTGTGACCCAGGACTCTGGACGATAACGGACGAATCGCCCTAACCGTTTCCGGCTTCGCTCGTTGTCCCTGTCATGGAATGGATAAGACACCGCCCCACCCTCGCCAAAGCAGCCGGAGGAGTCGCTGTACTCCTCGTGCTGGTGGTGCTGGCGGTCCTTCTCCACAAGTCCAGCCCGCCCCCGGTGTCGGCCCCGCCTGCAGCGCCGTACCCGACGCAGCCGACCCGGGCGCCTGTCGACACGCTGCCGACGGTCTCGCCCAGCGCGACGCCGAGCACGTTCACCGGCCTCACCACCAAGCAGTACAACACCGCCCTGGCCAACTTCGGCAAGGGCTTCAGCTCAGGCTTCACCTCGGGCACTCTCAACATGCCCGGCCTCCAGGGCGGCAGCGTGTACCGGTACCTGCCCAAGCACCACGTGGTCATGACGATCACCAGCGAGCAGCCGATCGGCACCGTCGGGTACGAGGTGCCGACCAGCCTGCACAACTCCTCCGGGATCGTGAAGAACGTCGGCACCCACTGGAGCCTGGCGACCACGGCCTACGGCAGCCCCGACTACGCCCAGCTCTTCATGCAGGCAGGAGCCCGCGGCTTCCCGGTCACCTGCACGATCACCGTGGACGGCCGAGTCACCGAGCACCGCTCGACCGAAGGGCCGTACGGCCAGCTCATCTGCCAGGGCTGACCAGCGCCGCCATACGCGGCGCCTGGCCGCGTTGTCGTCGCTCGAAGTCCGCTCCGCCGCGCTCCGCCTGAGGACTGCTCCACCTGGCCAGTCACCACGTCTGACCACGCTGGTACCGGTGGGCGAGTCTCGAAACCTCAGTCCTCAGTGCTGGTCGCCATCCCCTTGCCGATGAGGTCCATGACGGTGGAGTCGGCCAGGGTGGTGACGTCGCCGATGTCGCGGTGTTCGGCGACGTCGCGGAGTAGGCGGCGCATGATCTTGCCCGACCGGGTCTTGGGGAGTTCGGCGACGATG
>NZ_JAOPXI010000161.1 GCF_025965215.1 Marmoricola sp.
CGTCGTCGTTCCCGTTGCTCGAGGGCCGCGGACTCGTCGACGGCTCTGCGGCGGCGTACGTGTTCCGGGCGTTGGTGTGCGAGCGCCCGGTCACCGACACGGATCTGTTCCTCTAACGCAGCTGGTACGTCGCGATCGATACGTCGGCGTACGTGTGTCGGGCGATGGTGTGCGAACGACCGGTGACGGACCCCGGGGGAGCTCACCACATCGCGGCAAGCTCGATGACCGGTGAACGCGGCTGGTACGTCGCGATCGATATGGCGGCGATGGTGTGCGAACGACCGGTGACGGACCCAGGGGAGCTCACCACATCTCGGCAAGCTCGATGACCGGTGAACGTAGCTGGTACGTCGCGATCGACACGGCGGCGATGGTGTGCGAACGACCGGTGACGGACCCAGGGGAGCTCATCACATCTCGGCAAGCTCGATGACCGGTTGACGCGGCTGGTACGTCGGGATCGACACGGCGATGGTGTGCGAACGACCGGTGATGGACCCGGGGGAGCTCACCACATCTCGGCGAGCTCGATGACCGGTTGACGCGGCTGGTGCGTCGCGATCGACACGGCGATGGTGTGCGAACGACCGGTGACGGACCCAGGGGAGCTCACCACATCTCGGCAAGCTCGATGACCGGTTAACGCGGCTGGTACGTCGCGATCGACACGGCGGCGATGTTGCTCACCGCATCTCGGCAAGCTCGATGACCGGCTAGCGCAACTGGTACGTCGCGATCGACACGGCGGCGATGGTGCTCACCACGTCTCGGCAAGCTCGATGACCGGTTAACGCAGCTGGTACGTCGCGATCGACACGGCGACGTAGTGGCACACGAACGCCGCGATCGTGAGCACGTGGAAGATCTCGTGGAAGCCGAACCAGCTCGGGAACGGGTCGGGTTTCTTCAGGCCGTAGACCAGGCCGCCGAGGGTGTAGAGCCCGCCACCGACTGCGATCAGGGTGATCACCGCGGTGCCACCGTTGGCGGCGAAGTCGTGGGCGTAGAAGATCGCCGTCCAGCCGAGCAGCACGTACAGCGGCGTGTAGAGCCAGCGCGGCGCATCGGTCCACAGGAGTCGGAAGCCGACGCCGAGGATCGCCCCGGTCCAGACCGTCGTGAGCATGCCGACCCGCGCGCTCCCGTGCAGCAGCAGCAGCACGAAAGGCGTGTAGGAACCGGCGATCAGCAGGAAGATGTTGGCGTGGTCGAAGCGCCGCAGGATCGCCCACCACTTCGGCGACCAGGTACCGCGGTGATAGATCCCGCTGACCGTGAAGAGGAGGATCGCGGTCCCGGCGAACAGGGAGGATCCGACCTTGGTGGCCACGGTGGGCGAGAGGCAGATCAGCACGATGCCAGCAGCCACCGCGAGCGGCGAGACGGTCGCGTGCAGCCAGCCGCGCAGCTTCGGCTTGGCGGCATTCATCTTGTTGTGCAGGGTGAGCGCTGCCTCGTGGGAGAGCTCGGCGGCCTTCTCGGCAACCGGGAGGTGAGCGTTCATGCTCCCAAGGCTACGCGAGCGTAGGTTGACTCCAGCCTGAACGAGTCGGGCATCACGGCACGCGCAAGCTCGACGGCGTACCGGACGTCGCCGGATCCGGCGGTAACCTGACGTGGTGGCCGACTGGAAGCGTGGACTCCGCAGGGTGCTCTACCCGGCGTACGAGGCACGCATGGTGCGGCGGATGCCGACCGACCGGCTGCCCAGGCACATCGGCGTCATGCTCGACGGCAACCGCCGCTGGGCGAAGGCAGTGGGCGCGGACACCGCTCACGGGCACCGGGCCGGCGCCGCGAACATCGAGCCCATGCTCGGCTGGTGCGAGGAGGTCGGGGTCCAGGTCGTCACGCTGTGGCTGCTCTCGACCGACAACCTGAACCGGCCCGCCGAGGAGCTCGAACCGCTGCTGGGGATCATCGGCGACGCCGTGGACAGCCTGGCCGCCGAAAGGCGCTGGCGACTGCACCCGGTGGGTGCGCTGGACCTCCTGCCGGCCCTCACCGCGGCCCGCCTCAAGGCAGCCGAGGAGGCGACCCGGGATGTCGACGGCATGCTGGTCAACATCGCCGTCGGGTACGGCGGTCGTCGTGAGATCGCCGACGCCGTGCGCTCGCTGCTCCTCGAGCAGGCCGCCCAGGGCAAGACCCTGGAGGAGCTCGCCGAGACCGTCGACGTCGAGCACATCGCCGAGCACCTCTACACCAAGGGACAGCCGGATCCCGACCTGGTGATCCGGACCTCCGGTGAGCAGCGACTCGGCGGTTTCCTGCTCTGGCAGAGCGCGCAGAGCGAGTTCTACTTCTGCGAGGCCTACTGGCCGGACTTCCGCCGGGTCGACTTCCTGCGAGCCGTGCGTGCCTATGCGTACCGCGATCGTCGGTACGGGGCCTGAGCGTCGTACCGCGCATCCCGCGAGCGTTCATGCGCCCGTAACCCGCTACCGGGCGTGTCTTCGCGAATATGGAAGCCGCAAGTCGTACTTTTTTCGCATCGGCCTGCAACGGTTGCAGGTCGCGCCGAAAGGCAGGTTCGTGAGAGATCACGGCTCAAGGGGTTCGCACTCAGTCCCCTGCCTGTCCCGGTCCGAGCACAACTGCTAGGACCAGGGGCGCTGAGTGCGCGTGCCTGGTCCGTGAGGGGAAACATCTCGTGGCCACTGCGAAGAGCGCGTCCAGCAAGACCCCCGGCACCGCCCCCGCGGAAGCATCCGGAAACGGGACACCCCAGCGACGTACCTACGTCCTCGACACATCGGTCCTGCTGGCCGACCCCGGGGCGCTCAAGCGCTTCGACGAGCACGAGGTCGTCCTGCCGGTCGTGGTGATTACCGAGCTCGAGGGCAAGCGGCACCACCCGGAGCTGGGCTACTTCGCCAGGTCCGCGCTGCGGATGCTCGACGAGCTGCGGATCCAGGCCGGCCGCCTCGACCAGCCGGTTCCGATCGGCGAGCACGGTGGCACCGTCCGGGTGGAGCTCAACCACACCGACGCCGAATCGCTCCCCTCCGGCTTCCGCCTCGGTGACAACGACACCCGCATCCTCGCCGTCGCCAACAACCTGCACCACGAGGGCTTCAAGGTGACCCTGGTCTCCAAGGACCTGCCGCTGCGGATCAAGGCTTCGGCCGTCGGTCTCGACGCCGAGGAGTACCTGGGCGAGCAGATCCACGAGTCGGACGCCGGCTGGACGGGGATGGCCGAGGTGGACGTGACTGCGGCCGACCTCGACGAGCTGTACGACGACACCGTGATCGACCTCGACGACGCGCGTGAGATGCCGTGCCACACCGGCCTGGTGCTGATCTCCGACCGGGGCAGCGCGTTGGGTCGCGTCGGTGCCGACAAGCGGGTGCACCTGGTCCGCGGTGACCGTGAGGCGTTCGGCATCCACGGGCGCTCCGCCGAACAGCGCGTCGCGCTCGACCTCCTGCTCGACCCCGAGGTCGGCATCGTGTCGCTGGGAGGGCGCGCGGGGACGGGGAAGTCGGCGCTCGCCCTCTGCGCCGGCCTGGAGACGGTGATGGAACGCCGCCAGCACAAGAAGGTCATCGTGTTCCGCCCGCTGTTCGCTGTCGGTGGCCAGGAGCTCGGCTACCTGCCCGGCAGCGAGTCGGAGAAGATGTCGCCGTGGGGGCAGGCCGTCTTCGACACGCTGGGGGCAGTGGCCAGCGCCGAGGTCGTCGAGGAGATCCTCGATCGCGGGATGCTCGAGGTGATGCCGCTGACCCACATCCGCGGCCGTTCGCTGCACGACGCGTTCGTGATCGTGGACGAGGCGCAGTCGCTGGAGCGCAACGTGCTGCTCACCGTGCTCTCGCGGATGGGCGCCAACTCCAAGGTCGTGCTGACCCACGATGTCGCACAGCGCGACAACCTGCGCGTCGGGCGTCACGACGGTGTCGTCGCCGTGGTCGACCGGCTCAAGGGCCACCCGCTCTTCGCCCACGTCACCCTGACCCGCTCCGAGCGCTCGCCGATCGCGGCGCTGGTGACCGAGATGCTGGAGCACGTCTCGATGTAGCGACCTTCGGTCATTGAGCTTGCCGAGCTGCCTCACCACGTCTCGGCGAGCTCGATGACTGGTCCGGTGGTCCACCCCAGCAGCCACACCAGTCACAACACGCCGAACGGTCTCACAACTCGGCGAGCCGAACTTGATTCTCCGGCTCGTTTCGGGTTTAGGTGGTCCCTCGTTCCCGGCGTCAACCCGAGAGTCCTTTCCCTTGTCTGACAAGTACGTTCCCAAACATCGGAACGCACCACCCAGGCGCGCCCGCGCCAAGGCGAAGAACGCCGTGTACTACTCGGGCATCGCTGCCATTGCGACCGGACTGACCGTCTCCGGCGGCATCGCGGCCCACGGCGCGACGCCGAACGGCACCCTGGTGAACCTCGCCGCCGGGAAGTCGCCGTTGACCGCAGCCGACCTGGCGCGTCGGGAGGCGTCCGTCTCGCGCTCGAGCGTGGACCGCCGTACGCAGGTCGACGCGCTCAAGGCCGCCGAGCTCGCGACGACCACGGGTGCTGTCGTGGCCCGTTCGGTCGACATCTCGCGGACCGACCCCAAGACCCTGACCCGCGCCCTGATGTCGCAGTACGGCCTGAACCCGGCCGACTTCAACTGCGTCGATGAGATCTGGACCCAGGAATCGAACTGGAACGTGCACGCCGCGAACCCGTCCTCCTCGGCGTACGGGATCCCGCAGGCGCTGCCGGGCAGCAAGATGGCCTCAGCCGGCGCCGACTGGCAGAACAGTGCCGAGACCCAGATCCGCTGGGGCCTGTCCTACATCGCCAACCGCTACGGCAGTGCGTGTGCCGCGTGGTCGTTCAAGCAGGGCCACGGCTACTACTGAGCCCGACCAGCTCACGGCTCGTCTCGACCAGGCGTCGCGCAGCGGCATCGTCCTGCGCGAGCTCGGAGGGCTCCTTGATCCGGTTCTTCTCGTAGTAGCCGCCACTGAGTCCCTCGACGTCAGGGCTGGTGGCCAGGTACGTCAGCGTCGCCCCTCCCTCAGCAGGGCTGATCATGAAGAACCTCTTGACGACCGCGAGGATCGGCTTGGCCACCGCTGGCGCGCCGGCCCAGATGCCGGTGGCGACCGCTCCGGGGTGCAGGCAGTTCGCGGTGGCGGCGGTGCCCGCCAGCCGCACCGCCAGCGACCGGGTGTACATCACGTTGGCCAGCTTCGACCGGCTGTAGGCACGCATGATCTGGTAACCGCGCTCGTAGCCGAGGTCGTCGAAGTCCATCGTGCCGCGGTAGTGGCCGACCGACGCGGTGGTCACGATCCGTGCCGGGCCACTGGCAACCAGGCGGTCGAAGAGCAGCTCGGTGAGCAGGAAGCAGGCCAGGTGGTTGACCGCGAACGTGGACTCGTAGCCGTCGACGGTCAGGTGCCGCTTGTCGTAGACCGTGCCCGCATTGTTGACCAGGACGTCGATCCGCGGGTACGCCGCCAGCAGCTCGCCGGCCAGTCGGCGTACGTCGTCGAGGACGGCGAAGTCGGCCACGAACGACTCGACCTCGACGTCGGGTGACTCGGTCCTCACCCGCGCGGCGGCAGCGGCGAGCTTGGTCGGGTTGCGGCCGACGAGCACGACGTGATGACCCTGGGCGGCGAGCTGGCTCGCAGCCTCCAGGCCGATGCCGTCGCTGGCCCCGGTGATGATGATGGTCTTGCTCATGGGTGCGTCATTCCTTCGGTGTCGAGCGCTGCGTCGAGTTCTTCGAGGGTGACGACCCCGCGATCGACGTACCCCATCTCCAGGACCTGTTCTCGGATGGTGCGGCCGTGCTTGAGGGACTCCTTGGCCACCTTGGCCGCCTCCTCGTAGCCGAGGTACTTGTTGAGCGGGGTGACCACCGACGGCGAGGACGCGGCATAGCGCCGCATCCGATCGGCATCAGCGCTGATGCCCTCGACGCACCGGGTGGCGAGCAGTCGCGTCGAGGTCGAGAGGATCCGGATCGACTCCAGCAGGTTGCGCGCCATCACCGGCATCATCACGTTGAGCTCGAAGTTGCCGGCCGCCCCGGCGGTGGTGATGGCGGAGTCGTTGCCGATGACCTGGGCGCACACCATCAGGGTCGCCTCGGGCAGGACCGGGTTCACCTTGCCGGGCATGATGCTCGAGCCCGGTTGCAGGTCGGGCAGGTGGATCTCGGCCAGCCCGGTGGTGGGGCCCGAGGACATCCAGCGCAGGTCGTTGCAGATCTTGGTCAGGCCGACCGCGATCGTCTTGAGGACGCCGCTGAGCTCGACCAGGGAGTCCCGGGTGCCCTGGGCCTCGAAGTGGTTGCGCGTCTCGGTGAAGCCCTGCCCGGTGCGCCGGGCGAGCTCGTCGATGACTGCTGCCGCGAATCCCGGGGGCGTGTTGATGCCGGTACCGACCGCGGTGCCGCCCAGCGGGAGCTCGCGGACCCGGGGGAGCACCGACTCCAGACGTTCGATCGCCAGTCTGATCGTGGCGGCGTAGCCACCGAACTCCTGGCCGAGCATCACTGGGGTCGCATCCATCAGGTGGGTGCGACCGGACTTCACCAGGCCGGCGAACTCGACCGCTTTGGTCTCCAGCGCGGTGGCCAGTACGTCGAGCGCGGGTTCGAGGTCCTCGACGACCCCGAGGGCCGCGGCGACGTGGATCGAGGTGGGGAACGTGTCGTTGCTGGACTGGCTGGCGTTGACGTCGTCGTTGGGATGCAGGTCGGTCCCGGCCCGCGCCGCGAGCGAGGCGATCACCTCGTTGGCGTTCATGTTCGAGCTCGTCCCGGACCCGGTCTGGAAGACGTCGAGCGGGAAGTGGGCGTCGTAGGTGCCGGTCATCACCTGCTCGGCCGCAGCGGCGATCGCGGACGCCTTCTCCGGCAAGATCACCCCGAGGTCTGCGTTGACGGTCGCGGCGCTGGCCTTGATCGTGGCGAGGGCCTCGATGTGCCGTCGCTCCAGGGTCGTGCCGGAGATCGGGAAATTCTCGACGGCGCGCTGGGTCTGTGCCCGCCACAGCGCGTCGGCCGGTACGGCGACCTCTCCCATGGAGTCGTGCTCGATCCGCGTGCCCTGTTCGGGGTCCATGATCGAAGGCTACTTCCGCGGTGGATGCGGAGCGCCGGGTGTCGGGTGCCGACCGGCGGACACGACGTAATCCACTCCGTCTTTATTACGCGACACCGCAAATTGTCCTGCATTTGTGACTAGCGGCCGCGGTGTTGATGTGGTTATCTGCCGAGGACGAGGTTGAGTGTGAGGTGCGAGCGCATCTCGCAAACAAGGTCGATCTGGCCTTGGTGCTCGGGCACCCTCGGGTTGAGGAATTCGCATGTCGTACTTCTCTCGCAGCGCAGTCGCCATCGGGGCCAGCGTTGCCGTCGTCGCAGCACTGGCAGGTACCGGTGCCACCGCCATCGCGGCCCCGGTCGGTCCGTCGGGCACCCAGGGTGTGTCGATCACCCGGCACGACCTGATGCAGGCCGCCCAGGGCCACACGATCCTGCCGCGCAGCATGCAGCCGAAGTCGGTGCCGACGGAGCCCGGTCAGGACGGCCTCCCCGCGGGCGTGCCGACCAAGGGCCGGTACGCGTTCCTCCTCAAGCTCAGCATCCGTGACACCAGCAGCGCGTACGCCGGCGCTCTGAGCCAGGGCAAGGCAGCAGCACACGACGCAGCCGTGAACCAGAGGCACAACGTCATCACGGCCCAGAACAAGGTGATCAGCGACCTCCCCGCCAGGTCGAGCGTGCTCTACCGCACCCACGCCGTGCTGTCCGGGCTGGCGGTGATGACCGACGTCAGGAACTACGCCAGTCTCAGGGGACTGCCCGGAGTAACGGCGGTCTACCCGATCGCACCGAAGACGCCGAGCAACTCCTACGCCGTCCCGCTCCAGGGCGCACCGGCCGGCTGGGAGGCGCACGGTGACCTCGGCGCCAACAGCACCGTGGCGATCATCGACACCGGCGTCGACTACACCCACGCCGACTTCGGTGGCGTCGGCACCGTTGCCGACTACCAGGCCGCCAAGGCACAGCTCGGCGAGCCGGTCTCCGCGAACGAGTTCCCCGGGCCGAAGGTCATCGGCGGGTACGACTTCGCCGGTGACGCGTACAACAGCGACCCGACGAGCCCGGACTACAACCCGGTGACCTCGCCCGACCCGTGGCCGCTGGACTGCAACAGCCACGGCACCCACGTCGCAGGCACCGTTGCCGGGTACGGCGAGAACGCCGACGGCAGCACGTACACCGGTGACTACAACACCTCGACGCCGTTCGACACCATGCGGATCGGCCCGGGCATGGCGCCGGAAGCCAAGCTCTACGCCTACCGCGTGTTCGGCTGTGCCGGCTCGACCGACCTGGTCAGCGCGGCCATCGACCGAGCCGCCGACCCGAACGGCGACGGTGACACCTCGGACCACGTCGACGTGATCAACATGTCCCTGGGTTCGGACTACGGATCGCCCCAGGACGGCGACTCGGTGTCGACGAACGATGCTTCGTCGCTCGGCATCACCGTCGTCGTGGCCTCGGGGAACGCCGGTGACATCTACGACGTCGGCGGTTCACCCGGCGATGCGACATCAGCGTTGACCGCGGCAGCCAGCCGTGACGCGTACGCACAGGTCGACGCCCTCAACGTGACGGCTCCGGCCGGAATCGCCGGTGCCTACGCGGCTGAGCGCTCGATCGCGTACGACTGGGCCACCAAGCCGGACCTGTCCGGGGACGTCGCGCAGGTCACGCAGTCGACCAACCTGGACGCGTGCAATCCGCTGAACACGGCCGACGCCAACGCGGTGAACGGCAAGATCGCCTTCGTCGAGTGGACCGACGTCGACTCGAACAGGCGCTGCGGATCGGCTGCCCGCGCGGCCAACCTCGCGGCCGCCGGAGCGATCGGCTTCATCTACGCCGACGACGAGGAGCACTTCAGCGCCGGCATCACCGGGAGCGCCACGATCCCGGGCGTCCTGGTCGCCAAGAGCGGCGGCGACGCCATCCGCACCCAGCTCGCGGCGGACAACACGGTCACGATCGGGAGCACGACCCTCAACGGGTTCCGGCAGGTCGACACGGCTCTCAACGACCAGCTCGCGAGCTTCTCCTCGCGCGGCATCGGCGACGCCGGTGACGTGAAGCCGGACATCGCCGCTGTGGGCGACACCGTCTTCTCGGCCAGCAACGGGTCGGGCAACCTGGGCCAGAACGACAGCGGAACCTCGATGGCGACACCGATGACCGCAGGCCTGGCAGCGCTGGTGAAGTCGCTGCACCCGAACTGGAACGCCGAGCAGACCAAGGCCGACATCATGAACACGGCCGGCCAGGACGTCTTCACCGGTTCCAGCCACACCGGGGACATCTATGCGCCGCAGCGGGTCGGCGCCGGTCGGATCAAGGCGGACGCTGCACTCGACAACCAGGTGCTCGCCTACGTAGCGGGCGGGACGGGCGCGGTCAGTGCGTCGTTCGGTCCGCAGCCGGTCAGCGCGCCGACGGTCCTCACCAAGACGATCAAGGTGGAGAACACGGGACTCACCTCCCAGAGCTACGACGTCTCGTACGTGGCACGCACCGAGGTTCCGGGAGCGACGTACTCGGTCTCGCCGTCGAGCGTCACCGTCGACCCGAGGTCGAGCACCACGGTGACCCTCACCCTCACCCTCGACCCCAGTGCGATGACCAAGACCGTCGACCCGACGATCGCGACCTTCCAGGACGGGGTGCCGCGGCAGTTCCAGGCCGACGCATCCGGTCTGCTCGAGCTGAACGCACAGACGGACACGCCCGACCTCCGGGTGCCCGTCTACGCGGCACCGCGTCCGGCCTCGACGATGACCCAGGCCGGGTCGCTGACGCTGCCCGACGGTGCCGTGCAGACCGCTCTGCTGCCGTTGACCGGACAGGCTTACAACCAGGGTTCGGTCGTCGACGGCACCAAGACGCAGTCGACCGTGGCCGGCTTCGAGCTGCAGGCGCTCAGCGGCCTGGCGCCGACCTGCTCGGTCTCGGTGACGTCGGGGTGCGTCGGCTTCCCGGACGAACGGGCAGCCGACCTCAAGGCCGTGGGCGTGACCTCGAGTGCGCCGGAGCTGACGGCCAACTCGCAGGATCCGATGGCTGGTGAGGCGTACTTCGCCGTCAACACCCAGGGTCCGTGGCGCACGGCGGCGTCGTCGCAGGAGTTCGACATCTACATCGACGGCAACGGCGACGGGATTGCGGATGCGGTGCTGTTCAACACCAGGTTGACCAGCTCCGACGTCCTCGTCTCCGAGCTGATCGACCTGAACACCGGTCACGTCCTCGACGTCGAGCCGCTCAACGACTCGTTCGGCGACACCGACACGGCGATGTTCAACAGCGACACCCTGGTGCTGCCGACGGCGATCGGCGCGATCCCCGGGGTGTCACCCGGCCAGTCGCGGATCAGTTACATCGTGCAGTCGTTCAGCCCGTACCAGGGCGACCCGGTCGACAAGATCGGCGACGTCGACCCGGATGGCAACCTGGTGAACCCGCTGTCGTTCGACGTCCTGAACCCCGGGATCGCGTTGTATGGCAGCTACACCGGCGATGCGAGTCCGCTGCTGTACCCGGACGCGCCCAGTGCGGTCGTGAACCTGCGACGCGACGCCGCGGCCTACGCCACCGACGGGGCGCTCGGCGCGATGATCGTGCACTTCGGCAACCAGCTGGGTGACAAGACCCAGGTCGTGGGCCTGCAGATCGCGCCGGCAGTCAACCTGACGCTCTCGCCGAACCCGGTGGGACGCGGTCAGCAGGTGACGGCCAACGTGACGGTGCCCGGCACCGGCACCCCGGCCACCGGTGCGGTGGTCATCAAGCAGGGCAGCACGACGCTGGCCACGGGCACGGTCGTCGCCGGAGCCGCCCAGCTCCACTTCACCGAGGCCGTCGCCGGCGCCTACCCCGTCACCGCCGAGTACGCCGGTGACGGGGGCCACCAGGGCGGGACCTCGGCTCCCGTCCTGCTGCACGTCGCCAAGTCGGCCTCGTCCGTCGGGATCACCGTGTCGCCCAACCCCGTGAGGAGGGGCAGGACCGTCACAGTGACGGTGCGGGTCACCACCGTGGCAGGGATTCCCGCCACCGGGGTCGTGACCGTGCGCCGGGGCAGTGGCACCGTCCTCGGACAGGCACGCCTGGTGAACGGCGTCGCGACGATCCATTTCGTCAACCACAGCAGCACCAGGTACGGCGTCAAGGCGACCTATCCGGGTGACCGGAACTACAACCCGGGCACGTCGGCGACGGTGCAGCTGCGGATCACGAGGTGAGTTGATCCCTGCGGGCGGGCTTCGGCCCGCTCGCAGGGACTACTTCTCGGCGGAACGCACCCGCAGACCCGTGATGGGCACGTTCACCGCACCGCTCGGGTCGGTGAAGAAGTCGTTGCCCTTGTCGTCGACGACAATGAAGGCCGGGAAGTCGACGACGTCGATCTTCCACACGGCTTCCATGCCGAGCTCGGGGTACTCGATGACTTCCTGGCTCTTGATGCAGTCCTGCGCGAGCCGGGCCGCGGGGCCACCGATCGAGCCGAGGTAGAAGCCGCCGTGGCTGTTGCACGCCTCGGTGACGACCTTCGAGCGGTTCCCCTTGGCGAGCATGACCATCGAGCCGCCGGCGGCCTGGAACTGGTCGACGTAGGAATCCATCCGTCCGGCCGTGGTCGGTCCGAAGGAACCAGACGCCATGCCGGCCGGGGTCTTGGCCGGGCCGGCGTAGTAGACGGGGTGGTTCTTCAGGTAGTCCGGCATCTCGCCGCCCGCATCGAGCAGCTCCTTGATCTTGGCGTGCGCTATGTCGCGGGCCACGACCAGCGGGCCGGTCAGCGAGAGCCGGGTCTTGACCGGGTGCTTGCGCAGCTCGGCGAGGATGTCGGCCATCGGCTGGTTCAGGTCGATCGCGACGACCTCGCCGCCGGAGCCATCCCCCGATGAAATCGTCTCGGCGACGCCGGCGTCCGGCATGTAGTGGGCCGGATCCGTCTCGAGCTGCTCGAGGAAGACTCCGTCGGCGGTGATCTTGCCGAGCGCCTGGCGGTCAGCAGAGCAGGACACCGCGATCGCGACCGGGCAGGAGGCTCCGTGGCGGGGCAGCCGCACCACCCTGACGTCGTGGCAGAAGTACTTGCCGCCGAACTGGGCGCCGATCCCGAAGGACTGGGTCAGCGTGAAGACCTCTTCCTCCAGCTCGAGGTCGCGGAAGCCGTGGGCGCTCATCGACCCCGAGGTCGGCAGGTTGTCCAGGTAGTGCGCGCTGGCGTACTTCGCCGTCTTGAGGGCGAACTCCGCGCTGGTCCCGCCGATCACGATCGCCAGGTGGTACGGCGGACAGGCTGCGGTGCCGAGCGAGCGGATCTTCTCGTCCAGGAACTCCAGCATCCGCGTCGGGTTCAGGACAGCCTTGGTCTCCTGGAAGAGGAACGACTTGTTGGCCGACCCGCCGCCCTTGGCCATGAAGAGGAACTTGTACTCCGGCCCCTTCGGTCCCTGCGCCGTCGAGTAGAGCTCGATCTGGGCCGGCAGGTTCGTCCCGGTGTTCTTCTCCTCGTACGTCGTCAGGGGAGCGAGCTGTGAGTAGCGCAGGTTGAGCTTGGTGTAGGCGTCGTACACGCCACGGCTGATGGCCTCGGCGTCGTCCGTCCCGGTCAGCACACCCTCGGACTTCTTGCCCATCACGATCGCCGTGCCGGTGTCCTGACACATCGGCAGCACGCCACCGGCGGAGATGTTGACGTTCTTGAGCAGGTCCAGGGCGACGAAGCGGTCGTTGCCTGAGGACTCGGGATCGTCGATGATCTTGCGGAGTTGGGCCAGGTGCGCTGGACGCAGGTAGTGCGAGATGTCGTGCATCGCCTCAGCGGTCAGCTGCTGGATCGCCTCGGGAGTCACCCGCAAGAACTGCCTCCCGTCCGCCTCGAAGGTGGAGACGCCCTCGCGGGTGACGAGCCGGTACGGGGTGTCGTCATGCGAGGTCGGGAGGAGATCGGAGTAGTGGAATTCGGGCTCGGTGCTCACGGGGGAAGGGTAGTCCGGGCTGGTCCGGCCCAGCTCGGGCGGCCTTGGTCCGGGTGCTGCCCGAGCCCGGTAGCCGGGCCGTCACCAGACGGAGAGCTCGCTGCCCAGGCTCTCATCGAGACCCGACGGTGCACGGAGCCTGACGAAGCGTGCCCGCTGTGCGTCGCGCGGAGTCAGCGCGATCGGTTCGCCGCCCACGTACGCGCTCGCCACAGTCCGGAAGTGGACGCCGTCCGTCGAGAGCTCGAGCACGACCCGACCGGCGAACCCGCGGGCGACGACGAGGTGGACCGGTCTGAGAGCGCCCAGGTCGATCACGGCTCCGGTCACGACCTTGCCACCACCGCTCAGCCGCGCGGGCGCGTCCACAACTCCGTCGGTGAGTGCGCACCCGGATGAGGCACCGACGACGTGGGGTCTTGTCCCTGTCACCGCGGCGCACGGCTTGCCGCGCGAAGGCGGCGGTCCGGCCCTCGACTGGATCGGGACCGGGTGGGAGAGATAGGAGACCCGGACGTCGCCGGTACCCTCCCCACCCTGCAGGCGAGCCTCCACGTCGAAGGACAGGGTGCTGGGGAAGTCCTCGAGCACGCGAGTGTCGAGGATCCCCCTGCGGTCGTGGAGCGGTTGGGCCCAGATCAGGGTCTGGTGGTCGAACACACGAACGCTGTAGGTCTTGTTCGTTCCGTGGATGAACGGGTTCGGCCCGATCTCCACGTGGACTGTCCCCGGCCGGGGAGTCGACTGGGTGACCTGGTCGTTCGGCCAGACCACCTGGGCGTCCGGCACCCGGACCAGGGTGCTCTTCGCTGCGAACCGGACAGTGGTGCTGGCACCCCCATCGGATCCGACGACGACGTCGAGCGTGTCCTCGAGACCGAGCGAGCCCTGGGTCTCGGCGCCCGTGAGGGTGAACGAGTACCGGCCCGTTGCGTCGGTGGTTGTCGTGCGCGCCCGGTCGCAGACGGCAGGCGGATCGGGCGCGAAACAGATCGCACTCAACGTCCCGAGAGCCAGGATCGAGCCGAACAGCACCTGACCGAGGTCAGCCTCGCGGACCAGCATCACCCGAATGTGCCGGAAGGGTTTCCCACCGGGACCGACGACACGTCCTGACACGTGCACCGTCGCGTTCGGTGCGACCTTGCTGAACGAGCAGGCAGCCAGCGAGCCGACCGCAGCGCCGATCAGGACCGCTGCGAGCGCCATCCGCAGGGACCGCCGCCGAGCCATGCTCCGAGCCTACGGTCAGACCTGCTCTGCGAGAACCTTGTCGGCGGTCCGGCGGATCGTCTCGGCGAACGTCTCGTGCAGCTCGACCGGCAGGTCGTGTCCCATCCCGGGGATCAGCAACAGGTTCGCACCGGGGATCGCCTGGGCGGTAGCGCGACCACCGGAGGGGTGCACCATCCGGTCCTCCATGCCGTGGATGACCGCGGCCGGCATCCGCAGCGAGTGCAGCGCCCGACCACGATCGGGCTGCGTCAGGACCGCCAGCATCTGCCGCAGGTTGCCGGCCGCGCTGACGCCGCGGTCGTAGGTCTCCGAGGCCCGGGCGTCGGCGGACTCGGGCGCTTCGGGGTAGCCCGGCGATCCGATCAGGGCGCTGACCTTGCGGGCGCCCTCGATGTAGGCCTCCTTGGTCGTGCCGCGCGGCGCGAGCAGGACCGGGATCAACCGCGGGTCCTGCCAGCCGACGGTACGGCGTCCGGTCGTCGACATGATCGAGACCAGGCTGCGCACTCGTGCCGGCTCGGCGATCGCCATGCTCTGCGCGATCATGCCGCCCATCGATACCCCGGTGACGTGCGCCGAGGCGATGCCGAGATGGTCCAGCAGCCCGAACGCGTCGATCGCAAGATCGGTGATGGCGTAGGGCGCTTTCGTCCTGGCGTTGAACGCGGTCCGCCCCAGGAACGCCTGGACCAGCATCGTTCGGGTGACCCTGCCGGTGCCGCGGCTGGACCTGCCCGTGTCCCGGTTGTCGTACCGGATCACGAAGAACCCCTGTCGGGCCAGCAGCGTGCACAACGCCGGGTCCCACCAGGTCATCGGTCCGCCCAGCCCCATCACGAGCAGGAGCGGCTCGGCCGCGGGGTCGCCGAAGGTCTGGTAGCAGAGCTCGACACCGGGACTGACCGGCGCGTAGAGCTCCCCGCTGACGACGACCTCGGGCTCGCCCGAGGCGTCGGGCGAGTTCCTGCGGGATCGGCTGCGCGGCATCAGAGGGCCTTTCGGAGTGGTATGTCGGAAAAATCTACTCACGAGCATCGCCGACTCGCGTGACGAAATCAGTCGAGTTGCGTTTGAAGAACTGTGGTTTCCGTTACGTTCGGCTCCGTGAGCTCACCGATGGGCGATTTCCTCAAGCCCGAAGGCTTTGCTGGTCCCCAAGGTCTCAGAGCACTGTCCCGTGAGGGAAGTGTCCTCTCCGAGGCCGCCCGGTACGTCGTGCGCGCCCGTGCCGAGCGCAAGGCTCGCTCCGCGCAGCCGTACGCGGGCCACCACCGTCCGCTCGGCGTCGAACCGGTGCTGCTGGTTCCCGGGTTCATGGCGGGCGACACGACCCTGGTGCCGATGGCCAGGATGCTGCGCGGTGCCGGCTACCGGACCTACAAGTCGCAGATCCACGTCAACATGGGCTGCACCCGCGACGCGGCCGATCGGCTCGAGCGCCGGGTCGAGTCGATCGCGCTGCGGCGCGGCCGCAAGGTGAGCATCGTCGGGCACAGCCTGGGCGGCATGCTGGCGCGGGCCCTGGCGGCCCGCAGGCCCGACCTGATCGCCGGCATCGTCTCGATGGGCAGCCCGATCATGGCTCCTGGCGCGGTCCACGATGTCCTGGCCTGGGATGCCGAACTGCTGACCCGGCTGACGCGTGCCGGGTTCGGCGGCCTGATGAGCGAGGACTGCATCGCCGGCGCGTGCGCACGGGCGAGCTTCGAGGAGAGCCACGCGCCGCTCGACCCCGACGTCGGGTTCACGGCCATCTACTCCCGACGTGACGGCATCGTCGACTGGCGGGCCTGCATCGACCCCGCCGCGGTTGCGGTCGAGGTGGGCGCGAGCCATGTCGGGATGGCGCTGGACCCGCTGGTCTTCGACGCCGTACGGATGGCTCTGGAGACCCAGAGCGTCAGTCGGGCCAACCGACGCGAAGCTCCGAGCGACGCGGTGCCGCTGCTCCCGGCCGTGCACAGCTGAGTCCGGCCACCTCGGTCGCGGCCCGGAGCAGGTGCTCGAGGGCGACCTCGTCGTGCGGAACGCCGCCGGCGTACCGGCCCATGGCGTTGGACTCCAGCAGGACGGCGAGCGTGGCTGCCATGAAGGCGTCACCGGCACCGACGGTGTCGACGACCGTGACCGGATGTGCTGGTACGTCGACCGCCAGCCCGTCGACGTACGCGGTGGCGCCGCGGACACCGCGGGTCAGGATCACCAGCTCGGTGCGATCGCCGGTCAGCAACGAGCGCGCGATGACGTCCGGGTCGGCTCCGGGGTGCAGCAGGTCGATGTCCTGCTCGCTGAGCTTGACCAGGTGGGCGCGGTCGGCGAGCGACTCGACGTCGCGCCAGGACTGGTCCTGACCGATGAGCACCTGGGCACGGACGTTCGGGTCGTAGCTCACGAAGACGTCGAGCGCCCAGGCCTGCTCGACGAGGTCGAGCACGCTGTCGCGACCCGGTTCCAGCACTGTGCCCAACGAACCCACGTGCAGCGCGTCGCAATGCGGCAGCTCCTGGCCCGAGAGGTACCAGGTCACGTCCAGGTCGTAGGCCGGTTCGCCGTCGACGACGCGCACGCGTGCGGTCGCGGTCCGGCCACCGTGACTCGGTGCCGCGATGAGCTCGATCTCGCTGGCCTGCACGTAGCGCAGGATCTGCTCACCACGGTCGTCGTTGCCGACCTCAGTGATGAGTAGGGCAGGTACGTCGAGACGGCCCAGCGCGACCGCGACGTTGAGCGGCGAGCCCCCAACGGTCTCGACGATGCTGCCGTCGGCACCCGGAGTGAGGTCGACGAGGGACTCACCGACGACGACGATCATGGCGCGATCATGCGATCGCCATCGAGGTGCTCAGCGCTCGAAGTCGACGTTGGCGTAGGCGCGAAGCTTGCTGAGCTTGTGGTCGCTGATGATCTCGCGGATCGTGCCGCTGCGGCTGCGCATCACCAGCGAGTGCGTTGAGGCTCCGCCGGCGCGGTAGCGCACGCCCTTCATGAGCTCACCGTCGGTGATCCCGGTCGCGACGAAGAAGCAGTCGTCGCCGGAGACCAGGTCGTCGGTGTAGAGCACCCGGTCGAGGTCGTGACCGGCGCCGATCGCGCGCTCACGCTCATCGCCGTCGGTCGGCCACAGCCGACCCTGGATGACGCCGTCGAGACACTTCAGTGCGCACGCCGTGATGATGCCTTCCGGCGTGCCGCCGATGCCGAGGAGCAGGTCGACGCCGGTGTCCGCACGGGCCGCCATGATCGCTCCCGCGACGTCGCCGTCGGTGATGAACTTGATCCGGGCGCCGGTGTCGCGGATCTCGCTGGCCAGCCCCTCGTGCCGCGGTCGGTCGAGCAGGACGACCGTGACGTCCTCGGGCTTGCCGCCCTTGGCCTTGGCGACCTGGTGGATGTTCTCGGAGACCGGGTAGCGGATGTCGACGACATCGGCGGCCTCGGGTCCGGTGACCAGCTTCTCCATGTAGAACACCGCGGACGGGTCGTACATCGAGCCCCGCGGGGAGACCGCGAGCACCGACACGGCGTTCGCCATGCCCTTCGCGGTCAGCGTGGTGCCGTCGATCGGGTCGACCGCGACGTCGCACTCGGGGCCGTCGCCGTCCCCGACCTCTTCGCCGTTGTAGAGCATCGGCGCGTTGTCCTTCTCGCCCTCGCCGATCACAACCGTGCCCCGCATGCCGACCGTCGAGATCAGGGTGCGCATCGCGTTGACAGCAACCCCGTCGGCACCGTTCTTGTCGCCCTTGCCGACCCAGCGACCAGCGGCCATCGCGGCGGCTTCGGTCACCCGGACGAGCTCGAGCGCGAGGTTGCGGTCGGGCACGGAGGGGGCGACGGCGAGCTCAACGGGGCGGTGGGAGTCGGCCATGGGCTGATGTTATCGGTCGGGCGGGGATGACGCCGCAGCGATGACTCTCACGGACGCTCGACGACGACGTTGGTCGCCTTGATCGAGGCGACGGCTCGCGCTCCGGCAACCAGGCCGAGCTCGTCGGCCGCGTCGGCAGACATCAGCGAGACCACCCGATGAGGGCCGCAGATCATCTCGACCTGCGCCATCACGCTGTCCTTGCGGACGGCCACGACGATCCCGGCGAGGCGGTTGCGCGCCGAGGACCGGCGGCTGCCGGCGACGTCAGGGGAGTCTGCGAGCGACTCGGCGAGAACGGCGAGCTCGCCACCGTCGACCGCGAGACGTCCGCCGTCGGTCATCGACGTCAGCTTGCCCGCCTCGACCCAGCGCCGGACGGTGTCGTCACTGACACCGAGGAGCTCGGCTGCCTCTGCGATCCGGTACGTCGTCACCAGGCCAGTCTGCCCCAGCAGGGCCACGCCGGGAACGCCTCGACCGGGCGGTGCGGGGCGGTCCGGAGCTGGTTGGCAAGATGGGCCCATGAGCCAGTCCGCCACGAACCCGCGCGCCGACCGCTCCGTGGCCGGCATGGTGGTGGCGCTGCTCGTCGCCGTGGGCGCTGCCGGCGGCTGGTACCTGCTGGCGAGGCCGAGCTCCAAGGACGTCAACCCGGTACCGACCGTCCCGTGGCAGATCTGGGTCAGTGCAGGCGCCGCCGATCACAAGCTGGCGCTCCAGGTCCCGGCGCAGCTCCCGACGGGCTGGCGCGCCACGAGCGCCAACTACCAGACCGGCATCAGCCCACACCTGGACCTCGGGCTGCTGACCGCGAACGGCAAGTTCGTCGGACTGGAGGAGTCGCTGGACCCCACCAGCGACATGCTCAGCCAGTACGTCGACAAGAACGCGACCCAGGGCAAGGACGTCACCGTCGGCGGCCACGTCTGGCAGACGTGGACCGATGCCGGCGGCGACTACGCACTGATCCGTACGGTCCGGGCCCTCGACGGCAACCAGCAGCGGATCCTCGTGTACGGGAGCGCGCCGGACGCGCAGATCCGCACGTACGCCGCAGCCCTGACGGCACCGCCGGCTCGCTGAGCCTCAGCCCTCGTCCTGCTCTGCGCCCAGGACCGCGTCGAGGCGCGCCCGGGCGCCGTCGAGCGCGTTCTGACACGTCTTCGCGAGCTCCTCGCCGCGCTCCCACAGCGAGAGCGATTCGGCGAGCGTGGTGCCGCCGGCCTCGAGGGTCCGGACGACCTCGATGAGTTGCTCGCGGGCGGCCTCGTAGCTCAGCTCGCTCGGCTTGTTCTCACTCATCCTGCTCCTCGTTAGGGCTGTCCTCGGTGGCGCTGTCCTCCGGTGTGGTGGGCAGCGGGATGGATTCGACACCCGTCACGGCGGCGTTGATCCGGCCGTCGGCGACGCGGATCGTCACGGCGGACCCGGCGCCGATGTCGGCGATGCTGGAGAACGGCGCCCCGTCGGCGTCGGACAGGACGGCGTAGCCGCGGCGCAGGGTCGCGAGCGGGGACAGCGCCCGTACCCGGGCCAGGCTGTGGCCGAGGTCGTCCGCGGCACGGTCCAGCACGTGGCCCAGGACCCGGCGACCGCGACGCGACAGGGCATTGATCTCCTCTGATCGGCCGAGCAGGTCGTTGCGCGGATCGGCCATACTCGGCCTGCTCCGCAAAGCGTCGAGCTGTTGCTGTTCACGACCGAGCAGGTGGCCGATGGTCCGGCGGGAGCGTTCGCGCAGCGCGACGACCCGCTGGGCCTCCTCGGCCACATCGGGAACGATCCTCTTGGCTGCGTCGGTCGGCGTCGACGCCCGCAGGTCGGCCACCAGGTCGAGGATCGGGGAGTCCGGCTCGTGCCCGATCGCTGAGACCACCGGTGTCGTGGCGGCGTGGACCGCGCGGATCAGGGCCTCGTCGGAGAACGGCAGCAGGTCCTCGACCGAGCCGCCGCCCCGGGCGATCACGATCACGTCGACCTCGGCATCGCGGTCCAGCGCACCGAGCGCGTCGATGACCTGCGCCGCGGCGTTGACGCCCTGCATCGCGGCGTACCGGATCTCGAAGGCGACGCCCGGCCACCGGCGACGGGCGTTCTCCAGGACGTCCTTCTCGGCGGCGGAGTCCTTCCCGGTGACCAGGCCGATGCGTCGCGGGAGGAAGGGCAGGGGTCGCTTGAGGTCCGGGGAGAAGAGGCCCTCGGCTGCCAGCAGCTGACGGCGGCGCTCGAGCCTGGCCAGCAGCTCGCCCTCACCGACCAGGCGCAGCTCCCGAACCTGGAGCGAGAGGGAGCCGCGGTTCGGGTACACCGAGGGCTTGGCGTGCGCGACGACCTGGGCACCGTTGACCAGGGGCGTCGGCAACGAGTCGACGACGGCCCGCGGGCAGGTCAGCTGCACCGAGACGTCGGCGAGCTTGTCGCGCAGGGTGAGGAAGTCGGTGTTGGAGTTGGCCGGTCGGTTGAGCTGGACGACCTGGCCCTCGACCCACACCGAGCCGAGGCGGTCGACCCAGCCGGTGATCATGCCGACGACCTGGCGCACCGGGATCGGACTCTCCGGGGTGGTCGACAGCGGCATGAAGGCACCCTAGTCGCGGCCCACTACGATGGAGCCCATGGACACCGACCTGGCGATGCCCCGCGTCCTCCCCGAGGCCGAGCGCGCCGTCCTCCTCGCCGCACCGCGCGGGTACTGCGCCGGCGTCGACCGCGCCGTGATCACCGTCGAGAAGGCGCTGGACCTGTACGGCGCCCCGGTCTACGTGCGCAAGCAGATCGTGCACAACAAGCACGTCGTGGCGAACCTCGAGTCCCGTGGTGCGATCTTCGTCGAGGAGCTGGACGAGGTGCCGGCCGGCGAGACCGTGGTGTTCTCCGCCCACGGTGTCTCCCCGGCTGTCCACGCCGAAGCGCTGACCCGCGACCTCAAGACGATCGACGCCACCTGCCCGCTGGTCACCAAGGTGCACCACGAGGCCAAGCGGTTCGCCGCCGACGACTACGACATCCTGCTGATCGGCCACGAGGGCCACGAGGAGGTCGAAGGCACCGCGGGCGAGGCCCCCGAGCACATCCAGCTCGTGCAGAGCCCCGAGGACGTGCCGAACATCGTGGTCCGCGATCCCGCCAAGGTCGCCTGGTTGTCCCAGACGACGCTCTCGGTCGACGAGACCATGGCCACCGTCGATGCCATCCGCGAGCGCTTCCCGCTGCTGCTCGACCCGCCGAGCGACGACATCTGCTACGCCACCCAGAACCGCCAGCTCGCGGTGAAGGAGATCAGCCCCGAGGCAGACCTGGTGATCGTGGTCGGTTCGGCGAACTCGTCCAACAGCGTGCGGCTGGCCGAGGTGGCCCTCGAGGCCGGCGCGAAGGCCGCCCACCGGGTCGACGATGCCACCGAGATCGACGTCACCTGGCTGACCGGGGTCGACAGGGTCAGCGTGACCTCCGGGGCCTCGGTGCCCGAGGACCTCGTCGACGGGGTCCTGCGCTTCCTGGCGGAGCACGGGTACCCCGATGCCCAGGCCGTGCACACGGCCGAGGAGTCGCTGATCTTCGCGCTTCCGCCTGAGCTGCGGCGCGACATGCGTCTGGCTGAGAGCGCGGCAAAAGGCCCGTCCACGACCTGATGGCCCGCTATCTCGACGTCCATCCGGTCGACCCGCAGGCGCGGCTGATCTCGCAGGCCGTCGCCATCCTGCGCGAGGACGGCCTGCTCGCCTACCCGACCGACTCGGGCTACGCGCTCGGCATCCAGCTCGGCAACCGGGACGGTCTCGAGCGGATCAGGTCCATCCGCCAGCTCGACGACAAGCACCACTTCACCCTGGTATGCCGAGACTTCGCGCAGCTGGGGCAGCTGGCGCACATCGACAACGCGGCCTTTCGGGCGATCAAGGCTGCCACCCCGGGGCCCTACACCTTCATCCTGCCGGCGACGGGTGAGGTGCCCAAGCGGCTGATGCACCCGAAGAAGCGGACCGTGGGCGTGCGGATCCCTGACCATCCGGTCGTGCAGGCGCTGCTCGAGGAGCTCGGCGAGCCGATGCTGTCGAGCACGCTGCTGTTGCCGGGGGAGACGGAGCCGATGACCCAGGGCTGGTTGGTCAAGGACGAGCTGGATCAGGTGCTGGACGCGGTGATCGACTCCGGAGAGTGCGGCTCGCTGCCCACGACCGTCGTCGACTTCACCTCGGGCTCACCCGAGATCACCCGGTACGGCGCCGGCGACCCGGCCAGGTTCGAATAGCCCTCACGCATCCGGCGCCGGTGTCGCCTGAGCACCCGGGTCCGGATAGCCAGGACCGCGAGCGCGAGCAGGTACCCGGCCATCAGCGGTCCCGAGTGGTGTGCCAGACCTGAGATCACGGACTGGACGAGGCTGTCGCCGCGCCTCGCCACGGCACCCCTGTCGACGGTCCCGAGCAGCATCGAGACTGCCAGCAGCAACATCGGCGGGAGGACGCCGACCACGACGAAGTCCGAGGGCCGGACGACCAGTGCCATCGCGACGCACAACAGGATGAAGCCGGAGTCGAAGAGTCGTTCCAGGTGGCCGAAGGCGGCGAGGTCGAGGCCGGCGAGCAGCACGCACGCGAACATCGAGAACCGCGTGACCCGGGAGCCGGGCCAACGGCCTTCTTCCCACAACGTGGGTGCGCTCACGGGCTCTACGGTAGGTCTGCCACCCGGGGCAGCTGGGGAGCCACGCCGGGACCGGCCCCGGGACCGGAGCCGTCGAGGTCCGGAAGCTCGGGTCGATGGTCCGCCACGGCCTCCAGGAGCTCGACGGCGCTGAGCGGGCGCGGTGCCTCCTCGACAGGCCGCGGTGCGACTAGGGGTTCGGACAGCTCCGCGACGTCGGAGAAGTGGCGCGCGGTCACGAACACCCGGTTCTCCAGGGACCCGACAGCGCTGTTGTAGGACTCCACGCTGGTCTTCAGTGACCGGCCGAGCTTGTCGAGGTGGCGTCCGACGGTGCCGAGGCGGCTGTACAGGTCGCGACCGAGCTGGTGGATCTCGCGGGTGCGCTCGGCCAGCACCTCGGTCGTCCAGCCGTGGGCGACCGTGCGGAGCAGGGCGATCAGCGTCGTCGGCGTCGCCAGGATGACGTTGCGGGTCGCGGCGTACTCGAGGAGCTCAGGTTCGACGTCCAGGGCTGCCGAGAGGAACGACTCGGCCGGCACGAAGAGGACCACGAACTCCGGGCTGTTCGGCTGCGCCCGCCAGTAGGCCTTCCCGGCGAGCTGGTCGACATGGGCGCGCAGCTGGCGGGCGTGCTGGGCCAGCTGGGCCTGCTGCGCGTCGGGGTCCTCGGTCGTCAGGGCGTCCAGGTACGCCGCCAGCGGAACCTTCGCATCGACGACGAGGTTCTTGCCGCCGGCAAGGTGGATGACCACGTCGGGGCGCTGGATGCCCTCGGCGCCGACCAGGTGGACCTGCTGGGAGAAGTCGCAGTGCTCGACCATGCCCGCCAGCTCGATGCTGCGCCGCAGGTGGAGCTCACCCCACTGTCCCCGGACCTGTGGCTTGCGCAGTGCGGTGGTCAGGGCGGAGGTCTCCCGGCGCAGCGAATCGGTGGAGTGCCGGACCTCGTCGACCTGCTGGTGCAGCGTGCTCTGCCAGGAGACCCGCTGGTGTTCGAGGTCGGTCATCTTGTCGTGCAGCCGGTTGAGGTCCTCGCGGATCAGAGCCTGGTCGATGGCGGGCGCGAGCGGGGCGAGCGAGGACGAGCCGTGTCCGAGGCGCACCATGCCGAGGACCCCGAGCAGGATGCCGAGCACCAGCGCGAGCAGCGGAATCAGAATCTCCATGCCTCGACGGTGACAGCACCCACCGACAGATCCGGTCAGGAGGCAGCGGTGGGGCCGCGCAGCCGCGGTGTCCGGACGTGGCGGCGTACCGGCGGAGCCGCCAGCGCGAGGGCCTGGATGAGGAAAGCGACGAACATGACGTTGACGGCATCGGCGTTCGAGATCCCGGGCGCGTTCAGGATCGCTCCCGCGGTCGCCGTCACGATGATCAGACTGCGGGCGAGCTCGCTGCGCCGTACCTGGACGAGCATCAGCAGGGCGAACTCGATGAGGATCCAGAACGTCGGCGGACCGAGCAGGTTCTCGCCGTACCCCATCGCGACCACCTGCATCGTCATGCCGGCGAAGGCGACCAGGATGATCTCGCCGACGTACCGTTCAGCGCCGCACGGTCGCGGCCTCCGTGTCCTTCTGGCCATGGATCCAACCTACGTCGCGGGTCACTGATCCCGGAGCGGGTCGTGGCCCCAGTTCATCAGCGAGTAGCGCCACCGGGTCTCGCTCACGTCGCCGTCGGGGCGCTGTGCGGTGTGCCGCCGGATGAAGCCGACAGTCTTGCGGACGTGTCGCCAGTCCTCGGCCGACAGCTCCTCACGACTCCGCTCGAGCAGTCCGACGATCCGGCGACCGCTCGCATGGCCCACCGACTCCTCGCCGTAGACCTTGGAACCGACCGAGTGCGACTCCGGGGTCGTGAGCCACTCCTCGAGCTCCTCAGCCGTCAGGTTCACCAGCGACGTCCAGCGTTCCCAGAGCTGGTCGTCGCTCACGTCAGTCCGCAAGGTCGACGATCACGGGGGCGTGGTCGGACGGACTCCCGGTGCCCTGCGCCGGGTCACGCTCGTCGGTGTCGATGAAGGCACCGACGACCCGGTCGGCGAACGCGGGGGAGCCGAGGACAAAGTCGATGCGCAGGCCACGGTTCCGCTCGAAGCGCTGGCGGTAGTAGTCCCAGTAGGTGTAGACCTCGGGGCCCGGCAGCCGCGGGCGGGTCACCTCGGTGTAGCCGGCGTCGAGGAAGGCCTGGAACGCTGCGCGCTCGGGCGCGGTGACGTGGGTCGAGGTGGCGAACTGCGCCATGTCGAAGACGTCCTCGTCGGTGGGTGCGATGTTCCAGTCGCCGACCAGGGCCACCGGCTGACCGGTCCACTCCAGAGCTGCGGCGCGCAGCTTGGCGAGCCAGTCCAGCTTGTAGACGTAGTGCGGGTCGTCGACCTTGCGACCGTTGGGCACGTACAGCGACCACACCCGTACGCCGGCACACGTCACGCCGATCGCGCGCGCCTCGGATATCCCCGCGAACTCCGGCATCCCCGGGAAACCGACAGCGACGTCCTCCATCCCGACGCGGGAGATGACGGCGACGCCGTTCCACTGGTTGTAGCCCGCGGACGCGATGTCGTAACCGCGTGCCTGGAGTCCCATCAGCGGCAGCTGGTCCTCGCGTGCCTTGGTCTCCTGCAGGGCGAGCACGTCGATGTCGTGGCGCTCGAGGAGGGCCTCGACGCGGTCGATACGGGAGCGGAGGCTGTTGACGTTCCAGGTCGCGATGCGCACGGGCTGAGGGTAGTCCGGTGGTGCAGGATGCAGGCATGCGGAGGCTCATCGAGGTCATGGTGCTGGTGGCGATCCTGCTCGACCTGACCTACTGGACCCTGTGGTTCGCTCAGCGCGACTGGATCGCGAGCGAGCACACCTCGGCCTACGACGCCTTCGAGAACTCCTTCCCGCTCGCCGACCTCTGGATCGGTGCTGCCTGCGTCCTGGCGCTGGTCGCACTGCGGCGGCGTCGGCCGAGCGCGTTGCTCTGGCTCCTGGCCGCCGGGAGTGCGGGCCTGTACCTGTTCAGCATGGACTTCCTGTACGACGTCGAGCACGGCATCTTCGGCAAAGGCGGTGGCGGTGCCTTCGAGGCGCTCGTCGTCGCGCTCACCTTGACCTTCTCGGTGACGGCCCTGACCTGGTCCTGGCGTCACCGGGGTGAGTTGCTCAGCACCCATGCGGAGAGCTGATCCGCAACGGCCTCCCAGCCCACGTCGAGCATCACGTCGTGCCCGATGCCCTCGATCATGACAGGTTCGGTGCCCCACGCCTGGGCGGTCGCCGCGGTCTCGGCCCGGCTGAAGATCGGGTCCTCTCCGGCACCCAGGACGAACACCTGCTCGTCGACCGACCGAGGACGCGGGCGGTCGAGCACCAGCATGTCCAAGAACGCCAGGTAGGACTCGGACTGGACCCGTGCGGTCGTCGCCGCGACCACGTCGAACGGCGTCGCGGCGCGGAAGAAGAGAGCGCGCACCTGGTCCGGCGTACGGGCAAGGCGGGCGAGGTTCATGGTGGCGTTGGCGAGCAGGAAGGTGCCGGGACTGTGCCGTGCCACCCGGGTGGTCACGCCGATGACGCCACGCGGAGGCATCGAGGCAAGCAGCGCGGCGCCGGCGAGCACCGGGCGGTCGGTGCGTTCGAGCAGGCCCTGGACCACGCCGCCGCCCATCGAATGCCCGGCCACGAAGGCCGGAGCGTCGAGGCCGGCCAGGACCGAGGCGACGTCGTCGGCGTAGTCGCGCATCCGCATCCGGTTCAGTCGGACGCCGTCCGAGGAGCCACCGTGGCCGCGCAGGCTCGGGGACAGCGACGAGATCCCGTGCTCGGCGAGGCGTTGGGCAAAGCCGTCCTGCCAGCACCAGGCTGCGTGCCAGGCGCCGTGGACCAGGACGATCGTGGCCTGTGGGTCGGGTGCATCGACTCGGATGATCTCCACGCCGACATGCTGCCCTAGAATCCGCGGGTGGCACTCACTATCGGCATCGTCGGTCTCCCCAATGCGGGCAAGTCAACGCTCTTCAATGCGCTCACGAAGAACAACGTGCTTGCGGCGAACTACCCGTTCGCGACGATCGAGCCGAACGTCGGCGTCGTCGCCGTACCGGACGAGCGGCTCGAGAAGCTGGCCGGGATCTTCGGCTCGGCGAAGATCCTGCCGGCGACGGTCGAGTTCGTCGACATCGCCGGCATCGTGGCGGGTGCCTCGCAAGGAGAGGGGCTGGGCAACAAGTTCCTCTCGCACATCCGGGAGGCGTCGGCGATCTGCCAGGTCACCCGGGTCTTCCGCGACGAGGACGTGACCCACGTGGACGGCGAGGTCAACCCGGCCTCGGACATCGGCACCATCCAGACCGAGATGATCCTGGCCGACCTGCAGACCGTCGAGAAGGCGATCCCCCGGCTGGAGAAGGAAGCCCGCGCCAACAAAGCTATGGCGGCCAACCTGGCGGCGACCCTCGAGGCCAAGGAGCTTCTCGAGGCCGGTACGCCGATCATCGCGTCGAAGCTCGACCTCGACCTGGTCCGCGAGCTCAGCCTGCTCACCGCCAAGCCGTACATCTATGTCTTCAACTGCGACGCCGACGAGCTCGGTGACGAGACCCTCAAGGACGAGATGCGCGCCCTGATCGCGCCGGCCGAGGCGATCTTCCTCGACGCCAAGTTCGAGTCCGAGCTCGTCGAGCTCGGTGACGAGGCCGAGGCTCGCGAGATGCTGGCAGAGATGGGCGTCACCGAGCCCGGCCTCGACGTCCTGGCGCGCGTCGGCTTCGACACCCTCGGCCTGCAGACCTACCTGACCGCAGGACCGAAGGAAGCGCGCGCCTGGACGATCAGGAAGGGCGCCACCGCCCCCGAGGCCGCCGGCGTGATCCACACCGACTTCCAGAAGGGCTTCATCAAGGCCGAGATCGTCTCCTACGACGACCTGGTGGCGGCGGAGTCGATGGCAGCCGCCAAGGCTGCGGGCAAGGTGCGCATGGAGGGCAAGGACTACGTCATGGCCGACGGGGATGTCGTGGAGTTCCGCTTCAACGTGTAGCCCTGGGCCCGGAGGGATCCATGCCCGCTGTTCCCCTCGCGAAGGCCCGCGCAAGAGCCGGCAATCCGGACGCAAACCACCGACGTGTGTCAATCTGTATCGGGTTCGACAATTCGGACGCGGTGAGTGGGGCTATCGACCGGCGGTGGTCACCTGTGTGGCGCGCCGTGCCACGGGGAAGGGGGTTCGCATGCGTGTCGTCCAGGCGGGTCGGGTGATCAAGCGGGTCGGCTACGTCGGCTTCGGCTGTGCGGCGGCCCTCGTCGTGGTGCTCGCGCCCAGCACGGCGCAGGTTCCGCCCCGGCTCGGGGAGCAGGCGTCGAGTTCCGCGCACGTCGCGGCTTCAACCAGGTTCGTCACCTACAACGGTGTGCGGGTCACGGTGCCGGCTGGCTGGCCGGTCGTCGATCTGCGGTCGCATCCCCGTGCGTGCCTCCGGTTCGACAGGACAGCCGTCTACCTGGGGACGCCGGGTGCACAGTCGGACTGTCCGGCACACGCCGTCGGGCGGACCGACACGATCTGGTTGAGACCGGTGGCCAGGACGCCCCAGGACGGGCCCGCGTTCCTTGACGCGAGAGTGGGCCCCCTGACCGCTCGCGTGGGTGTCGACCCGGTGGCTCACGACAAGCGGGCGCAGTTCCCTGCGCAGGGAGTCGAGGTGGACGCGACGTGGGGGACGACCAGCTCCCCGGTCGACCGCGTCCTCGCCTCCGCGGTCGCGTCGGCAACTCCGTCCACTCCGGCACCGACCCCCACGGTGGCCGCGGCACCGGCCACCGGCACGCCCGTGCTCGCGGCCCGAGCAGCATCCAGCCCCGGCGCCTTCACCGCCCAGGCCTCGGCCGCTGTTGCGTCCTCGACGTTCACCGGGATGGCCTTCGACACGTGCTCTGCTCCGTCTGTCACCAGCATGAAGGCCTGGCTCAGCTCGCCGTACCGTGCGGCCGGGATCTACATCGGCGGGTCGATGCGAGCCTGTGGGGACGGCAACCTCTCCGCCAGCTGGGTCAGCCAGGTTCGTGCGCTGGGCTTCGGGCTCCTGCCGCTCTACGTGGGGGTCCAGGCTCCGTGCGTCTACCAGTCCGGCCTGGCCATGATCGTTGCGTCCAAGGCCGCCGCGCAAGGCACCTCCAGCGCCGACGACGCCGTCTCACGTGCCAAGTTCTTCGGCCTGGGCGCGGGTACGCCGATCTACTACGACATGGAGGCCTACAACTCCGGAGTGACCGGGTGCAAGCAGACGGTGATGAAGTTCATCTCCGCCTGGACCGCCGAGCTGCACCGCCTCGGGTACAAGTCCGGCGCCTACGGCAGCACCGCGTCGCTGATGGTCAACATGGCAACCTCGGTGGGCTCGACCGGGTTCAGCGCGCCCGACGATGTCTGGTTCGCGCACTGGAACCAGCTCCAGAACACGTCCGACGCGAGCAGCTACCCGGCCTTTTCCGACAGTTACTGGAGAAGTCACCAGCGCGTGCACCAGTACGCCGGCGGCGCCAACCAGAGCTGGGGCGGAGTCAGTCTGAACATCGACGCCAACTGGGTGGATGCAGCCGTCGCGGGCACCGCGGTTCCCGTCAACTACGGCACCAACGTCCTGGGGCCGGGCAGCAGCGGATTCGTCTTCACCGGGTCCATGACGTACTGGCGGCCCGGAGCCCCGGCGGGACTGAAGCGGATGGCCTACTGGACGTACTCGAACGGCTCGACCGAGGCCAACGGGGCCACCTGGTCGCCGCACCTGGCACCTGGGCGTTACGCCGTCCAGGCCTACATCCCGTCGACGAACGCGACCGCCAAGGCGCCGTACACGATCACCGACGCCCTCGGGACGACCCACAGGATCCTCAGCCAGCAATCCAACGGCGCCTACGCCAGCCTCGGCACCTACACCGCCAAGGCCGGCAGCTCGATCGTGGTTCACGTCGGTGACAACGACCCCAGCGCGACCAAGACGAAGATCGGCGTGGACGCGATGGCGTTCCGGCTGGTCGTCACCGTGCCCGGGGCACCGACAGGGGTGGCGGCCACTCCGGGCAACGGCCGGGCCGTGGTCTCGTGGAGCGCTCCTGCCAGCAACGGGGGTGCGCCGATCACGGCGTACAAGGTGACTGCGTCTCCGGGGGGCCGCACGGCCAGCACGACGGGTGCGACCACGGCGACGGTGACCGGTCTGGCCAACGCGACGGCGTACACGTTCACCGTGACCGCGACCAACAGCATCGGGACCTCCGCAGCGTCGGCTGCGTCGACGCCGGTGACGCCCAAGGGTCCTCCTGATGCACCGACCGGGGTGGCGGCGTCGTCCGCGGACCGCTCGGCAACCGTGTCCTGGTCCGCTCCTGCTTTCGACGGCGGGTCTGCGGTGACCGGTTACACGGTCGTCGCGATCGACGCGTCGAACCGCAACGCCCGGTCCACGGTGTGTGCGGGCAGCCTGTCCTCGACGACCACCTCGTGCACCGCGACCGGTTTGACGAACGGACACGTCTACACGTTCACCGTCGCCGCGGCGAACGCCATCGGGACGGGCCCGGCCTCGACCCCCTCGACCGCTGTCACTCCGGCGACGGTGCCGACCGCGCCCACCAGCGTGTCGGCCGCATCCGGTGACGGGGCGGCCCGGGTGACCTGGTCGGCACCGTACAACGGCGGCGCACCGATCACGGGGTACACCGCCACGGCCGAGCCCGGGGGTGCGACCTGCTCGACCACGACGGCGACCACGACCTCGTGCACGATCGCCGGACTTCTGGACGGCACCGCCTACACCGTCACCGTCACCGCGTCCAACCGCATGGGCATCTCCCAGCTGAGCAGTCCGGCATCGGTCACCCCACTCGCCCGCTCCACCACGACGGCAACGGTCCCTGCGGCGGCGACCTACGGGCACGTGTACGCGATACCGGTCACCGTCAGCTCCGCCCTGGACGTGTCCGGCACGGTGACGGCCAAGGCCGGCACGACGACCCTCGGAACCGCGACGCTGGGCGCGAGCACGTACTCCAACGGCCGCTACACCGCGACCACGAGGATCCTCGTGCCGGGGACCGCGGTCCCGACCGGGGCCTATCGGATCGCGGTGACCTACCACGGCGACCCTGACGTCGCCTCGAGTACCTCCGCGGCTGGCGCGGTCACGATCCGGAAGGAAGCGACCACCACCAGTGCCAGGTTGAGCACGTCACGCGTGCGTCACCGGGCGCACGCGAAGATCACGATGACGGTAGCGGCCTGGGGGACGACCCCGACCGGAGTCCTGGCGGTCTACGACGGCACCACCAGGATCAGCCGTGTCCTACTGAGCCGGAGTGCCAACGGCACGATCACCATCGCCCTGCCCCTGCTGCGTCCGGGCACCCACCGACTCACGGTCCACTACCGCGGCAACCGCAACCTGCGCCCGAGCACCAGCCGGACGCTGGTCCTGCGCTCGCTCTGAGCTCGGTACTGACTAGTGCCGTGGCCGACTCGGGGTGATCGGTAGGTTCCAGCACGTACCAAACCACGGGGCAGTGGAACAGCCCCTCGACCGCCCGGAGTGACCGTGGAGAGTGATGACCCGATGCAGCCGGGAGCTCTGGCTCGTCCCGGGGTGAAGCCCTGGCATTTCGTGCTGGTCTTCGGGATCGTCAGCCTGCTGGCCGACATGGTCTACGAAGGTGCTCGCAGCATCATCGGTCCCTACCTCGCCACGCTCGGCGCCTCCGCCACCGTCGTCGGTGTGGTGGCCGGTGGTGGCGAGTTCGTCGGCTACAGCCTGCGCGTTGTGTCGGGCTACGCGGTCCAGCGCACCGGTCGCTACTGGACCTGGACGATCCTGGGCTACGCGCTGACGGTGCTGAGCGTGCCGCTGATCGGAGTCACCAGCCTGATGGCGCCCGCGTTGCTGCTCTACGGCACCGAGCGGCTCGGGAAGGCGGTGCGGTCGCCGGCCAAGGACACCTTGCTCTCCCACGCGTCCGCACAGACCGGCCGCGGCAGCGCGTTCGGCGTCCACCAGGCACTGGACCAGACGGGCGCCGTCCTGGGGCCGCTCCTGCTGGCGGCGCTGCTGAGCTGGCGCGCCGGTGACTACCGGCTGGCCTTCGGCTCACTCGCGGTTCCCGGCGTCGCGGTGCTCGTCGTACTGGGGTGGCTCCGCCGTCGGGTGCCTGATCCGGCGGCGTACGAAACAGGAACCGTCGAGCAGTCCGACGTCGTGGCTGGTGCGCCGGCCTCCAGGCCCCTGCCCCGGCTGTTCTGGCAGTACGTCGCCGCGGTCGGCATCCTCTCCTGCGGCGTCGCCTCGTTTCCGCTGCTCGCTTTCCACGCCCAGACCCGCCATCTTCTCAGCGACGCGCAGGTACCCCTGCTGTTCGCGGTCGCCATGGCCGTGGACGGGCTCAGTGGACTCGTGATGGGCCGGGTCTACGACCGTCGCGGTCCGCTGACGCTGCTCGCCGTGCCCGTTGCCGCGGGCGTCTCGGTCCTCGCCCTGACCGATCGGGTGTGGCTGATCTGGGTCGGCGTCGCCGTCTGGGGAGTCGTCAACGGCGTTCTCGACTCGACGGTCAAGGCCGTCGTCACCGAGCTGGTGCCCAGCGCGTCCCGGGCCGTGGCCTTCGGGTGGTTGGCATTCGTTCGCGGGGCCGCGCTGCTCGTTGCCGGCGGGCTCCTCGGCTTCTCCTACGACAGGTCATCGGATCTGGCGATCGCTGTCGTCCTGATCGCCAACGCGATCGCGCTCGTCGCCTTGTTCCTGGTGCTGCGGACGATGCGGGTGGATCGAGCTCACGACTCCGCGGGTTGACCTCGCCGAGCCAGGATGGTCCGGCGCGCCAACACGAGCCAGCAGCCGATGGCCACCGCCGAGAACGTTGCCGGCAGCACGTGGCCGAGCAGGATCGACGCGGCCATCGCGCTCGCGAAGGCGGCCAGGTTCGCGACGACGTCGTAGACCGGGGCGATGAAACCCTGGTTGAGGACGTGGGCCACGGCGATCAGCAGTCCGCACGCAAAGGTCACCGACAACAGGATGCTCACCATGGGGCCGAGTCTCCCTGCTCGCTCCAAGCCGGACCCAGCGTTCGGCTGGGGCTACGACGTCAACTTCTCCCGGATCTTTCCGCCGGCGGTCGAAATAGGTCGCTTGCCGCAAGGCATGATGTCGCGGTGAGTGAAGACGTGGTGGTCATCCATACCGACGGCGGCTGTACGCCGAATCCGGGCCCCGGGGGTTGGGGCGCGGTGCTGCGTCAGGGCGAGCACGTCCTCGAGCTCTGCGGGGGCGAGCCGGGTGAGACCACCAACAACCGGATGGAGCTGATGGCGCCGATCATGGCGCTTGAGGCACTCAAGCGCCCCGTTGTCGTGCACTTCTACACCGACAGCACCTACGTCCGGAACGGCATCACCAAGTGGGTCGCCGGCTGGGAGCAGAACGGCTGGCGCACGTCGGCCAAGCAGCCGGTCAAGAACGTCGACCTCTGGCGGCGCCTGCAGGATGCCTGCAACCAGCACCAGGTCGAATGGTTCTGGGTGAAGGGCCATGCCGGCATTGCCGACAACGAGCTGGCAGATCAACTCGCGACACGAGGGATGCGCCAGGCGATGGGGTCGACAACTTGAGCGTGGGGGTCCGGTTCACCGGTCCTGGGTGATCGAGCTGAGCCGACCCATCGCGTCACTCATCACCTGAGCAAGCACGCGGTCTCCCGGACCGGTGGCCCAGGTATCGAACGCCACCCGGAAGACCGCCATCCCGGTCTCGGCGGCCAGGCCGGCCTCCGGGTCCGGCACTCCACGGAGTCGGAGGCTGTCGGTCAGCGCCGAAGCGAGGGTCGCCAGCTTGATGAGCTCGCGCTCCTGCAGCTCCGGATTGGCCTTGATCAGCGCTTGGCGCTGCCGGGAGAAGTCGTGACGGCCTCCCAGGAAGTCGGCGGCACGGTCGAGCGCTGCCGCGACCGCGACCATCGGAGGTGCTGTGGACGGCGTGTTGTGCACTGCCTCGACCATGGCCTCCTGCAGCAGGGTCGAGCCGCCGAACAGGACCTCGCGCTTGTCGGCGAAGTACCGGAAGAAGGTCCTCGGCGTGACCCCGGCACGGTCGGCGATCTCGGCCACCGTGGTCTGGGCGAAGCCACGCTCGACGTACAACTGCATCGCTGCGTCGCGCAGACGTCCGCTTGCGCCCGGCTCCCAGCGACTCATAGGACGAGTCTAGGGGATGACACTGTGTGACATCAC
>NZ_JAOPXI010000115.1 GCF_025965215.1 Marmoricola sp.
CAGCACATGCTGCAGGCCTGCGTGGACGAGTTCAAGGAGAACGAGGACCTGCCGAACACCACGAACCCGGACGACTGGGCCCGGATCTCGGGCAAGAAGGGCGAGCGGATCGTCTTCATCCGAACGCTCATCACGGGCAAGCAGGGCACCGAGCCCGGACGGTCGATCGACACGGTCGCGAACACCGGCCAGTACCTCTGAGTCCGCGCCTGGCCCAGGCCGCCCGTACCCACGCGGTCACACTCCTGGTGATCGCCGCGGTCGTGGTCCTGCGGATGCTCATGCTCAGGCACGGCCCGACTCCGGACGAGGGCGGCTACCTGGCCCTGGGCAGCCAGTGGCACTCGGGTGGTCACGAGCTGTACGGCCACTACTGGGTGGACCGTCCGCCGCTGCTGATCACGATCTTCGCCGTCGCCGCGCACACCGGCGGGTTCGTCAGTCTCGAGATCATCGGCGCCCTCGCCGCTTCGATGGCGATCGCACTGCTGGCGTCGGCCGGTGGCCGGGCGTTCGGAACCCGTGGCCGGATCGGCACGGCGGTGGTCGCGGGCGCGCTGCTCGCCAGCCCGCTGTACGGCGCCATCGACGTCAACGGCGAACTGCTCGCGGTCCCGTTCCTGGCGCTGGGCATCCGGCTCGCCGTCGAGGCGGTCCAGCCGGTCAGCGACCGCCGCAGGTGGATCAGCGCCGCGGGAGCCGGGGCTGCTGCGGTAGCGGCACTCCTGGTCAAGCAGAACATGGCCGACGTCGTGGTCTTCGCCGCCGTGTGCTGGGGGATCGCGTGGCGCACCGGCACGCTGACCCGGCAGATGTTCGTCCGGCTCGTCGGCCTCGCCGCGCTGGGCTCGATCGCTTGCTACCTGGTGGTCACCGCCTGGGCCATGCTGCACGGGACGTCGCCCGGTGGCGTCTACGAGGCGACCTATCCGTTCCGGTTGAAGGCGGCGCGCGCGATCGCCGTCCAGGGCGACGATGCGACCGGCATCCAGCTGGGCCGGATGACGACCGCATTCCTGCGTACCGGGGTTCCGCTGGTGTTGGCGGCGTTCGCCGTGCTCGGACTCCGCAGGTCGACCTCGCCGGCGGTCGCTCTGGGTGTCGCGGTGACCCTGCTGTACACGGCCGTGTCCATCCTTGCCGGCGGAAGCTACTGGTTGCACTACCTGGTCGAGAGCGTGCCTGCCGTGGCCCTGGGTGCCGGCGCGCTGATCGCCGTCGCACCGCGGGTGTACTCGGTCGTCACGGCGGTCGTGATCGCCTCGACGCTGGTGGCCATGGTGACGGCGATCCGGCACCCCCTCCCCATTCCGGGCACGGTGATCGGGCAGGCACTCGCCGCGTCAGCACATCGGGGGGACACCGTGGTCCCGGCGTTCGGCGGTGGCGACATCGTGTTCACCAGCGGGCTGAGTTCGCCGTACCCGTACCTGTGGAGCCTGCCGGCCGACATCCTTGACCACGACATGACGCAGCTGACAGCGGTCCTCGCGGGTCCTTCCGCGCCGACCTGGATCGTCGTGCGCGGACCCGCCGCCGTGGGCCGGATGAGCGCCCATGGCGCGATGTCGTTGATCCGCTCGCAATACGCCCAGGTGGCCCGGGTGTGCGGGCGGGCGATCTATCTGCGCCTCGGACTGGTTCGGCCCCCGGTCGTCGGGCACGGACCGTGCACCGGAAGACTGCTGCCGTGAATCCGCGAGTGCGCAGGATCGTCGTGATCCCGACGTACGACGAGGCCGAGAACGTCGGACGCGTGATCGATGCCGTGCACGAGGCTGCTCCCGAGTGCGATGTGCTGATCGTCGACGACAACAGTCCGGACGGCACGGCCGACCTCGTCGCGACGCACCCCCTGTTCGGGACCCGGGTCCACCTGCTGAGCCGGCCGGGGAAGGGTGGCCTCGGTGCGGCGTACCGGGCGGGTTTCGCCTGGGCCCTCGAGCGCGGCTACGACCAGATCGCCCAGATGGATGCCGACCTGTCGCATCCCCCGGAACGGTTGCCGGCTCTCTTCGCCGCCCTGGACTCGGCCGACATCGCCGTCGGCTCACGCTACGTCCGCGGCGGCGGGGTGCAGAACTGGGCCTGGCACCGTAGGGCGATCTCGCGCGGTGGGAATGTCTACGTCCGCCGGGTCCTCGGGATCTCGGTGCACGACACGACCGCGGGGTACAAGGCGTTCCGGGCGACCGCGCTCCGCGCGATCGAGGTCCTGGAATCGGCGTCCAACGGGTACTCGTTCCAGATCGAGAACACCTGGCGGGCCGACCGCCGAGGACTGGTGACGACCGAGGTTCCGATCACCTTCACCGACCGGTTGGCCGGATCGTCGAAGATGTCCGGGTCGATTGCCCGCGAAGCGCTCAGCCGGGTTCTGTCGTGGCGGCTCGCGGAAATCAGGGCCCGGCGAGAGCGATGAGCCGCCGCCGACCGGTCAGTTCGGTTCCATGTGTTTGTAGACGCCGGTACCCAGCACGATCCGATCCTCGGGAGCGACGTAGTTGAACGGGTCCGGTGCCCTCGTCTCGGGCTGGTGCCAGACCTGGTCGAAGTCGGCGAAGTACGGAGTGGTCCAGGTGGCACCGGGCAGGCGCTGGAAGTTCTCGTCCGAGGTCAGCCCCAGGTTGGAGAAGTTGAACGATCCCTGGTAGGCGACGTAGGAGTTCGGGACGCCAGCAACGTTGCCCTCGATCGCGACGTACTTGTTGTGCAGGTACCAGATCGGTTGGTGGAGCCTGTCGACCAGCAAGGTCTGGCGCATCGGGATGCGGCCCCGGCCGGCCGGTGAGTACAGGATCTGCTTGATCTGCACACCCATGATCGCGTAGAGGATCCGTACGTCGCAGCCCTCGTTCCACAGGCGACGCACCGTGTGCGCGAGCCAGGCGCCCCGGCTGTCGCGCCACGTGTACATCGTGATCCTGATCCTGGTCCGGCCGCCCGCGAACGCTGAGTTGCCGGTGCAGGTGACCGAGTTCAGGGCCTTGTTCATGAAGTCCGACCTGGCGGTGCTCGTCGAGAACGGGGCGAAGAAGAACGTCGTCGTGGGCAGCTTGAGCGTCAGCTGCTGCGGCGTCGCCGGGACGTCCTTCTTGGCCTGCTCGAAGACGTTGTACAACGCGTCGTAGGCAGGCTTGTTGTTCGTGTTCGTGAACATCTGGTTCCACTGGCCAACAGCAGCGAAATCAGTCATGTTGCCCGACCCCGTCATGGTCACCCAGAGCGTGTTGTAGACCTGGCTGAAGATGTAGACCTTGGCATGCATCGTCCCCTGGGTGCCGCGGCAGGCGCGCGTGCAGCGGAAGACCCAGCTGCCGGTGGTGACGCTCTTCAGGTTGCGCTTCAACCCGAAGTTCCTGACCAGGAACCCCCAGTCGGAGTTGGTGACGTTCGAGCGTCCGGCGAGGATGATCTGGACGCTGACGCCCCGGTTCTTGGCCGCAACGAGCGCGGCGCGCAGGGACGGGCTCGAGAACGACCAGCTCAGGATCTTGATCTGGGCACCCTTCGGGGTGCTGTTGATCGAGCGCAGAATCTGGTCGTGGATCTGGTAGCTCGAACCCGGCACGAAGGCATGGCTGAACTTCGTCCCCTGGGGCGGGTTGAAGCGTTGCGGCGTCGGCTGGAGCCTGACCCGGACCCTCAGGATGCCGGTCACGGGCTGCGCCGTGGCGGGATCGGAGATCGTGTAGGTGACCGTCCGGGTCCCGGCAGTGATGTCGGGCGGGACGTCGACGCGGATCAGCCCGGTCGAGGTGATGGCCACGGTCCACCCAGCTGGTGCGGTGGCAGTCATCTTCGTCGCAGGTGGGGGAGCCATGTTGGCGACCGTGCACGGCGTCACGCCGTTGCAGGTGTCGTTGGCCAGGACGTCGACGTCGGCATGGGAGTCGGTGAGGATCGTGGCGTTGTCCGGCCGCGCGACCAGGGTCGGCGGCGGTGGCGGTGCCGTGGTGGTCGGGTCGCTGGTGACCGAGGGCGTCGCACCGGCGGTGTCGGTCGCCGGCGTGGGACCGGGAGTCCCTGGCGCGGCACTTGGCGACGCGCCTGCCGAGGCTCCCACGGCGCCGAGGGCGAGCGCTGCGACGAGGAGCGCGATCAGGGTTACGAGACCGCCGGCCCGTCGGGCAGTGCCGGTGCGCTGCAAGGTGACTCCTGTCGAGCGTCGTACGTTCCGAGTGTCCCCGAAACTAACACGCGGGCGACCCGCGCCGAGGGAGCACGCGAAGTCTGTGGACGCCGCCGCGTACCCTTCGCGACATGGGCGTGCGCAGGATCATGGGGACCGAGACCGAGTTCGGCATCTCTGTCGTCGGGCAGCCGCACGCCAACCCGATGCTCGCGAGCACGCGGCTGGTCAATGCCTACGCCAGTGCCGAGCTGCACGCCAGACGGGCACGCTGGGACTTCGAGGAGGAGTCACCGCTGCGCGACGCGCGCGGCTTCGACATGGCCCGCGAGGTCGCCGACCCGAGCCAGCTGACCGACGAGGACCTCGGGCTGGCGAACGTGATCCTCACCAACGGTGCCCGGCTGTACGTCGACCACGCCCATCCGGAGTACTCGACCCCCGAGGTCACCAACCCGATGGACGCGGTGCTGTGGGACAAGGCGGGGGAGCAGGTCGCCCTGGACGCCTGCCGGTTCGCGTCGGTCGCCGGTGAGCCGGACCTGGTGCTCTACAAGAACAACACCGACAACAAGGGTGCCTCCTACGGCGCGCACGAGAACTACCTCATGAACAGGTCCACACCGTTCGGCGAGATCGTCCGGCACCTGATCCCGTTCTTCGTCTCCCGCCAGGTCGTCTGCGGTGCCGGTCGGGTCGGCATCGGCCAGGACGGGCGCGAACACGGCTTCCAGATCGCTCAGCGTTCGGATTTCTTCGAGGTCGAGGTCGGGCTGGAGACCACGCTCAAACGCCCGCTGATCAACACCCGGGACGAGCCGCACGCGGATCCGGAGAAGTACCGCCGCCTGCACGTCATCCTGGGTGACGCGAACCTGTCGGAGACCTCGACGTACCTCAAGGTCGGCACGACGGCCCTCGTGCTCGACATGATCGAGAACCGGTACATCACCACAGACCTCTCGGTCTTCAACCCGGTGGCCTCGTTGCGCGCCGTGTCGCACGACCCCGGACTGGCCCACCTGCTCGAGCGCGAGGGCGGCCAGACGCTGACCGCGGTCCAGCTGCAGTGGGAGTACTTCTCGCTCGCGAGCGCCTACGTCGCCGAGCGCTACGGGTCGGACGTCGACCCGGACACCGCGGACGTGCTCGCTCGCTGGGAGTCGGTCCTGAACCGGCTCGAACGCGACCCGTTCGAGTGCGCGACCGAGCTCGACTGGGTCGCCAAGCTCAAGCTGCTCGAGTCCTACCGGGACCGCGACGGCCTGGACTGGGACGATGCGAAGCTGCACCTCATCGACCTCCAGTACGCCGACATCCGGCCGGAGAAGGGTCTGTACCACCGGCTCGTCGGCATGGGCCGGATGAAGCGGCTGCTCGAACCGGCGGCCGTCACAGCGGCCATGCACGACCCGCCGACGGACACGCGTGCGTACTTCCGCGGCCGGTGCCTGGACAAGTACCCCGACAGCATCGCGGCAGCCTCCTGGGACTCGGTGATCTTCGACCTCCCGGGCCACGACTCGCTCCAGCGGGTGCCCACCATCGACCCGTTGCGGGGCAGCAAGGCGCACGTGGGGGAATTGATCGACGCGAGTGACACGGCTCTGGCCCTGTTCTCAGCGCTGACTCGCTAGGGTCGGTGGTACTGGCCCGCGTTGCGGGGGTGAGTTGCCAGGGGGATGGGAAGGAGACGCCGATGGCACAGGAACAGAAGCAGCCGCGCAAGTCCTCGGAGACCGAGGACGGTGTCGAGGACACCACGGCGCCGGCAGGTGCGGTCGCCGAGCGCAAGGAGCAGCTCGACGAGGACATCGACGCGATCCTCGACGAGATCGACGACGTGCTCGAGACCAATGCCGAGGACTTCGTGAAGTCGTTCATCCAGAAGGGTGGCCAGTGAGCGCTGAATCGTCCGGGCGCAGCACGGCGCGCCTGCCCGATGCCTTCCTGAGCCCGGGCACGTCCTCGTTCGCCGACTTCCTGGGCGAGGTCTCGCCCGAGCTGTTGCCGGCCCGACGGGCCCTGCCCGCCGGGAGCCCTGCCGACCTCGCGCCGCACGGCACCACGATCGTCGCTGCGACCTTCACCGACGGTGTGGTGATGGCCGGCGACCGCCGCGCCACGATGGGCAACGTCATCGCCCAGCGCGACATCGAGAAGGTCTTCCCCGCCGACGAGTTCTCCTGCGTCGGCATCGCCGGCTCGGCCGGGCTCGCGGTCGAGATGGTGCGCTTGTTCCAGACCGAGCTCGAGCACTACGAGAAGATCGAGGGCAGCACGCTCTCGATGGACGGCAAGGCCAACCGGCTCTCGGCACTGATCCGCAACAACCTGGCGCTCGCGATGCAGGGGCTTGCTGTCGTACCGCTCTTCGCCGGGTACGACCGCCGAGCCGGCTTCGGCCGGATCTTCAGCTACGACGTGACCGGTGGACGCTACGAGGAAACGGCCTTCCACTCCGTCGGCTCGGGGTCGGTCTTCGCCCGCGGTTCACTGAAGAAACTCTATCGCGGCGACTTCGACGCGACCGACTGCGTCACCGCAGCGGTCCAGGCGCTCTACGACGCTGCCGACGACGACTCGGCCACCGGTGGCCCGGACCTCACCCGGCGGATCTTCCCGGTGGTGCACGTCATCACCGGCGACGGCCAGCAGCGGATGCCCGAGGCCGAGGTGGCCGAGATCGCCGATCGTGTCGTCGCCGGCCGCATGCAGCGTCCTGACGGCCCCAACGCGGCGCTGAGCTAGGACGGAGAACAACCGTGACCGAGCGTAGCGAGGGAACAATCCAAGACAGCCATGCCGCACGTTCGTGCGGAGCGGATGCGAAGCGAGGCGCCGTATGAACATGCCGTTCTACGTCTCGCCCGAACAGCTGATGAAGGACCGTGCGGACTTCGCGCGCAAGGGCATCGCCCGCGGTCGTTCGGTGGTCGTCATCCAGTACGCCGACGGGGTGGTCTTCGTCTCGGAGAACCCGTCCAAGGCGCTGCACAAGGTGAGTGAGATCTACGACCGGATCGCGTTCGCCGCCGTCGGGCGGTACAACGAGTTCGAGAACCTGCGGATCGCCGGCGTCCGCCTGGCCGACCTGCGCGGGTACTCCTACGACCGGGTCGATGTGACCGGGCGGGGCCTGGCCAACGCCTACGCCCAGACGCTCGGGACGATCTTCTCCTCGGGTGGCGAGAAGCCCTATGAGGTGGAGATCTTCGTCGCCGAGGTCGGTGATGCGGTCGAGGACGACCAGATCTTCAGGCTGACCTACGACGGCCAGGTGGCCGACGAGCACGACTATGCGGCGATGGGCGGCGACGCCGAGGCCGTCGACACCTACCTGAAGGAGCACTTCGAGGGCGGTCTGTCGCTGGACGCGGCAATCCGGCTCGCGGTCAAGGCGCTTGCCCAGTCGGGGGAGGACGGCCGCACCATCCCGGCCGGGGACCTCGAGGTCGCGGTGCTGGACCGCACCCGGACGCTGCCGCGCAAGTTCCGCCGGCTCAGCGGCGATTCCCTCTCCGGGTTGCTCGCCGACGCAGGGTAGGTCGCCTGCTCGCTGGCCATAGCGAGCGGCGTTGCGCTGAGTCCCTCGCAAGCCCGAGGAAGGAGGCGATGCGCCAGCATCGTCGACTGACGAGAACGCCGTCGAGGTGCCAGCGCGGCGTCGTGAAGTAGGCCGCGGGAGTAGGGGTCCTGCCCTAGGGTAGGTGTGTGGACCGGCGGATCTTCGGGATCGAGAACGAGTACGGCGTCACCTGCACCTTCAAGGGGCAGCGGCGCCTCTCGCCGGACGAGGTCGCCCGCTACCTGTTCCGCAAGGTGGTCAGCTGGGGTCGCAGCAGCAACGTCTTCCTGCGCAACGGCGCCCGGCTCTACCTCGACGTCGGCAGCCACCCCGAGTACGCGACGCCGGAGTGCGACGACATCATCGACCTGGTCACCCACGACAAGGCCGGCGAGCGCATCCTCGAAGGTCTGCTGATCGACGCCGAGCGGCGGCTGCACGACGAAGGCATCTCGGGCGACGTCTACCTCTTCAAGAACAACACCGACTCGGCCGGCAACTCCTACG
>NZ_JAOPXI010000129.1 GCF_025965215.1 Marmoricola sp.
CCAGCGTCGCGCCGGACTGGTCAGCCTGACCGCGACGACGGCAGCCGGTCGCCAGTCCTACGAGATCCTCGACCTGCCCGAGGACTGGGCGGCCGGGTTCGCCGACGCGGCCGTGCCCGGGCTGATCGGGCAGTTCTGTGCTCCGGTCGTCGAGCTTGCCGAGAGGCGGTGAGCTCGGGGCGTGCATGTCCCCCCACATCTCGACATGCTCGATGGCCGGCGCCCGCGTCCGCTGGCGCGTCCTTGCTCAGATCAGCCTCTTGAAGACCGGCATCGGTGCGTGCTTCATGACGACGCCGAGCGGTCCCCACGGGAAGCCCGGCACGGCCGCCGAACCCTTCTCCTTCTCGATCGCGTCGACCATGGCCCGGACGCCCTTCTCGGTGGTGGCCATCAGCGGCGTCGGCTTCTTGCGGCCGGGCGCTGCCCTCCCCCGTGGCTTCGCCGCCACCTTCTCGTTCATCTCCGAGGCGATGTAGCCGGGGTAGAGCACGGTCACCTTGATCGGCTTGCCGTACAGCTCCGCACGCAGGCCCTCGGCGAGGTGCGCGACGCCGGCCTTCGTGGCGGCGTACGTGGTCAGCGCCTTGGGCATGCCGCGGACCGCGGACATGGAGCTGATCATCACGAAGTGGCCCGCGTTCTGCTCGCGGAAGATCTCCATCGCTGCCTCGGACTGGGCCAACGCCGCGACGAAGTTGGTCATCGCGGTCTCGCGGTTGGCGTCGTACCGGCCGGTGCCCAGGGGCGCACCCTTGCCGAGGCCGGCGTTGATGACGATCCGGTCGATGGTCCCGAAGTCGGCCTGGAACCCCCGGAACACCTCGAAGACCTGGTCGTCGTCGGTGACGTCGAGCTCACGGATCTCCACCCGAGCGCCGGGCTGTGCCGCGGCGATCCCGGCCTTGAGCTCGTCGAGCTTGGCGGTTCGACGCGCGCACAGCGCCAGGTCGTAGCCGAGAGCCGCGAACTGCCGGGCCATCTCGGCGCCCAGTCCGCTGCTCGCGCCGGTGATGAGAATCGTCTTGCTCATGGTTTGGTCCTTCGGGTTCAGGCGTCTCGACAAGCTCGACGACCGGGAGTTGGTCCTTCGGGTTCAGGCGTCTCGACAAGCTCGACGACCGCGAGGCTAACGGTAGGAGAGCGCGCCGGGCACGCCGTCGAGGTGGGACTGTTCGTTGTACGAGAGCAGGTTGAGGCCGCGCGACCCCGAGATGAGCCGGGTCAGTGCGGAGTTGACGGCCATCCGGTTCAGCCGGGTCCAGAGGCTGGCGCTGCCGCCGTCGACCAGCACGCCGGCCACGGCCCAGGCGATCGGTCCGCCGGAGGTGAACACCGCGACGTCGCCGTCGGCGGCCAGCGCTGCGGTCCGCTCGAGGGCCGCGTCCACCCGGGCGCAGAAGCCGGCGAAGGTCTCGGCGTAGGGCCGGTCCTCGCCACCGATCCAGGCAGCGGTCGCCTCCTCGAAGAGCTGCTGGAACTCGGCCTTCGTCGGCTCGGGTCCGAACTCGTGCGGGTGCACCGCGAGGACGGAGAGGAAGTCGAACTCGTCCCACCCTTCGTCGACCACCGGTGCCACGTCCCAGCCGGCCGACGCGGCACAGGTCTCTGCCGTTTCCCGATGACGGCGCATCGTGCCGTGCACGACCTGCGTGGCCTCGATCCGGCGCGAGGCCAGGCCGAGGCCCAGCAGTCGCGACTGGTCGAAGCCGAGCGACGAGAGCGCATCGTAGTTCTCCGAGCCGAAGGACGCCTGGCCGTGCCGCACCAGCAAGATCTGGCCCATCCTCAGGCCGTGCCCGTGCGGATGATCGCCAAGCAGCGCGTCTCGAGGTGGCTCGCCGCTGGGCCGAAGATCGCGTACGCCTCGTTGGTCGTCTGCTTGTGGAAGTACCGGTAGTAGATCTGCTGCGCGATCACGCCGAGCCGGAACAGCCCGTAGACCTCGTAGAAGCGCCACTGCTCGGGGGTGACCAGATGCCCGGTGGCGGCGCAGTAGTACTCGACCACCTCGGCACGGTTCAGCATCCCGGGCAGGTTGGTGGGCTGGCGCCGGAACAGCCGGAAGAACTCCTCGTCGTCGTCGGTGACCCAGTACGCCAAGGTGCCGCCGAGGTCCATCAGCGGATCGCCGACGGTCGCCATCTCCCAGTCCAGGACGGCGATCGGCCGGGTCGGGTCGGCGGCCGACAGCACCAGGTTGTCGAACCGGAAGTCGTTGTGGATCATGCAGTTCGCGACGTCGGCCGGGCGGTTCGCCTCCAGCCAGGCCATCACCTCTTCGTAGTCGCCGATGTCGGCGGTGTGGGCGTTGCGGAACCGGGTCGACCAGCCCGAGATCTGCCGCTCGACATAGCCGTTGCCCTTGTTCATCGACGCCAGCGGTGTCGCGTCGATATCGACCCGGTGCAGGTCGATCAGGACGTCGAGCGCGTTGGTGCACAGCTGCCGCGTCTGCTCAGGGGTCAGCACTACCTCCGGCGGGAAGTCGCGCCGCGGAATGATCCCGTCGACACGCTGCATCACATAGAACTCCGAGCCGATCACCGCGTCGTCATCGCAGTACGCGACCATCTCGGGCACCAGGTCGAAGACATCCTTGAGCCCGTCCTGGATCCGGTACTCGCGGCCCATGTCGTGTGCGCCCTTCGCCTTCGAGCCACTCGGCGGCCGGCGCAGGATCAGGTCCGCCTCCGCGGTGCGCAGTGAGTAGGTCAGGTTCGAGGCGCCGCCGCCGAACTGCTGGACCGCGATGTCGCCGGCCAGGACCGTACCCCGCTCGGCCAGCCAGCTCCGGACCGCCTCGACGTCGAACGCGTCCTCGTCGCGGACCGCGGAGGCTCCTTCGATCGCGCCCATCTCACATCGCATTCAGTCGTGCGGCCTGCTTGCGCATCACCGCGTCGTACGACGCCCGGTCGGCGACCTTCAGCCCGTACGCCGCCCGCGCGGCCTCGTCGGGAAGGATCACCTCGTCGCCCGCATCGAGTCCCGCGAGCACGGCGTCCGCGATGTCGTCGGCGCTGACCGGCGAGTTCGCCACCAGCGCGCCGATCACCGAACCGACTGCGGTGTCGGTGCCCTGCATGGTGTCGACGAGCGGCGTGCGGAAGTACGACGGGCAGACCACCGCGACCCCGATGCCGTACTCGGCGAGCTCGTGTCCGGCCGTCTCGCTGAACGCCACGACCGCGGCCTTGACCGCGTTGTAGGAAGCCATCCCGGCCGGGTGCACCAAGCCGGCCAGTGAGGCGGTGTTGACGATGGTCCCGCTGCCGGCCGCCTTCATCATCGGCACGAAAGCCTTCGTCCCGCGGACCACCCCGAACAGGTTGATCTCGGTGATCCACTGCCACTCGTCCAGGCCGGCTACGTCGATACGGCCACCCCCGGCCACGCCGGCGTTGTTGAACAGCAGGTCCAGGCCGCCCCAGCGTTCGATGACCCGGGCAACGGCAGCGGCCCAGTCGTCCTCGGACCGGACGTCGAGGGTGAGGTACTCGACCCCCTCGATCGGCTCGATCGGCGGGTTCACGTCGGCGCTGATCACCTCGTCGCCGCGCGCGAGCAGGGCCCGGCACAGCGCTGCCCCCAGACCGGAGGCGCCGCCGGTGACCAGGGCGCGAGCCATCACTGGTGCTTGCCGATCTCGAGCCGCGCGACCATCCCGCGGTGGACCTCGTCGGGACCGTCGGCGAGCCGCAGGGCACGGGCGTTGGTCCACATCGCCGCCAGCGGGAAGTCCTGCGACATACCGGCGCCGCCGTGCAGCTGGATCGCCATGTCGATGACCTGCTGGGCGACGTTCGGGACGATCACCTTGATCTGGCTGACCTCCGAGAGGGCGTTCATCGGCCCGCCGGTGTCGAGCTTCCAGGCAGCGTTCTGCACGAGCAGTCGAGCCTGGTCGATCGCGATCCGGGCGTCGGCGATCCGCTCCTGGTTGCCGCCGAGCTTGACCAGCGGCTTGCCGAACGCGGTCCGCGAGAGCCCGCGCTTGATCGCGAGCTCGAGGGCGACCTCAGCCTGCCCGATCAGCCGCATACAGTGGTGGATCCGGCCTGGACCCAGCCGCCCCTGGGCGATCTCGAAGGCGCGCCCCTCGCCGAGGAGGATGTTGGCTTTCGGCACCCGGGCGTGGTCGAAGGAGACCTCGCCGTGCCCGACCGGCTCGTCGTACACGTTCATCGTGGAGAGCAGGCGCTCGACCTTGACGCCAGGTGTGTCCATCGGGACGAGCACCATCGTGTGCCGGTGGTGCCGATCTGCGTCCGGGTCGGCCAGGCCCATGAAGATCATGATCTTGCAGTCCGGGTGCCCCACTCCGGTGCTGAACCACTTGCGCCCGCTGATGACGACCTCGTCACCGTCGACGATCGCTGTGGCGGCCATGTTGGTGGCGTCCGAGGACGCGACGCCGGGCTCCGTCATCCCGAAGGCGGACCGGATCTTGCCGTCCAGCAAGGGCTCCAGCCACTCCTGCTTCTGCGCGGGCGTCCCGTACTTGAGCAGGACCTCCATGTTGCCGGTGTCGGGCGCGTTGCAGTTGAAGACGTACGGCGCCAGGAAGGTCGCCCGGCCCATGAGCTCGGCGAGCGGGGCGTAGTCGCTGTTGCTCAGCCCCGCGCCGCCGTGGGTGCCGAACTGCTCGGCGTAGGGCTGGTCGTGACCGAGCGGAAGGAAGAGGTTCCACAGGCCCTGCGCACGCGCCTTGGCCCGGAGCTCGCCAAGGATCGGGGACTCGGCCCAGGTCCCGGCGGCCCGGGCAGCGGCGACGTCGCGGTGGTACGCGTCGTGGACCGGCTCGATCTCGTCGGTGACGAACGCTGAGACCAGGCCGGCGAGCTCGGCGGCCCGCGGTGAGGGGGAGAAGTCCATGACGCTGACACTATCGCTGTCACGGTAGGGACGGCAGGGCCCCTGCGACCAGCGTGCGTGCCGGTGCCGTCAGTTGCAGGCGCTGACGATCTTGACGCCATTAGGAGCGGGGACCATGCCCGGGGTGAAGTCGAAGACGCCGTCCCCGGACTGCCCGTCGGCGGTCTGGATGTCGGCCGTGACGAGGGTGTGCTGGCCCGGCTTGAGCGAGATCGGCAGGAAGGCGACCTCGCGGCCCTCGTGCTTGTTGGCGGTCACCGAGTGGTCGACACCGTCGACCTGGAGCCCGGTGACCTGACCGCCGTACGGGGCGTAGATGCGGAGGTTGTCCGCGATGGTGCCCTGCGGTGAGTACGCACCGGTGCCGAGGACGTAGACGCCGAGCTTCGAGAAGTCGGTCGGCATCTTGGAGACCAGGTCCACGGTCACGCGCAGGTCCTGGCTTCCGTGCTGACGGCAGTCCACGGCCGCGACCGACGTCCGGTACTGCAGGTAGTAGTCCATCTTGGACGCGCTGCTGTTGTTGAGGTACATGCCGACGTGCGGCACCTTGTCCGAGGAACTTCGCAGGTCACCGGCGATGGCGGTCTCCGTGATCCGGTTCTCCTCGTCGGCATGGCTGGACCAGAGCAGCACCCGGTGCTCGGAGGTGGAGGTGGCCAGCGACCGGATCGAGGCCTGCTGGCTGCCCTGCCCACTGGTGACCGCGTTGAAGATCTTGCGGGCCACGTCGGCGAAGAACGTGTCCTGCAGGCCCGGGTTCTGGATCAGCTGGTAGGTCTGGCTCAACAACACCGGTACGGCGTTCGCGGCCGTCAGGGTGACGCCGTTGCCGACCGGGATCGGCCCGGTCCCGGACAGCAGCCCAGCCAGTGCGATCGGGTCGATCGAGACCACGCCGTCGACGTCGGTGCCCTGCTTCTCGCGGATCATCACCCGGGCGATCTGGGCGGCCTCCGGGAAGTCCGGCGTGAAACCGATGTCACGAAAATCGGTCGCCAAGGTCGGTCCGTACTGCTGGAGCGTGTCGCTCGGCAGCTTGACCACCGGCGAGGTGAACGGGTTGACGTTGGCGGCCGAACCCTGCCAGCCCATCGTGATCCGACCCTTGTCGGCGTGCAGGATCGCGAGTGAGCCCGGAAGCCCGCCGGTGGCCCGGAGCTCGGCCGGGTTCTGGATCATCAGCAGGTAGTTGCGGGCGCCCGCGTCGCCCAGCATCGCGGGCAGCAGGTCGAATGCGCTCGCCGTGGCGGTGGCGCTCCCACGGGCTGCGTCGACCCGGGTCTGGAGATTGCCGACCAGGTCGTTGAACGGGAACGTCAGCGTGTTCGCCCGGATCGCGTCGAGGTCCTTGCCGGCCTGCGCGATCGAGGCGGCAGCGCGGTCGACCGACGGGGTGAGGCGCTTGACCTCGGCCAGGTCGATCTGCCCGTTCACCGGCTTGAACCGACCCTCGTCGAGCGCCTTGCTCAGCTCCAACGCGATCGGGGCGTTGATCCGGGTGGCGGTGTCGAGCACCGCGGAGACCGTCTGGACAGCTCCCACGTCGCGTCCTAAGTACGGGATGTGCCGACCGATGTCCCACAGCACGCCGCGGGTCCGGCTGTGTGCGACGTCGGTGTCGCGGCGCAGGTGGTCCAGCTCGCGGCTGGCGCCCGCGAAGTCTCCGGCCTGGATCAGGGACTGGACGCGCCCAGCACTGTCACGCGCGTCCTGCAACGCCCTGGACGCTGTGAACGCCTGCCAGCAGAACCACGCGACGAGTACGACGACCAGCACCACCAAGCCGATACCGGCTCTGCGACGCGTGACTAGTGAACCGACCTCGAACCCCACGGGGGAAGACTAGGCCGTCTGGCCGGAGAGTTCCGCGTCCTCGGCCCGACGACGCGCGAGTGTGACCGCACCGGCACCGACCAGGAAGAGTGCCAGGCCGCCGAACAGGACGACCTCATCGGGACCGCCGGTGCTCGGGAGGTTGCCGCTGCGGCCGTTCGGCGCCGTAGCACCGCTGCTGCGCGGAAGTACCTTGAGCACGATCGTGCGGTGCCAGCTCGACATCGCTGTCGCGACGCGCGTGCTCGTCCGCCCGGTCGTCGGGGACGCGTAGAGGCAGGTGCCGTCCAACGGGATCCGGGTGATCCGGGTGACCGCCGGTGCGACGTAGGTCGTCACGTACGTCGGGCTGGCGTCCTGGCGGGTCACGCTGTCCCAGGCCAGGGTCCAGTTGCAGGTCACGTTCGAGGTCGCCGTCGCGGTGAACGACTCACCGGCGTAGAGGACCTGGCGGTCGACGTTCACGTCGAACCGTACGTCCGGGTACGCGGTCGCGGAGGGAGCGAAGACGAGCGTCACCAACACGGCGGCGACTGCCGCTGCGAAGGCGAAGGCGAACTTCTTCATGATCGGTCTCCCAGAACGACGACATGAGATTCAAAGGAGCCCCCCGGATCCTTCGAACGACTGCACCGGGAATAACGAGACTGATCGGGGGAGGTTACGGAACGTCGGGCTACATCGGTGTTAACTCCGTGTTGCACGCTCAGCACGCTCAAATGACCCGTTTCACAGGTCGATAGGGCAGGGTTGAGCCGTTCCGCGCCCTGTCGGCGCACCCCCGACATCGGAGAATTCATGAAGAAGGCAGTGCCGGCCCTTGCCGCCCTCCTGCTCCTGCTGACGGCCACCGCGTGCGGTGGCGGGTCGCTCAGTTCCGACGAGAAGCCGGTTGCTGACAAGATCTCGACCGCCCTGGCCAAGCCGGCGGACAGCATCCTGACGAAGTCGCAGGCCACGTGCGTCGCCGACGCGTTCGTCTCGAAGCTCGGCCTCACCAAGCTCAAGTCGGCGAAGGTCGTCACCCGCACAGGCACCTACAACACCAACGGCGCGAACGTGAACAAGGCCACCTCGGCCGCCTACACGCACGCACTGCTCGGCTGCCTGGACGAGGCCAAGGCCAAGAAGGCCGTGCTCGCCAACGTCACCAAGGCGTTCACCGCGTCCTCGGCCGGCGTGCTCCAGCCCACCTCGGTCATGTGCTTCTCCAAGAAGTTCGTCGACACCCTCGGCGTACCTGGCCTGATGGCCTCCCAGATCGTGACCGACGCCGGCGAGTTCAACACCCAGGGCTCGATTCTGGACGCCCACACCTCCGGTGCGTACGCCGACGCCTTCCTCGGCTGCGTGAACTACCAACAGCTCCAGGCCGAAGCGGTCGCCAAGTCCAACCCGAAGATCGACGCCGTCAAGCTGGAGGCCTGCCTGACCACCGCGATGCCGACGTCGTACGTCCGTGCGCTGATCGTGGCGAACCAGACCCAGTCGCCCAACGCCGCGACGCTGAACAACGAGAGCAACGCCAAGGCCGCAGCGTGCGCCAAGCAGGCGACCGCAGTCACGAAGAAGAAGTAGCGTCGCGTCTCCTGGGTCGGGTCGGGTTGTTGTGCGACTCGGCTCAGGACGCGACCACGGCGATCACCCGGGACCGGATCGCCGGTTGGGACCAGGCTGCCGCGGTTCGCGCCAGGCGCCACCCCGACCAGCACAGCAGCGGGATCGCCAGCAGGATCGCCGGGCCGGGGCCCGGAGCCAGCGAGGTGGCCGAGAACAGCAGGCCGGTGACGGTCGTCACCACGGCGAGACGGGCGCTGTAGCCGGCCATCACCACCGGCGGCGCCGGGGTCGCCCGCGCAGAGCGCAGGTCGACGGCGTACGGACTGCGCACCGACCACCCCAGGCACGCCGCCACGACCTGGGCCGAGACCACCACGGCCGCACCCACGACTGCGGCCAGCTCGGCCCGGTCCGGCAGGCCGGCGCGCACCGCGGCGAGCACGATCGTCAGTCCGGCCGCGGCCAGCAACACCTCGAAGAGCACGATCACCTTCGCGGCGTACGCCAGACCGGGTGCGACCGGCAGGCTGTCGCGCCACAGCGCCCCGCGGCCGTCCAGGCACCAGGCGTTGACCCCGAAGAGCAGCGCAGCGCCGGAGGCCACCAACCCGGGCAGGAGCGTGATCAGCCGCCACTCAAGATTGCCGGCCAGCGCCACCGCCCCGGGCATCATCGCCAGGACGAGAAGGCCGCGGCGCAGCGGAACCGAGCGCCAGATCGAGGCGCGGTCCAGGCGCAGCATCGCGGCCAGGTCCGATCGCGGGTTCCTGGCAGGTTCGTGCCGCTCTCCTTCCAGCCTGAGCTCGTCGCGCAGAGGCCGGTGCAGCGCCCACCGGGCCGGAACCAGCCCGGCCAGGAAGGCGAGGGCGATCAGCGCGAGCAGGACCGCCAGCGAGATCCCCCAGCGGGTCCAGTGGCCCGTCTGGGCCGCCAGCGAGGCGAGGTAGACCGACACGGTGGGACTGTGGTCGAGCACGGTCGTCAGGTGATCGTCGAGAACGAGCAGGGCCACGCCGGCGAAGGCGGCCGCCGAGAGCGAGCGGGTGACCAGCAGCCCGTGCCGTCCTCGACGCAGTCCCTCGAACGTCCAGCCCACGACCTGACCGAGCGCCGTTGCCAGCACGATCCACAGCAGCACCGGTACCACCGTCGCGGCCAGGGCGTGCGGCCCGAACACGTAGCTGGTTGCGCCCAGGATCGCCCAGGCCTGGATCACCCAGGCCACGTTGAGCGGGGCGAGCAGCAGCGCCGCGAGATGCTCGGTGACCGAGGAGATCGGGAACGCGACGGCTTCGTCGCGCGGAATCAGCTCGCGGCCGCCGCCCGAGGTGATCGACGCCATGATCGCGAGCACTCCGAAGCCCAGGTAGAACGACGGCATCACCGCAACCAGGTGCCCGACCCGGTCGGACGGCAGCGCGCTGCGCAGGTACGCCGGCACCACGATCACCGAGACGGTCAGGGCGAAGCAGACCAGGACTGAGGCGCGCAGGCGTCGGCGCGAGGCGTCGGCGAGCCCGTGCCGGCGGAACGCGAACAACGCACCCAGGTCTCCGGCTCCGCGGCTGAGCTCGGGCCAGGAGAGCTCAGTCCAGGAGGGCGCGGTACGCACGGGCGCCTTCCTCCCCGACCAGGTCGGCAGAGTCGATGGCTGCCACGGCAGCCCCGCCGCGCAGGACCAGCACGTCCTCGCACGCCTGCATCGCCAGGTCGCGCAGGTGGGTGGAGACGAGAACGGCCGCGCCGCGAGCCTTGGCATCGGAGATCACCTGCTGGGTGGCCTCGACACCGAGCGGGTCGACGCCGTCGAAGGGTTCGTCCAGCAGCAGGATCCCGGGTTCGCCGAAGGCAGCGAGCACGACCGAGAAGCGACGCCCCATCCCGTGGCTGAAGCCCCCCGTGACCCGATGCGCCGCCGCAGCGAGATCGAAGCGTTCGAGCAGGTCCTGGGCACGCAGCTCCCAGCTGTCGAGCCGTCGTAGCCGTGCGGTCAGCTGCAGGTGCTCCCAGGGCGTGGCGCGTGGGACCAGCCCGCCGACGTCGGGGCAGTAGCCCGACGCACGCTTGACGGCGAGCGGCTCGACGGCGACGTCGATGCCGTCGACCCGGACGTCGCCCTCGGTCGGTGGGATCACCCCGGCCAGGACGCGCATCGTGGTCGACTTCCCGGCGCCGTTGCGGCCGAGCAGGGCGGTCCCCCGGCCGCCGTACGCCAGGAGATCGATGCCGCGGACCGCCTCGACCGCACCGAAGCGGACCTTCAGTCCCCGGACGCTGATCCGTACGCCGTCCTCGGCCTCCGGGCTCCCCATTCGGACATTCTGTGTCAAAAACGACGGAACCGGCGCGAAATCAGGAAGTTCGCGCCGGTCCTCGTCGTCGTGTCAGGCGGGGAAGGACTCGCCGTTCTCCGCCATCTCGACCAGGCGTGCCGTCGGCTTGAACCGGTCGCCGTACTTGGCGGCCAGCTCGTTGGCCCGAGTGATGTAGCCGGTGAGGCCCTTACCGCCCTTGCCCTCATAGCCGGTGATGAACTGCGCAGCGCCACCGGTCAGTGCCGGGAAGCCGATGCCCATGATCGAGCCGATGTTCGCGGCAGCAGCCGATTCGATGACGCCCTCCTCGAAGCACTTGGCCGTCTCGAGGGTCTCGATGAACAGGTACCTGTCCTTGAGGTCCTCGAGGTCGGCCGGCTCGGGGTTCGACGGGAAGATCTCGGTCAGACCCTTCCAGACGTCTCCGCGGGTGCCGTTCTCGTCGTACTCGAAGAAGCCGGCGCCCTTGAGGCGGCCCGAGCGACCGAGCTCGATCATCTTGTTGATGATCGCGGTGGCCGGGTGCGGCACGTAGCTCTCGCCAGCAGCAGCGGCAGCGTCGGCGGCGGTCTTCTCGATCTTCGCCATCAGCTCGAGGTTGAGCTCGTCCGAGAGCTGCAGCGTGCCGACCGGGTACCCGGCCTGCGTCGCGGCGCGCTCGATCGACATCGGGTGCACCCCCTCGCCGAGCATCGAGATGCCCTCCATGACCATCGTGCCGATCACGCGGCTGGTGTAGAAGCCGCGGGAGTCGTTCACCACGATCGGGGTCTTGCGGATCGCGGTGACGACGTCGAGTGCCTGGGCGACCGCCACGTCGGTGGTCTTCGCGCCCTTGATGATCTCGACCAGCGGCATCTTGTCCACCGGGGAGAAGAAGTGCAGGCCGATGAAGTCTGCCGGACGGCTGACCCCCTCGGCGAGCTCGGTGATCGGGAGTGTCGAGGTGTTCGAGCAGAGCAGCGCGTCGGCGTTGACGACGTCCTGGATCTCCGCGAAGACCTTGGCCTTCAGGGCCGGGTCCTCGAAGACGGCCTCGATGACGAGGTCGCAGCCGGCAGCGTCGGCCGGGTCTGCGGTGGCCGTGATCAGTCCGAGGATCTCGGCCTTCTTCTCCTCGGTCATCTTGCCGCGCTCGACCGCCTTGGACAGGAGCTTGTCGGAGTACGACTTGCCCTTCTCGGCTGCCTCGATCGAGACGTCCTTGAGGACGACCGCGATCCCGGCACGCGCACACGAGTACGCAATGCCCGCGCCCATCATGCCGGCGCCGAGCACCAGGGCCTTGGTCGGCTTGAAGACCGGCACGTCGGCCGGTCGCAGCGACCCACCCGCGATCGCCGAGAGGTCGAAGAAGAACGACTGGATCATGTTCTTCGCGTTCTGGCCGGTGACCAGGCTGGTGAAGTAGCGCGACTCGATCGTGCTCGCAGTCTCGAAGTCGACCTGGGCTCCCTCGATGGCCGCGGCCATGATCGCCCGCGGCGCCGGGTACATCGCGCCCTTGGTCTGCTTGCGCAACAGCGCCGGGAACGCCGGCAGGAAGCCTGCCAGCGCGGGGGAGGACGGCGACCCGCCGGGCATCTTGTAGCCCTTCCGGTCCCACGGCTGTACGGCGGCGTCCGGGTTGTCCTTGGTGGCCTCGATCCAGGCCTTGGCGGCCGGGACCAGGTCGTCGGTCGACGCGACGAGCTCGTCGACCAGGCCCTTCTCCTTCGCTGCGGCCGGCTTGAAGCGCGGGCCCTGGAGCAGGAAGTCCATCAGGCCCGACTGGATGCCGAACATCCGGATGATCCGGGTGACGCCGCCGCCGCCGGGCAGCAGGCCGAGGGTGACCTCGGGCAGGCCGAGGTCGATCTTCGGGTTGTCGACGACGATCCGGTGGTGGGTCGAGAGCGCGATCTCGAGTCCGCCACCGAGCGCGGCGCCGTTGATCGCGGCGACGACCGGCTTGCCGAAGGTCTCGAGACGACGCAGGTCCTTCTTGATCTCCTGGCTGAGCGAGAAGATCTGGTCGGCATCCTCGGGGGTGGCCGACATCATGTTCTTCAGGTTGCCACCGGCGAAGAAGGTCTTCTTGGCGCTGGTGACCACGACGCCGGTGACGTCGTCCTTCTCGGCGTACAGGCGGTCGATGGCCTCGGCCATCGACGCCTTGTAGAGGTCGTTCATCGTGTTGGCCGAACCGGTCGGGTCGTCGAGGGTGAGGATGACGATCCCGTCCGGGCCGCGCTCGTACTTCACTGCAGATTCAGTCATTTTGTTTCCTTAGGTTTCGGTGGTGACGTCGACCTTCCGGCTCACCGCATCTCGGCACGCTCTTCACGAACTCGTTCCTCGTTCGTGGACGCTGCTCGATGACCGACGAGTCGGGCTGCCCTCGTCCTCGGTCAGACCAACTCAACGATGGTCGCGATGCCCATGCCGCCGCCGACGCAGAGCGTGGCCAGGCCGCGCTTCTGGTCGCGACGCTCGAGCTCGTCGATCAGGATGCCGAGGATCATCGCTCCGGTGGCACCCAGCGGGTGACCCATCGCGATCGACCCACCGTTGACGTTCGTGATCTCGTCGTTGATGCCCATGTCACGCATGAAGCGCATCGCGACAGCGGCGAACGCCTCGTTGATCTCGAACAGGTCGATGTCACCGACCTCGAGACCGGCCTTGGCCAGTGCCTTGCGCGCCGCCGGGGCGGGACCGGTCAGCATGATCGTCGGGTCGGCACCGGACACAGCGGTGGCGATGATGCGCGCACGCGGGGTCAGGCCGAGGTCGACGCCGACCTGCTCGTTGCCGATCGCGACCAGCGCCGCGCCGTCGACGATGCCCGAGGAGTTGCCGGCGTGGTGGACGTGGTTGATCCGCTCGACCCAGTGGTACTTCTCCAGCGCGACATCGTCGAAGCCCGCGTCAGCGCCGATGCCGGCGAAGCTCGGGTTGAGCTTGGCCATGCCCTCGACCGAGGACTCCGGCTTGATGAACTCGTCGCGGTCCAGGATCACGACACCGTTGCGGTCCTTGACCGGGATCACGGACTTGTCGAAGAGGCCGTTGGCCCACGCCTTGGCGGCGCGGTGGTTCGACTCGACGGCGAAGGTGTCGACGTCGTCACGGCTCCAGCCCTCGAGCGTGGCGATCAGGTCGGCGCCGATGCCCTGGGGCACGAAACCGGCCGCGAAGGCGGTCGCCGGGTCGGAGGCCCAGGCGCCACCGTCGGAGCCCATCGCAACGCGGGACATCGACTCGACGCCACCGGCGAGGATCAGGTCCTCGAACCCGCCGCGCACCCGGCCGGCAGCCTGGTTCACCGCCTCGAGTCCGGAAGCGCAGAAGCGGTTGAGCTGGACGCCGGCGACGGTGTCGGGCAGGCCGGCTGCGAGTGCGGCGGTCTTGGCGATGTCGCCACCCTGGTCGCCGATCGGGGAGACGACACCGAGCACGACGTCATCGATCCGGTTCGGGTCCAGGCTGGGGTTGCGCTCCTGGACGGCGTTGATCAGACCTACGACGAGGTCGACCGGCTTCGTCCCGTGGAGCGAACCGTCCTTCTTGCCCTTACCGCGCGGCGTGCGGATGGCGTCGTACACAAAAGCTTCGGGTTGTGCCATGACCGTCCCAACTGGTGCTGTGAATGAGTGGAGGCGCGGCCGGGAAAGGGGCTACGCCGCCTCCCATTGTGACAGTAAGACTGTCAAGGTCAATGGGCAGCCGGTTGTGGCCTGGGTCACCCGGGCCCCGAACGCGATAGTCCGGAGCAAGAAGCACCACTTGAGCGCGTCAAGGGGGTGCTTCTTGCTCCGGACTATCGGGTTTGGTCAGGCGGCCTCGGAGCGCCTGCGAGCTTCCTGGCGACTACGGGCCTCGATGGCCCGGCGGACCTTGGGCCCGCCGGTGGTCATCTTGTAGAGCTTCGCGAGCTGCTTCGGGGCGTTCGCCGGGGTCGTCTCGGCGAGCCACCCGTTGGGCAGCGAGAGCCGGACGATCTTGTGCCAGGCCGAGTAGACCTGCTTCGGGAGCGGTGCCGAGATGTAGGTGAGCTCGTACTTCTCGAACAACGCCTTCACCTTCGGGGCGATCTCGGCGTACCGGTTGCTCGGGAGGTCGGGATAGAGGTGGTGCTCGATCTGGAAGCTCAGGTTGCCGGTCATCATGTGCATCGCGGCACTGCCCGAGATGTTGGCCGAGCCGAGCATCTGGCGCAGGTACCACTCACCGCGGGTCTCGCCCTCGATCGAGGACTTCTCGAAGGTCTCGACGCCCTCGGGGAAGTGGCCACACATGATGACCGAGTGGGTCCACAGGTTGCGCACGACGTTGGCGGTGAAGTTCGCGGCCAGCGTCGGGACGAACGAGCCGGTCGGGATCGACAGCGCAGGGTGGACCAGGTAGTCCTTGGTCGCCTGCTGGCGGATCTTCCTCAGGGTCTGCTTCGCGCGGGCCTTGAAGTCCTCGCTGCGCTTGTCCTTCGGGATCGCGAGGTTCTTGCCGAGCTCGAGGTCGTACGCCGCGATGCCGTACTCGAAGAAGCACGCGTTGATGAAGTTCCACAGCGGCTGGGCCAGGTAGAACGGCATCCAGCGTTGGTCCTCGTCCACGCGCATGATGCCGTAGCCGAGGTCGTTGTCCTTGCCGACGACGTTCGTGTAGGTGTGGTGCAGCTCGTTGTGCCCGTGCTTCCACTGGTCCGAGGGGCTGGCGTTGTCCCACTCCCAGGTCGTCGAGTGGATCTTCGGGTCACGCATCCAGTCCCACTGGCCGTGCATGATGTTGTGCCCGATCTCCATGTTCTCGAGGATCTTGGCGATGCTCAGGCCGGTCGTACCGGCGATCCAGGCCGGCGGGAAGATCGAGAACAACAGCAGCGCACGGCTGCCGGCCTCGAGCCCGCGCTGGGTCTTGATCACCGTGCGGATGTACGCCGCATCGGCGGCGCCCCGGCTGTCGAGCACGTCCTGGCGGATCGCGTCGAGCTCGTGGCCCAGTGTCTCGATCTGTGCCGCACTCAGGTGTGCGATCGGGCTGGTGGCCTTCTTCTGGATGGTCGTCATTTCTTGTCTCCCAGGTGACAGTCGCCGGCAGCGGCGTTGATGCAGGTCTGGATCGGGACGCCGCCGTTGGCGGAGCTGATCGGGTCGGCAGTGGTGATGGCGCCGTTGCGCAGGTCGCGCACCGCGCCTTCCTTCAGGGGCAGGACGCAGCCGAAGCAGACGCCCATCCGGCAGCCGCTGGGCATCAGGACGCCGGCGCCTTCGGCGACGTCGAGCAGCGGGGTGGCACCGTCAGCCTCGACGGTGATGTCGCCGACCGTCAGCGTGCCGCCGTCTCCGGCTTCGACGAAGCCCGCGCGGAACTGCTCGGTGAAGAGCGTCAGACCGGCGCGATCGTGGTGCGCGGTGAGTGCGTCGAGCAGGCCGCCGGGGCCGCAGGCGTAGGTGGTGCGCTCGGCGATGTCGGGCACCAACCCGGTCAGGTCGGCCATGTCCAGGACGCCGTGCTGGTCGTCGTACCGGGGCACGAGGCGGATGGCGCCGTGGGTGGCGAGCTCGCGCAGGTTGTCGAGGAAGATCGACTCAGGCTGGGTCGGGGCCACGTGCACGACGACGATGTCGAGGTCCTTGCTGCGGGGCAGGTCCACGACACCGGAGTCGGTGACCGGGAACAGGTTGCGCAGCATCCCGATGACCGGTGTGACCCCCGAGCCGGCGGTAATGAACAGCAGCTGGGTGGCCGACTGGTCGAGGACGAAGTCGCCGGCGGCCTGCTCGAGGTGGACCAGCGTGCCGGGACGGGCGGCGTGCACCAGGTGGTTGCTGACCTTGCCGTCCGGGACCGCCTTGACGGTGATCGAGATCAGCCCGTCGTCGCGGGGACCGTGGGTCAGCGAGTAGGCGCGCCATTCGCGGACGCCGTCGACGTCGATCCCGATCCGGATGTACTGGCCGGGCACGTGTCCCGCCCAGTCGGCACCGGGCTTCAGCAGGATCGTGGCAGCGTCGCGCGTCTCGGCCTGGACATCGACGATGCGGGCCCGGAGATCGGTGCCCGACCGCAACGGTGCGACGAGATCGAGGTAGTCGGCCGGCACGAGCGGAGTGGTTGCCGCCTCGGCGAGGCGCACCAACCGGTGGCGCAGCGTGGGCGGCACCTCGGTAGGACGCAGGAGGGTGTCGGTCATGGCTCTAGCCTGACCGGCCAGCGTGTTAAAAGCATGACCCCAAAACGTGAATCGAGGTGTAGTATTTGTTCTCTACGAACAAAGGACGCCGATGGCCACCGACCGCGACGAGGTCGCCCTGCGGCTGCCCGCTGCGATCGCGACCCAGATGCGGCTCGACATGGCGGGTGTCGCCGAGCAGGTGATCACGGCCGTCATCAGCGAGGTCCCCAGCTACCGCGACCCGTTCCAGGGGCAGATGGGTCGCAACATCGAGGTCGCGGTGAAGGTCGCCCTCGACGGCTTCCTCGACCTCGCGTCGCGGCGCGAGGGAATCGACGCCGGGGAGCAGGTCGAGGCGGTCCTGGAAGCGGCATACGCGTTGGGGCGGGGTGAGGCGCGCAGCGGGCGGACGATGGACGCGCTCGCCCAGGCCTACCGGGTGGGAGCCCGGGTGGCCTGGCGCGAGATGAGTGCCGCGGCCGTCAACAACGGGCTGGCGGCGACCCAGCTCGCCCGACTGGCGGAGCTGGTCTTCGCCTACATCGACGAACTCTCCGATGCCAGCGTCAGTGGCCACGCCGACGAGCTGGCCACCTCGGGCCGTCTGCGTCAACGCCGGCTGGACCTGCTGGCTGTTCGTCTGGTCGAGGGCGCGCCCGAGGCTGATCTCGTCGCTGCCGCAGAACGAGCTGACTGGACTCCGCCGACATTGCTGACCGCGGTGATGCTTCCCGATGCCAGGTTCCGGGCACTGCGGAGCCAGCTCGACGCCCGTGCGCTCCAGCTTCCGGAAGAGGCGGCTGCGGTGGACCTCGACCCTGGGTTCACCGTCGTCCTGGTCCCGGTCGGTCCCGGTCGTGGACGAAAGGCGATGCTGCGCGTGCTGAGCGACGCCGACGCGATTGTCGGACCGCCACGTCCATGGGCCCGCGCGCGCAGCTCTTACCTGCGGATGATCCAGACCCACGGCCTCGGCCTCCTCGGCGACACCGACGACCACCTCGCCGCACTGGTCGTCGGGGCGGATGCCGATGCGCGAGACGATCTCAGGTCCCGGGTCCTGGCGCCACTGGGTGAGCTCAGCGCGACAGCGCAGACCAAGCTCAGCGAGACCCTCCGCGCCTGGTTGCTGCACCAGGGTCGCCGTGACGACGTCGCCGCAGCGCTCTTCGTGCACCCCCAGACGGTGCGGTACCGCATGGGCCAACTCCGCGACCTGTACGGCGACCGGCTCATCGATCCCGACTTCGTCCGCGATGCGGTGATCGCCCTTGGCTAGGGGGTTTTCGAGACCGGTCTTGACGGCCCTCCCCAACTACCGGCGGTTGAGGCGGTCGGGCAGACACCGTCTCGAAACCTAGTCGACCTGGACCGCGGCGCCGCTCTCGATCAGGGTGTCGACGTCGGAGATGCCCCAGGCGATGAGGGCCTCGCGGGTGTGGACGCCGGCTTTCGCGGCCGGCCCCATCGACAACGTGGCGTGCGTCCGCGAGAAGCGGGGCGCGGGTGCCGGCTGCAGGTAGCCCTCGTGCTCGACGAACACCTCGCGCGCCTTGATGTGCGGGTGCTCGAAAGCCTCGGTCAGCGGGATGATCGGCGCGACACAGGCGTCGGTGCCGTCGAAGATCGCGCACCACTCGGCCTGGGTCTTCGCCAGAAACCGTTCGGTGATCACTTGGCGGAGCTCGTCGTACCGGCCCAGGTCGTAGCGGTCCGGGGCGGTGGCGCGGATGTCGAGGAGGTCGAGGAAGACGTCGTAGAACTGCGGCTCCAGCGCTCCGAGGGACATGTGCTTGCCGTCCGAGGTCTCGTAGATGTCGTAGTACGGCGCCCCGCCGTCGAGCAGGTTCGAGGCGCGCTTCTCCTGGAAGTTGCCGCCGGCCAGGAAAGCAGCCGTCATCGCGTTGAGGTTCGCGGTGCCGTCGACGATGGCCGCATCGATCACTTGACCCTGACCACTGATCCTGGCTTCGAGCAGGGCAGCCAGGATCCCGATGACCAGGTACGTCGACCCACCCCCGAAGTCGCCGACGAGGTTCGTGGGGAATTGCGGCTTGTCGCGGACCTGACCCAGGCCGTGCAAGGTGCCGGTGATGGCGATGTAGTTCATGTCGTGCCCGGCGACCTGCGACCACGGGCCTGTCTGGCCCCAGCCGGTCATCCGGCCGTAGACCAGCCGCGGGTTGCGGGCGAAGCAGTCGTCGGGCCCGATGCCCATCCGCTCGGTCACGCCGGGACGCATGCCCTCGATGAGGACGTCGGCACCCTCGATGAGCTCGAGCACCGTCGCCACCGCCGCCGGGTCCTTCAGGTTCAGCGCGACGCTGGGACGACCACGGTTGAGCAGGTCGTGGCTGCCGCCGGTGAGCATCTGCCCGCCCGGGCGCTCGATCCGGATGACGTCGGCGCCAAGGTCGGCCAGGATCATGCACGCATGCGGGCTCGGCCCGATGCCGGCGATCTCGACGACCCTGATTCCCTTGAGTGGGCCGGTGCCCAGTCCCAGCTGAATGACCATGCCGGGATCATGACAGATTCACTGTCACGGTTGGGGTCGGGGCCGTTCTGGGTGTCCGGCTGGACTGGTACCAGCCATGGCAGCAACGGTGGGACCAGCACCACCGCAACGTGATCTGCATGGTGTGCATCCAGGCGAAGCCCATCGGGTCGGTCAGGAAGTAGCCCGTTCCAGCACGATCCTCGGCGGCTGCGCCAGCGACTGCCCGACGACGCAGTAGCGCTCGGTCGAGTTTGCCAACCGTTCCAGCGCGCCGTCGTCGGCATCGGTGTCGACCACGAAGCCGACGACCACGTCCTGGAGGCCGACCGGCGCTTCCCGATCGATCCCCAGGGTTCCGCGGGCGTCGAACAGGGCGTCGGCGCGACCGGTCACTGACCGCAGCTCTACGCCCATCGCGGTGGCAACCGAGTGCAGCGTCACCCCGGCGCACGCGAGCACGGCCTCGAGCAGCATGTCCCCCGAGCAGGCATCCGAGCCATCGCCTCCGGTGGCGCGGTGCAGTCCGGCACGGCTCACGCCGGCGAACTGGTCTACGTCGAAGGTGACTCCGGGCGACGCGATCCGACCCCGCGCGGTCAGCGGCGTCCGTGCCGTCCAGGGGTCCTGGCGGTAGCGCTCCTTCAGGGGCGCCTGTGCGGCTCTGAGCTCGGCGGCATCCATGGCGAGACGGTACTCCGGGCGTGACCGAGGGCACTGTTGCAACTAGTTGCATAGGTATCGAGTTCCATGCAGGATGCTCCACGTGGCCCTCGAACACGCACTCCTCGTCGCCCTGAGCGAACGACCTGCTGCCGGTCTGGAGCTGGCCCGCCGGTTCGACCGGTCCATCGGCTTCTTCTGGAGCGCCACGCACCAGCAGATCTACAAGGTGCTGCGCCGGATGGAGGATGACGGCTGGGTCACGGCGCAGACGATCGAGCAGTCCGGTCGGCCGGAGAAGCGCGAGCACACCGTCACCGACGTCGGGCACAAGGTGCTCGCCGACTGGATCTCCACCACCACTCCCCGCGCCGGGTTCCGCAGCGAGATCGCGGTGAAGATGCGGGCCGCGTCGTACGGCGACCGCGACGCCCTGCTCGCCAACATCGCCGAGCTGATCGCCGACCACCGCGTCCGGAAGAGCCACTACGAAGCCATGTCGGCACGTGACTACCCCGAACCGCAACGACTTGCCGGTCAAGAGCTCGACACCTACCTGGTGCTGCGCGGCGGGATCCTCCAGGAGACCTTCTGGATCGCCTGGCTCACCGAATACCTGGAGGCACACGCATGAGCACCCTGTACCCGTACCTGCTCGAGCCGATCACGCTGGGCAACCTGACCCTGCGCAACCGCGCGGTGATGGGCTCGATGCACACCGGGCTGGAGGACTACGTCTGGGACCTGCCGAAGCTCGCGGCCTACTATGCCGAGCGCGCGGCCGGCGGCATCGGCCTGATCATCACCGGCGGCTATGCGCCCAACAAGCGCGGCTGGCTCAAGCCGTTCGCGAGCGAGATGACCACCCGGTTGCACTCGCAACGCCACCACCAGGTCACCGACTCGGTGCACGAGGCGGGTGGCGCGATCGCGATGCAGGTGCTGCACGCAGGCCGCTACGGCTACACGCCGTTCTCGGTGTCGGCCTCGGCCCAGAAAGCCCCGATCAACCCGTTCAAGCCGAGCGCGCTGTCGACGAGCGGCGTCGACCGGACCGCCTCCGACTTCGCGCGGTCGGCAGGCCTGGCCCAGAAGGCCGGCTATGACGCGGTCGAGATCATGGGCTCCGAGGGCTACCTCATCAACCAGTTCCTCGCCGAGCGCACGAACAAGCGCACCGACAAGTGGGGAGGCTCCGCGGAGAACCGGATGCGCTTCCCCGTCGAGATCGTGCGTCGCACCCGGGAGAGCGTCGGCGAGGGCTTCCCGATCATCTACCGGCTCTCGTTGCTCGACCTGGTCGAGGGCGGCCAGACCTGGGACGAGGTGATCACCCTCGCGCACCTGGTCGAGGAGGCCGGAGCGACGGTCATCAACACCGGCATCAGCTGGCATGAGGCCCGAGTGCCGACGATCATCACCCAGGTCCCGCGCGGCGCCTGGACCTGGACCACCGCACGGCTCAAGGAGGAGGTCTCGATCCCGGTCTGCGCGTCGAACCGGATCAACACCCCGGACCTGGCTAACCAGCTCATCGCCGACGGCACTGCGGACCTGGTCTCGATGGCCCGGCCGCTGCTGGCCGACCCCGAGTTCATCAACAAGGCGGCTGCCGAGCGCGCCGACGAGATCAACACGTGCATCGCCTGCAACCAGGCCTGCCTCGACCACGTCTTCAAGAACCGGAAGGCCTCCTGCCTGGTCAACCCGCGCGCGTGCCGGGAGACCGAGCTGGTCCTCGTGCCAGCCGTGCGCCCGCACACGGTTGCGGTCGTCGGAGCCGGCCCAGCCGGTCTCAGCGCCGCCGTGTCGCTCGCCGAGACCGGCAACCGGGTGACCCTGTTCGAGAAGAGTGCGCACCTCGGCGGGCAGTTCCGTCTCGCGATGCAGATCCCCGGCAAGGAGGAGTTCGCCGAGACGCTGCGCTACTACGCCCGGCGTCTGGAGGTGCTCGGGGTCGACGTACGGCTGGAGACCGCGGCTGATGCCGCTGACCTTGCGGCGTTCGACCAGATCGTGATCGCCACCGGTGTCGAGCCCCGGATGCCCGCCATCCGCGGCATCGACCACGTCAAGGCGGTCTCGTACGCCGATGTGCTGAACGGCACGGTCGTGGTCGGCGAACGGGTAGCCGTCCTCGGCGCCGGCGGCATCGGGGTCGACGTGTCCGTGTTCCTGACCCACGCGCCCGAGTCGGTCGAGGACTGGTTGGCGCACTGGGGGGTCGGCGACCCGGCCCTGCACCCGGGCGGGCTGACGTCGCCGAAGGATCGGGAGCCGGCTCGCGAGGTCACCCTGGTCCAGCGCAAGACCGGCATGATCGGAGCCGGCCTCGCCAAGACCTCGGGATGGGCGCACCGCGCGGTGCTCAAGCAGTCGGGCGTGACCCAGATCAGCGGCGCGACCTACGACCGCATCGATGACACCGGCCTGCACATCACCGTGGACGGCAAGTCCCGGGTGCTCGAGGTCGACCATGTCGTGATCTGCGCCGGCCAAGAGTCGGTCCGCGGCCTGTACGACGACCTCGTCAACGCCGGTCGGGAGGTGCAGATCATCGGAGGTGCCGACGTGGCCGCCGAGCTGGACGCCAAGCGGGCGATCGAGCAGGGAGTGCGGCTCGCGGCCAGTTGAGGAGGTAGTCCGGAGCAAGAGGCACGACACAGAGTCCCGAAAAGCGTGCTTCTTGCTTCGGACTATCGCGGTCTAGGGATGCTCGGTGTCGGGCTCGTGGTCCCGGTGCGACTCGGGCTCGACCTGGAAAGTGGCGTGGTCGATCCCGAAGTCGGCGCGCACGCAGCCGGTCAGGTCGTCGAGGATGCGCCCGACCCCGCGTTCGGCCAGCGCCTGAGCGGTGACGGTCACGTGCGCCGACAGCGCAGGCATCCCGCTGGTGATCGTCCAGGCGTGCAGGTCGTGGACGTCGAGCACACCATCGGCACGGCACAGGTGGCGACGGACGTCTTCGACGTCGAGGCCGGTCGGAGTCGCCTCGAGCAGCACGCCCGCGGCTTCGCGCAGGAGTGCCCAGGCCCGCGGAAGGACCAGGACGGCGATCACCAGCGAGGCGATCGAGTCGGCGCGCTGGAAGCCGGTCGTCAGCACGATCAGGCCTGCGACGATCGCTGCCCCCGACCCGAACGTGTCACTGAGCACCTCGAGGTAGGCACCCTTCATGTTCAGCGAGCTGTCCTTGCGCCGCGTCAGTACCGAGACCGAGCCGAGGTTCGCGACCAGGCCGACTCCGGCGAAGATCAGCAGCCGCGGCGCATCCACCTCGGTCGGATCGACCAGGCGACGGGTACCCGCATATGCGAGGTAGCCGCACAGGGCAAGCAGCACCAACGCGTTGAGGACTGCGGCCAGGATCTCGGCACGGTGGTACCCGAAGGTGCGACGCGGACTCGATGGCCGGGTCGCCAGCAGCGAGGCGAGCAGGGCGACGACGATGCCGGCGGCATCGGTGAGCATGTGGCCCGCATCGGCGAGCAGGGCCAACGAGCCGCTCCACCAGGCGCCCAGGGCCTCGACGACCACGACGGCCAGGGTGATCGCGAGCACGACGAGGAGCCGGCGACGATCCGCAGCACGCCCGCCGGAGTGATCGTGCCCGTGACCCACGCCCATGCTCGCAGCGTAGGGGAGTCGGTCCAGGGCGGTTCGGCGATACCGTGGCCGCGTGGACACTGCGTCGCTCGCCGGCCCCTCATCCGCTCGGTTCTCGATGCCCTTCACCGGGCTCGTCGTCCCGGTCCGGGAAGCCGAGACCCTGGTCAGGCAACGAGCCCTGCAGATCCAACCCGAGCTGCTCCCGCAGGACCGCAGCGTGGCCGCGCACATCACGCTGCTCGTCCCGTTCCTGCCCCGCGAGCGCATCGACGACGGGGTCATCAGCGATCTGGCACGCTTCTTCTCCGACGTCACCACGTTCCGGTTCGCGCTCACCGAGGTCTGCCAGTTCCCCGGAGGCATCACCTATCTCGCGCCGGACCCGGCGGCGGCGTTTCGTCGGCTGACCCTCGAGCTGCACCGCGCCTTCCCCGAGTTCCCGCCGTACGGCGGAGCGTTCGACGACGTCGTGCCGCACCTGACCGTTCCGCTGGCTCCCGGTGAGGACACCGATTCGCTGCGGGTTGCCCTGGAGCGCACCTTGCCGCTGCAGGCCCAGGCGATCGAGGCGACGCTCGTGCACGTGGAGGAGGGCGGCACCCACGTGATCGCGACACTGCCCTTCGGAACCACGGCTGCATGACGATCGCGGTACGTCGCGGTGACGACCGGTTCCTCACCGAGGCCGAGGGGCGGACGACCTGGCACTCGTTCTCGTTCGGGAGCCACTACGACGGCTCGAACGTCGGGTTCGGCGCGATCGTCGCGCTGAACGACGAGCTGCTGCCGCCCGGGACCGGGTACGACGACCACCTCCATCGCGACACCGAGATCGTCACCTGGGTGCTCGAGGGCGCGTTGCGGCACACCGACACCTCCGGGGAATCCACGGTGCTGACAGCCGGTGACGTCCAGCGGATCAGCGCAGGCGACGGGATCGTGCACGCCGAGCGGACCGAGCCCGGGATCCGGACCCGCTTCGTGCAGACGTGGCTGCGCCCCGACGAACCGGGCGGGGTGCCGTCGTACGCGATCGAGCGTGCCGGCACTGGACTGGTCGAACTCACCGCAGCCGGCCTCGGCCTCGGCGTCGCGAACGCCCGGCTTCTGGTCGGCCGGGCCGGTACGGGCGACCTCGTGCTCCCCGGGGCGCCGCTGCTGCACGTGTTCGTCGTCGAGGGCCAGGCAGCGCTGGATGGCCGGCTGCTCGGGACCGGCGACGCGGCCCGGATCGTCGACGAGGGCGGCCTCACGCTGAGCGTCACAACCCCTGCCACCGTGGCGGTCTGGGCCTTCGGCTCCTGAGGTACGACGAACGCCGGTATCGTTCGCCCGACCGCACCTGACCGAGGAGAACGACTGTGACGAACCGTGCCGAGGGCCGTACCGGCCGGCTGGTTGACCAGGCCAAGGTGGCGCTGCACTCGGCGCTGCAGAAGCGCAATCTCGACCTGGTCCGCAACCCGTTCCCGGTGCAGGTGGCGACCGCGATGAAGTGGCTCGAGCTCGGAACCGTCCTGGACATCGGTGGCAACATCGGCCAGTACGGCGCAGCCCTCCGCGCCAGTGGGTACACCGGCCGGATCATCTCGTGCGAGCCGCTCAGCGACGCCTACCCCCACCTCGCCCGCCGCGCCCAGGGCGATGCCGGCTGGACGACCCTGCACACCGCGGTCGGCTCGGAGTCCGGGGAGATCGAGATCAACGTCTCTGCCAACTCCTACTCCAGCTCGATCCTGCCGATGACCGACGCCCACAGCCTCGCGGCGCCCGGCTCGGAGTACGTGCGCTCGGAGAAGGTGGCGATGACCACGATCGCCGAGATCATCACGTCCCAGCAGGCCGACCCCGCGCGCAGCCTGCTCAAGATCGACACCCAGGGCTACGAGGGAGCGGTCCTCGACGGCGCCGGCGACGCGCTCGCCCGCTTCGCCGCGGTCCAGCTCGAGCTCTCGATGGTGCCCCTGTACGACGGCGCTCCGCTGTTCGAGGACCTCACCGCCCGGATGGCAGCGGCCGGGTTCGGGATCTTCGCCCTCGAAGGCGGGTTCGGCGACCCGCGCACCGGACGGATGCTCCAGTGCGACGGGTTCTTCGTGCGCAACGACCTCATGCCGGATCCCAGCGGACAGTTCTGAGGTCGTCCCGGCCGCTCGTCGAGCTACGGGATCAGGACGCCCGGGTTCAAGACGCCGGTCGGGTCCAGTCGCTGCTTGACGGCGCGCAGCATCTCCACGCCCACGGGGCCGATCTCCTCGGCCAGCCACGGCTTGTGGTCGCGACCGACGGCATGGTGGTGGGTGATCGACGCACCGTTGCGGACCATCGCGGCTGACGCGGCTGCCTTGGCCGCCGCCCACTGGGCGAGCGGGTCGTCGGCCTGCTTGGTGGCGACCGTGAAGTACAGCGAGGCGCCGGTCTCGTAGACGTGCGAGATGTGGCAGAGCACCAGACTTCCCTCACCGAGGGAATCGGTCACGGCCGCCTTGACAGCGGTGTAGACGTGGTCGAGGTTCGACCAGAACGTCACGGTCTCCATCGTCTCGGCGAGCACACCGACGTCGAGCAGGGAGTCGCGCAGGTACGGGCCGTGGAACCGACCCGCGGCCCAGGCCTCACCGCCCTCGGTGCCCAGGGCGGTACCGCCGAGACCGGTCAGCAGCGCGGTGACGGCACGACGCTTCGCGTCGACCGCTGCCTGGGTGCCTTCGTAGCCGGTGATCATCAGGCAACCACCGGTGCTCTGACCGCCGACCTCGCTCGGCCTGGCCAGGTTGATCGCGGTCTCGTTCTCGTCCGAGAGCCGCAGGACGGTCGGCAGCACGCCGGACTGGGCCAGGGTCCGCATAGCGGTGACGCCCTCGGCAAACCCGGCGAACTGCCAGGACTCATAGGTCTTGACGACCGGTACCGGTCGGACCCGGACACGGACGGCCGTGACGACACCGAAGGTGCCTTCGGAACCCATCACGAGTTCGCGCAGGTCCGGCCCCGCGGCATTGGCGGGCGAGTTGCCGAGCTCGAGGGTGCCCAGCGGCGTCGCGACCCGGAGCCCGACGACCAGCGAGTCGAACCGTCCGTACCCGGCCGAGGACTGGCCCGAGGATCGGGTCACGGCGAAACCGCCGACCGAGGCGTACTCGAAGGACTGCGGGAAGTGGCCCAGGGTGACGCCCTCGGCGGCCAGCAACGCCTCGGCAGCCGGGCCGCGCAGACCCGGTTCGAGCACGGCGGTCATCGAGGTGTGGTCCACCTCGATCAGCTTGTCGAAGCGGATCAGGTCCAGCGAGATGACGCCGGCGAACCCATCGCGCTCGGCGGCCAGGCCGCCGACGACCGACGTACCGCCCCCGAAGGGGACCAACGCGACGTGGCGCCGCACGCACCAGCCGATCAGGGCAGTGACCTCGTCGTGGTCGCCGGGGCGTACGACGGCATCGGGCGAATCCGAGCCGTCACCCATCCGGATCTTGAGCATGTCCGGCGTGGACTTGCCACGGGTCCGGTGCAACCGGGTCTCATGGTCGGTCAGGACGTGCTCGGGCCCGACGATCTCGGCGAGCTCTGCGAGCAGGTCGGTGGCCAGCGGCTCGCTGAGCCGGACGTCGGCCGGGTCGACCGCCGGGGTCTCGCTGGTGCCGATGAAGCCATCGACCAGAGCGAACGCGCTCGCCGCCAGCGGGCCGGCTTGGGCGGGGTCGCCCCAGCGGGACCAGTGCATCTCGGGGGCCTCCGGAAAGCTCTGCGAGTGAGTCGTCATGTGTTACAGTGTGACATATGACGTCCCAACGTAACAAGCCCTCGGAGGCAAGGTCGTCCGAAGACCTCGCCCTGGACGCCGCCCGCGAAGCGATCCTCGCCGTCGGCTGGAGCCGTACGACGCTCACCGACATCGCTCGCCGGGCGGGGCTGAGCCGGATGACGCTCTACCGTCGTTGGCCCGAGATGAACGCCCTCCTCGGCGACCTGATGACCCGCGAGTGGACCGGCCTGGTGTGGCTCGATGCCCACAGCGGGAACCAGCTCGACCGGCTGCGTGACGACGTGGTGCACACCGTCGCCGCACTGCGCTCCAACGACCTCTTCAAGCGGATCATCGAGCTCGACCCCGAGATGCTGCTGCCGTACCTGCTCGAACGTCGCGGCCGATCCCAGGAGCTCGTGCTGTCGCTGACGACCGCCGGCATCGAAGCCGGCCAGCGCGCCGGCGAGATCCGGCTCGGCAACGCATCCCTGCTGGCCCGTTCGCTGCTGCTCGCGGCGCACGGGTTCACCTTGTCGACGCAGACGATGACCGGTGAGCTCACCGAAGAAGACGTCGCGGCCGAGCTCGGCCTGCTCGTCGAGAGGTATCTGCAGCCATGACGTCTGTGACCGACAGCGGCCGGATCACTGCCGGTTCCGCGGGGATCCCCGAGAAGACGGAGTTCCTGGTGATCGGACTCGGCATCACCGGCGCCGGGGTCGCGCTCGACGCCGCAGCCCGCGGCCTCGACGTGGTTGCGGTCGATGCCTTCGACGTCGCCTGGGGCACATCGCGGTTCAGCTCGAAGCTCGTGCACGGCGGACTGCGTTACCTCGCCCAAGGACAGCTCGGCATCGCCCACGAGAGCGCGGTCGAGCGCGGCATCCTGATGGAGTCGACCGCTCCGCACCTGGTGCACGCCCTGCCGATGGTGATCCCGCTGACCTCCGACATCAGCGCCACCGACGCCTTCCTGGCACGACGAGGCGTCGGGGCCGGTGACCTGCTGCGCCGGGTTGCGCGGACGAGTCGGACCACCTTGCCGAAGCCGCGACGGATCAACGCCACCGAGACGCGTGCGCTGGCCCCGGTCAGCCGGCGCGACGTCCGGGGAGGGGTGCTGTCCTGGGACGGCCAGCTCGAGGACGACGCGCGTCTCGTCCTCGACATCGCCCGGACGGCGGCGTCGCGCAGTGCGCGGATCCACACCCGGACCCGGGTCGTCGAGGTCACCGGGACCGGCGCCCTGCTGCGTGACGAGCTCACCGGTGAGGAACGCAGGATCGAGGCTCGCAGCGTGATCAACGCGACCGGCGTCTGGGCCGGACAGCTCGTGCCGGGCATCACCCTGAAGCCGAGCCGCGGCACTCACCTGGTGCTGCGGGCCTCCTCGCTGCCCGGCGTCCGGTGCGCGGTGATGGCCCCGGTACCCGGAGCTTCGAACCGCTTCGTCTTCGCGCTCCCGCAGCCCGACGGTACCTTCTACCTCGGCCTGACCGACGAGGAGGTCGAGGGCGAGATCCCCGACGTCCCGAGGGTGCCCGAGGCCGATGTGACGTTCCTGCTCGACGTGATCTCCCGGGTGCTGGACAAGCCGCTGACGCGCGCCGATGTGGTCGGCTCCTACGCCGGCCTGCGGCCACTGCTGAGCAGCGAGGGCTCGACGGCCGACCTGTCGCGCAAGCACGCGGTACTGATCTCCGAGTCAGGCGTCGTGACGATCGTCGGAGGCAAGCTCACGACCTACCGCCGGATGGCGCAGGACGCGGTCGACGCTGCCCTGGCGCACAGCGGGCTGACCGGGAGCGGCTGTGTCACCAGGTCCCTCCCCCTGCTCGGAGCAGCGTCGCGCGATGCGTTAGCCACCCTCGACGCCCCCGCGCGTCTGGTACGCCGCTTCGGCACCGAGGCACCCGCCGTCCTGGCCAACGCGATCGCCCTGGGGCTGACCGAGGCCGAAGCCCTCACCCCGGTCAGTACGACGATCCCCGCGACGCTCGCCGAGTTCGTCTTCGGCATCACCCACGAAGGTGCCGCCGACATCGACGACCTGCTGGACCGGCGTACCAGGATCGGGCTGGTGCCCGCGGACAGGGCGGCCGCGGTCGATCTGGCCGAGCACGCGTTCGCCGTGGTTTCCGGAGCGCGCACGTAACGACGTTTCCCTCAGACCGCGGGACGCACAAGGCCGTGGTCGTAGGCGTAGACGATCGCGGCCGGGCGGTCGCGCAGCTCGAGCTTGGTGAAGATCCGTCCGACGTGGCTCTTGACCGTGAGCTCGGAGATGAACAGTCGTGCGGCTATCTCGCCGTTCGAATCGCCCGCTGCCATCGCGCACAGCACCTCGAGCTCGCGCGCGGTCAGCACGTCGTGGCCGTCTCCGTCCGGCACCGGCTCGGCGCTCTGCCGGTAGCTGGACAGCACCCTGCCGGTGACGGCCGGATCGAGCCAGGAGTCTCCCGCCGCCACGGCGCGCACGGCACGGATCAGGTCGTCGGCCGAGGAGTCCTTGAGCAGGAAGCCTGCTGCACCGGCACGCAGCGCTCCCGACAGCATCTCGTCGTCGTCGAAGGTGGTCAGCACGAGCACCGGCGGAGCGCCGTCGCGTCCGGACAGCTCCCGCGTGGCGGTGATCCCGTCGACGTCGCGCATCCGCAGGTCCATCACCACGACGTCCACCCCGTCGGTGGCGGCGTCGAGGGCGGCCGGAAGCTCGGCGCCGTCGCCGCACTCGGCGACGATGTCGAACCCGTCGCGGCGGCGCAGGATCCTGCGCAGTCCCGAGCGGACGAGCTCCTGGTCGTCGACCAGGACCACCCGTGTGTCCGGCCGGGTCTCGCCCTCGGGCGTCACCATGCCATCCCCCTGCCTGGACCCGAGCGCAGCGGGCAGGACAGCACGCCGTTGCGCTCGCGCAGCGGAACCCGGAGGTCGACCAGCCAGTCCGAGCCCGTCGCTGCGGCGGCCAGGGTCGCGCCGAGCTGCTCGGCGCGTGCCGTCATCCCGGCCAGCCCGGACCCGGCACCGTCCCCGGTGAGGCCGGCCGGCAAGGCGTTGCGCACCTCCAGGTGTGCCTGGCGCGAGGTCACCGTGAAGTGGACCCGGGCCGTGCTGGCCGGGGCGTGCTTGGCGATGTTGGCCAGCGACTCCTGCGCGATCCGGTAGAGGCCCAGGCCGGTGGCTTGGGCCAGCCGCCGCGGGTCGCCCGACTCGACGTAGTCCACGGCCAGGCCCGCCCGCTCCATCTGCGCGACGAGGTCCGCGATGTCGGCTCCGCCTGGCAACGCGTGGACCGCGGCCGGGCCGTCCGCCAGGGTGCTCACGGTCTGGCGGATGTCGGCCATCGCCTGGCGACCGACCCGCTCCGCGTCAGCGAGTGCCTCGTCGACCTCATCGACCGCCGACGTCGAGCCGGCCACATCACGCAGGGCGTGCCTGGCGCCGGTGATCTGGAGCAGGGTGACGCTGAGGGAGTGCGCGACGAGGTCGTGGATCTCGCGAGCGATGCGCTCGCGTTCGGCCAGGGTCGCGCGAGCGTACTCACCGGCGCGCGCGGCGCGTTCGGCCGTGAGGGCTCGCATCTGCCAGAGCAGCATGTAGCCGATCACGAAGCCGAGCAGGACGTCGACGAGCTGGACCGGGGTGCCGGCCAGCCCCGGACCGATCGCCGCCGCACCGATCATCGCCGCCGACGTCCCCGCCACGACCAGCCCGTTGCGGACACCGTCGCGCGCCACGACCTCGGCGGTCACGAACGCGAGGAGCGCCGGCGCCGTGTCCAGCGCCGTGCCCGCGCTCGGAGGATCCGTGAGCAGCCAGGCCGCCGCAGCCAGCCCCGCGACGGTCTCGATCAGGTGCGGCAGGTGGCGCTGGAACCCGATCATCATCACGCCGGGCAGCAGCACCATCGGGATCGTGAGCGCGATCACCCCGGGCGGCGTGAGCTGGTGGCGCAGGCTGAGCGCGCTGACCACAGCCCCGGTCTGCCCGGTGATCGAGAGCACCGGGATCCACCACGGATATGCAAGTCCGTGGGCCTCGTCGTGTTCCTCGAGGCGCGCGCGCAGGCAGCCCGGGCCGGAGGTCACGGTCTCGGCGAGCGAGGAGTCTGCGAGGGCGCGCACGGTCCA
>NZ_JAOPXI010000144.1 GCF_025965215.1 Marmoricola sp.
TCAGCCACACTCATCTCCCGCATGCCGGGAGTGTCAAGGATCAACCGAAGTAGGTGTCAACCATCAGCCGAAACACTGTCATGCATCAACCGAAGGCCGAATGTCACCTATCAACCGAAGTAATACACCGCGCTCGGTGCCCCCGGCACGATTCGAACGTGCGACCTAGAGATTAGAAGGCTCTTGCTCTATCCAGCTGAGCTACGGGGGCGGGACGTGCGGGATTGCCTGCGGAAACCTCGCGCGCTCCGCGTGAAGTCTAGTGAGAGCATCGCCGCCCCGCCGGAAGCGCGCCCCAGACCGCCCCGATGGACGCGCAAGTCTGACGGCGGGGTCCGCCTGGGAAACGGATCCGATTGACGCGGCAAGGTCACGTCCTCGACTCGGTAGCGTGCCATGCATGCCCATCAAACTCGAGAACGTCGGCATCGCTGTGCGCAACCTCGAAGAGACGATCGCGTTCTTCACCGACCTGGGGCTTACCGTCCTCGGCCGTGACACCGTCAGTGGAGCGTGGACCGACACGGCGGTTGGTCTCGACGGCAATCACGCCAAGATCGCCATGCTCCAGACCCCAGACGGCAACGGTCGCCTCGAGCTCTTCGAATACATCCATCCCGCCGCGATCGAGACCGAGCCCACCCGACCCCACGAGATCGGCATGCACCGCGTGGCCTTCTCAGTCGACGACATTGACGAGGCCCTCAGGATCGCCGCACGGCATGGCTGCCTCCCGCTGCGCGGCGTAGCGACCTACGAGGACGTGTACAGGCTGACCTATGTCCGCGGCCCCAGCGGGATACTCGTGATGCTCGCCGAGGAGATGAAGAGGAGCTGATCTCGGGCTGGCTGCTCGCGCCGCTCGCCCGATCGTGAACTGATCCCATCTGCTGATCCGGGGTGGTCGAACCGCCTGAGGCTGGTCAGGATGAGTCTGTGCTTGGGCTCGAAATGGTTGTCGTGCTGGGAGTCGCATTGGTCGCGTGCGGCGCTCTTGCGCGCCGCTACCCGATCGCGCCGGCCGTCCTTCTCGTGCTGGTCGGAGTGCTCCTCGGGTTCGTACCGCATCTGCGGCAGGCCCAGCTACCGCCGGAGGTGGTGCTCCTCCTGTTCCTGCCCGCACTGCTGTACTGGGAGAGCTTGACGACCTCGCTGCGGGAGATCCGGAACAACCTGCGGGCCGTGGTTCTCACCAGCACCGCGCTTGTGGTCGCCACCGCCGCCGCGGTCGCGGCGGCCGCGCACGGGCTCGGCCTCGAGTGGGGGCCGGCGTGGGTTCTCGGCGCCGCGCTGGCGCCAACCGACGCGACGGCAGTCGGCGTACTTGCCCGCGACCTGCCGCGCCGCACGGTGACAGTGCTTCGTGCCGAGAGCCTGATCAACGACGGCACCGCTCTGGTCATCTACGGGTTGGCCGTGGGGGTGACGGTCGGCGAGGAACACCTCACCGGCTGGCACGTGACCTGGCTGCTCGCGCTGGCGTACGGCGGAGGCGTGCTCGCGGGGGCGCTGATCGGGTTGGTCAGCTGGCAGTTGCGCCGCCGGATGGACGACTCCATGCTCGAGAGCATCGCGATGCTGGTGACCCCGTTTGCCGCGTTCCTGCTGGCTGATGCCGTCCACGCCTCCGGTGTTCTGGCCGTTGTGGTCTGCGGGCTGTTCATGAGCCAGGTGGCGCCACGGATCACCAACGCCGTGACTCGGCAGATCGTTCTCCCGTTCTGGGCGCTGTCCACCACCGTCCTCAGCAGCGCGCTGTTCGTGCTGGTCGGGCTCTCGGCCCAATCCGCCTTCCGCGGACTGGACAGCACCTCCACGCTACGTGCGCTCGTCGATGTCCTCGCCGTGACTGCCGTCGTGATCGGGGTGCGCTGGGTGTGGGTCTACACCACGCCGTACCTCATCCGGCTCCTCGATCGCCGTCCGGCCCAGCGGTTACGCCGTGTCCCCGCGCGGCAGCGCACCGTCAGCGCCGTCGCCGGGTTCCGCGGCTCCGTCTCTCTCGCCGCGGTTCTCGCCGTTCCGCACAAGCTGAACTCCGGCGCCTTGTTCCCCGGCCGGGACCTGATGGTGTTGATCACCTGCGGTGTGATCCTGCTGAGCCTCCTCCAGGCGCTGCTGCTTCCGTCCGTGGTGCGGTATGCGCGGCTGCCGGTCGACACCTCGGTCGCCGAGGAGCTCCAGTTCGCCGACGAGTACACGCTCGACGCGGCAATCGGGGCCCTCGAGGCCACGGCCGCCGAGCTCGGCAGCGGCGAGAGGGTGGTCGAGCGGGTGCGTCACGAGCTCGACAAGCAGCGCAAGCTGGTAGCGGCCGGCAATGCAGAAGACGACCCCGTCGTCCAGCACGACGACGAGTACACGAGCCTCTCGCTCGCTCTCATCGGCCGGCGACGCGAGGCGCTCCTCGAACTGCGCGACGAGCAGCGCATCGATGACATCGTGCTGCGCCGGGTGCAGGCTCGCCTCGACATCGAGGAGGTGCGGTTCTTGCGTGCGAACCCTCTTGAGTGACGCGTTGCCCTGATTCACAGGACAAGCGTCCGACCCACGCCTCACCCTCAGGCATCAGGACCTAGGTCCCGTTGAGCCCAGGATCAGCGTGTTCGCCGGTTTCGCCAGTTTCAGCGCTTTCGCGGGTAGCGTGGAGGTCGTGTGCCGACAGGAGGGAAACTGGTGCGGACAGACGCAGAGAGCAATCCGGACCGGGGCGATCTGAACTCGGACGACGCGGTCGCCTACCTTCGAGATGCTGGCGAGCACCCCTTGATGTACTCCTTCCCCCAAGGTGCCCTCTTCTCTTTCGACCGCGACCTGCGCTACCTCTCTGCCGGCGGTCTGGGCCTGGCGGACGTAGGACTCTCCCGCGAGATGCTCGAGGGCAACACGATCTTCGAGGTCTTCCCTGAAGCCACCGCATCGATCATCGAGCCCTTGTACCGGGCCGCTCTCGCCGGCACCCCGACCACCTGGGATGTGCCGTACGGGGGTCGGATCTACTCACAAAGGCTTGCTCCGGTACGGAATGCAGCTGGACAGATTGTGGCGGGCCTCGGGATCACGCACGACATGACCGAAGCACGAGACGCCGAGCACGCCCTGCGCGAGTCCGAGGAACGGAACCGTCTGACCTTCGAGCACGCCCCGATCGGCCAGGCCATCGTCGAACTGGACGGAACGTGGCGGCAGGTGAACGCAGCGGTGACCACGTTGACCGGCTACACCGAAGCTGAACTCCTGAGAATGACCTTTCAGGACATCACCCATCCCGATGACCTCGACCTTGATATGGGTCACCTGAACGAACTGGTCGCCGGAGAGATCAGCTCCTACCAGATCGAGAAGCGGTACCTCACCGTATCCCGGCAGATTGTGTGGGTCCTCCTCTCGGTCGCCCTGGTACGCGACGACGACGGCACCCCGCTCTACTTCATCTCGCAGATCCAAGACATCACCGACCGCAAGCGCCAACACCAGGCGTTGCAGGACCTCACCGCCATTCTCGCCCACGACCTTCGAACCCCTGCCACCGTGATCAGCGGCTTTGCCGAACTCCTCGAAGGACCGCCAAGCGCCGACGAGCACGTCGTCAAGACCCATGCCGCCCGCATCGTCGCGGCCGCCCGTTCGATGACCGAACTTCTCGACAACGCACTGACGGCCACGACCCTCGACTCCGGACAGCTCCTAGCGACACCCAGAGCGGTCGAGGTCCGCCACTCGTTGATGGCGATCATCGAAAACCTTGACCTCGGCGCGGTTTCGATCAACATCGCCGAGGTGGAAGACCTCACTGCCTGGATCGACCCCGTTCAGTTCGGCCAAGTCATCACGAACCTGCTCACCAACGCAGCCAAATACGGCGGCACCGAGGTTGCCATCACAGCAACCGCACAACACGGCCAAGTGAGTATGTCGGTCATCGACAACGGCCCCGGAGTCGATCCGGACTTCGTGCCGTACCTCTTCGACCGATTCGCTCGATCCGCCGCCGCACGCCGCGGCCGCCAGCGGGGAAGCGGACTTGGGTTGTACATCGTGCGGGATCTCTTGACCGCAAACGGCGGCAGCATCCGGTACGCATCGCGGCCATCGGGTGGAGCCGAGTTCACCATCCTGCTTCAGTCAGCTCCCGACTTGGGCGCCCTCGCGAGAGGCACCGCCAGAATCACCGCCAACCAAGCCAGTTAACCGAGCAGGGCCGAGCTCGTCATAGCAGTCGCACGATAAGAACCGGGCAACGGTGCCTGATCGGCGCTGACGATATGACGACTCGGATGACCGCGTGTGGATCACGGGTGGGCCCACAGCGGAGGCCCGTCAAGGCGCTGCTATCGGGCGCCGCCTGTCAGCGGTACGACACCAGGCGTGTCATGGCGGCGACCGCCTCCCGACGTGACAGCTCTTGGTCGCGGCAGAGTGATCGCCAGGTAGCGAACGTCATGGCGTGCGCGATCATGGCGCGCCGCCTCTTGGTGCGTTGCCTCGGCGGCCAGGCCGACAGGACCAGTTCGATCTGCGTCCGCGCTGTGTGTTCATTGGCTTCCAGGACGAAGCCGGGGAGAGCTTCATGGTCCCGGGTGACGAGCGTGAGCATCTCCTCGGTCTCGTCGAAGAATCTGTACAGGTCGGTGAGGGCGACTCGAACGCGACTTTCCGGGTCGGGGATCAAGGACCATCCTGCAAGGTCCGGCAGGTGCTGCTCTCCCGCCCAATGGGCCGTGCAAGCGGCGTACAGAGCGTCCTTGTCCGGGAAGTGTTGGTACACGGTGGCCCTGGTTACCCCGGCCGACTGTGCGATCGCGGAAATCGTGGTGCGTGCCGGCCCGCGGCTGCCGTGGAGCTCGACCGTCGCGACCACGATGCGCCGACGGGTCTCCTCCATCTGGTGCGCACGCTTGATCATCCGGTACCGAGGCCCGGTTGGCACATCTGAACCCTGGTTCTCGACCAATCCTTGACTTCCCCTGACATCCGACGTTCACTGAACATCACTGTATAGCGAATTGGAGATCCAGATGTCCGCGACCGCGCCTCCCCCGATCACCGTGCGCCAACCGGGAGAAGGGCGCGAAGGTGGACTGGTGCCGGGCCTTGGCGTGATCTGGAAGTTGGACACTGCTCAGACCAACGGGATGGTGGCTGTGGTTGAGCATCCCTTTGCGGTCGGGACCCTGGTGCCACCGCATCTGCATCACCGCGAGGATGAGTACTCGATCGTGACCGAGGGAACGATCGGCTTCCGCTCGGGTGACCGCGAAGTCGTGCTGGCTGCAGGCGGTTACATCACGAAGCCGCGAGAAGAGGTGCATGCCATGTGGAATGCAGGCGACGTACCTGCCCGCATGATCGAGATCATCAGCCCGGGCGGCTTCGAAGGATTCTTCCGCGAACTCGCCGACCTGGTCGCGATGGGCCCGCCTCCTATGGAGGCACGGCTCGAGATCGCCGAGCGGTACGGGCTCGAGTTTGCCGAGCCGTCGTGGTTGCCCGAGATCATCCAGAGGTACAACCTGACCCCGCCGCCCGGAGCCTAGGGCAGGTCACCGCCCGGCCCCGCTTGTCCGCGTTCCTGCTGCCTCCGGTCGATGTGTACGGCGCTACGGCGCGATCCGAAGGTCCTCGGCCGTAAAATCTGAGATCTCTGGCGGCGCCGGGTAGCCGCGGGCGCCTACTTTCGTGAATGCTGCGCCCAGGTGCAGCTGGACCCAGGCTTCGAGCTGGTCTTCGGTCTCCCAGATCTGAACGACGTTCCAGCCGGTTGAGGTACCGCCGGCGGCCAAGAGGATCCGGCCCGGCGCGTTGTTCACGGCATCGCCCAGTGCTTCGTCGATTGCGTGGTACTGCTCTCGTGTGCCGCCGGGGAAGTGGGCGACTCTGATGAACGTCATGGTGTTCCTCCTGATGTCGAACTCGTGGTCGAACTCGACGTTAGGCAGGAGAGCGGCCGCTGACATGCGTAGGACTACCCGAATCGGTGCGCGTTCAGAAGGCGCGGGAGTCGGCCATCCAGACCGCGATCTGGGATCGGGCGTGCATGCTCAGCTTGGTCAGGATTCGACCGACATGGCCGTCGACGGTGCGCTCCGACACGACGAGTTGTTCGGCGATGAGGCGGTTGGTCAGGCCCTGGGCAACGAGACCGGCGATCTCGTACTCGCGCTGGGTGAGCGGGCCGGATCCAGTGGCGTCCTCGGTGCGGGCCAGGGCGACGGCTGCGTCGAAGTCGAGTTCGGCACCCGTGGTTCGTAGCCGCTCGGTGCGGGGTCGCCCCATCGACCCGATCGCTCCGGGCAGCCAGCGGTCTGCGGATCCCGCCACGGCTGGCCAGGGCACGGCTCCGCTCCGTGCGGCCAACCCCTCGGCTGCGCCGAGCAGCCGGAGGGCCCGGTTGAGGTGCCGCTCGTCGGCCGCGACCCCGGCCGCGTAGTAGAGCGCATGGACGAGGAGCGGCACGTCGGCGAGTCGAGTGACGTACGACACGGCCTCTGCCATCGAACTGCGGGCGGACGTGAGGTCACCGCGCTCTCGAGCCAAGTCCGTCATGGCGATCAACACGGTCGCAACGTGGCGGTCGTTTCCGACCCGACGAAATGTGGTGAGGCATGCGCACAGCAGGTCCCACGCTCGAGCTACGTCGCCCCGCTCGAGGACCTCCACCAGTGCAAGGTGGTGCATCGCACGGGCCATGCCCAACTGATCTCCCTGGGAGTCGCGGATCACGAGCGCTTGCTCGAGAGCGCCGCGCGCCGTGTTGTAGTCGCCCGTGAGATGAGCGACAAAACCGGTCTGCAACAACGTGGCAGCCAAGGCTCGCGGCTGGCGGCCATCGACCAGACTGCGGGCTTCGGCCAGCATCTCGGATGCCTCTGCGTAGGCACCTTGACAACGCGCCAGCGCCGCAGCCTCGACGAGTGCCATCGCCCGAAGTTCGTCCGAGCTGCCCGGCAGTGCGAGCGCATCGGCAAACATGGCCCGCCCCTCGGACAGGGAGCCGCGGACGTACCACATGAAGCGAAGAGCCATGCACAGGCGAAGAGCGACCTCGGCGTCGGCGTCGAGAACAGCTGAGCGGATAGCGCCCACATAGTTGGCACCGTCCCTCTGCACCTGATCCAGGAGGAGCGCCTGGTTCGGCCCGTCGAATCCTGACGCAGCACTCTCAGCCTCGGCAAGATAGTGGCCGGTGTGTGCCTTGCGTACCTGGAAGGCCTCGGCGGGGCTGAGCTGGCCGAGCGCGAACTCACGGACTACCTCGAGCAGATGGAAACGGGTGGTCCCGGCCGCTTCGTCGCGCCGTATGACGCTGTGCCGCACCAGCTCATCGAGGGCGTCGAGGATGACTACCTCCTCAAGCCGCAGGTCGGCACAGAGAGCAAGAACTGCCGATGCGTCGACGCCGCCGACGGCTGTGCCGAGTCGTGACAGCACTGCCGCTGCTTCCTCACTCAGGAGCTCGTGGCTCCACGCGAGGGCGTCGGTCATCGTCCGCTGCCGTTCAGGCATGTCCCGAGGGCCACGGGTCAGCACCGGAAGTCTGCGGTCGAGCGCCGAGAGCAGTTCGCTCAGGGACAACGCGCGAGTGCGCGCGGCCGCCAACTCGAGCGCGAGCGGAAGTCCGTCAAGGCGCCGGCAGATCTGCGCGATCGTCACGACGTCGTCGGCACTGACGATGTAGCGGTGGTTGATCGCCGAAAGGCGTGCGATGACCAGGGCTACGGCATCACTTCCCAGAGACGCCTCGGCGTCCCGAGGCTCACCGAGCGGAAGCGAAAGGGGCTCAAGCAGGTAGGTGTGCTCCGCACGGAGATCGAGGGCTCGGCGACTGGTCGACAGCACCGTCACCCGCGGGCATTCCGCCAGCAGATCAGCGATGGCCGGGCCAACCTCGACGATCTGCTCGAGATTGTCGAGCACCAGCAGGACCTCGCGATCGCGCAGGTGGCCGATCATCATGTCCGTCGGAGTGAGCGCGCCAACGTCAGCGACGCCGAGGGCGGCGGCGAGGGTCGACGCAAACAGGTCGGGCCGCCGGACATCAGCAAGACCGACGAACACGACCCCGTCGGCGTACGACGCAGCAGCGCGTTCCGCCGCGGCGATCGCCAACCTGGTCTTGCCGACTCCGGCCGGCCCCTGGATCGTGACCATGCGCACAGGCTCTTCGCAGAGGAGGACGTGCAGATGAGCGAGATCTGCCGCCCGACCGATGAACGAGTCAGGCGGACGAGGCACCTCGCTGCTGCGCACAGCCACGAGGCAACGCTAGGACAACTCGGGCTGGCCCGCTCGGTCAACGAACCGCGTCGCCGGAGGAGTCACCAATCCAGGTCGATCTGGGTCGAGTCCTACTTCACCTTGCTGAGATGGACCATGGCGTCGTAGAGCTGCTCGTCGGTCATCGGCGGCTCGGGGATCGAATGTGCCCGCTCAGCCCGGTAGGCGTCGAGCATGAGGTGGAGCTGGCGTCGCCAGGCCGTGGGCGCCTTGGCGCTGGTGGCGTCGATGATCCGGCCGTTGGACCAGATGAGGTTGACGATGTCTGCCCGGGTGATGTCGGGGCGAGCCTTGCCGACGCCCTGGGCTCGGGCCAGAACGTCATCGATCTGTTGGCACATCACGTCGTGGATGTGCTCAGTCTCGGCATTGCCGGGGAAACGGCGGGAGAGGAAGTCGTTGAAGCCCCGGTCTCCCGCCTGTACGGCGAACAGGTTCTCCAGGTAGGCGACGAACCCTTCCCAGGGGTCGGTCAACTCCAGGGCCTTGTCTGCTCCGTCGAGGAACTCGCGGAGCCGTGGTCTGAGGGCAGCCATGAGCAGGTCCAGGCGCGTGGGGAAGTGGCGATAGAGGGTGCCGATGGCGACGCCGGCGTCGCGGGCGATCTGTTCCAGGGAGGCATCCACACCGCGGGCGGCGAACTCGCGCTGCGCTGCGGCGATGAGCTTGTCGCGACTTTCCCGGGCATCGCGGCGCAGCGGCCTGCGCATCTCGACGTCGCTCTGGCTCACTCCACCACTGTACCGGCCATGCTGAGGGGCCCCTCCGGAATAGAATGAGGCATCCCTCCGGTTACATCGATATCCACAACCGGAGGGGTGCCTCACATTGGCACTCCGACTAGGCCCCAGGAGTGATGAACATGAGCACCGACGTGAGCGAGCCCGCCGTGGCCACCGGAGCGCAACTGACCGCTCCACCCAATCCCCACCATGAGCGACGTTGGCTGGCGCTGGGCGTCATTCTCGTCGCCCAGGTGATGCTGTTGCTGGATGCGACGATCGTGAACGTCGCCCTGCCCTCGGTACAGGCAGACCTCGGGTTCTCGGACGCGTCCCGCGGGTGGGTCGTCACGGCGTACTTGCTGGCGTTCGGCAGCTTGCTTCTGCTCGGGGGGCGGCTGGCCGACGCCTTCGGACGCAAGAACGTGTTCGTCGTGGGTCTGGTGGGGTTCGCGATCGCCTCCGCTGTGGGAGGCGCGGCCCCCAACATCGAGACCCTCATCACGGCTCGCGCTGTGCAGGGTGGTTTCGCCGCGGTCATGGCGCCTGCGGCGTTGTCCCTGATCATGATCATCTTCACCGACCTGAAGGAGCTCAACAAGGCGTTCGCCATCTTCGGCGCCGTCGCCGGGAGCTCCTCGGCAATCGGCCTGATGCTCGGCGGGGTACTGACCGACTACGCCAGTTGGCGCTGGACCATGTACGTCAACGTCGTCTTCGCCGTCGTCGGGATCGTCGGTGCCCTCGCACTGCTGCACAACTCCGCCGAGCCCGACAAGCCCAAGCTGTCGGTGCCGAGCACGATCCTCGGGACCGCAGGGGTCTTCGGGTTGGTCTTCGGAGCATCGAAAGCCGGCACCGATGGTTGGGACGCGGCCATCACCTTGACCTCGCTCATCGCCGGCGGCCTCCTGCTGACCATCTTCGTCGTGTTCCAGAAGATCGACCGCAACCCGCTGGTCCCGCTGCGCGTGGTCGCCGACCGTAACCGCGGCGCCGGCCTCCTGACGCTCTTGCTCGGGCAGGCGGGGGTCTTCGCGCTGTTCTTGTTCTTGACCTACTACTTCCAAGGCGTGCTGGGCTACTCCCCGATCAGGACAGGGCTCGCGTTCCTGCCGATGATGGTGACGGTCGCCGTGGTCGCCACACTGACCCAGAGCATGCTGGTACGGCACCTGACCATGCGGGCCATCGTTGCCGGCGGTTTGGCCATCGGCGGAGCCGGGGCCGCACTGCTGACCCAGGCTGACGCGAACAGTCCCTACGCGGCCTGGGTGCTGCCCGGGCTGGTCCTGGCCGGCGCAGGCATCGGGTCGGCCATCGTCTCAGCAGTGGCGCTCTCCCAGATGGGTGTCGAGCCGCGCGACGCCGGTGCGGCGGGCGCGATCAACAACGTCTCGCAGCAGATCGGCGCCGCCCTCGGCATCGCCGTGATCAGCACGTTCGTCGCCTCAGCGCACGGCAACTACCTGGCTGACCACGGCAGTGCCGCCGTCGTTGACGCCACCGTGCACGGGTTCACCGTCGGGTTCTGGTGGGCGGCAGGCGCCTTCTGGGCGGGTGCCGTCCTGACCGGCGCCCTGATCCGCGGTGGAACTCGGTTCCACCAGGAGAGCGGCCAGCCCGAGCCCCTCCACGAGATCGTCGGCGGACTGATCTGACCACACCACCGGGGCGGGCACGCCTGTGCTCGCCCCGACTGCACCACCACGCCTACACAACGAGGAGGAACAATCATCATGACCACCATCAGCATCATCGGCTCAGGCAACATGGCCAACGCCATCGGCACCCGGGCAGCGAAGCACGGCCACACCATCGAGCTCATGAGCCGCGACACCGCCAAGGCTCAGGCGCTCGCCGACCAGATCGGCAACGGAGCCACCGTCGGCACGTACGGCGCTACGCCGGCGGGTGACATCGTCATCCTGGCCGTCCTGTACGCCGGCGCGGTCGACGTGGTCAAGCACTACGGCTAAGCTCTGTCAGGCAAGACCCTCGTCGACATGACATACCCGTTCAATGCCGACGCCAGTGGACTAGTGACGAACCCGGGAAACTCGGTGTCCGAGCAGATCGCCCTCGCCGCCCCGGAGAGCGCATACGTCGTGAAGGCATTCAATTCGATCTTCAGCGGCGTCATTGCTGAGGACAGGCCCCTGGACGTGTTCTTCGCCGGCGACGGCGGCGAAGGAAAGGCGCAGGTTGCGGCGTTCCTGGAGAGCCTGGGCACGAGGCCCCTCGATGCGGGAGGTCTGGAGATGGCTCACGCCCTTGAATGGGCCGGCATCCTCCTGGTGGGTCTGGCACGCAACGGCGCCGGCTTCGACATCGCCTTTGGCGTTGGCGTCAGCTGAGGTCCTAGCCAAGGTCTGGGCAGGCATCCCTTGTCGTGCCTGCCCAGACTGAGCCCGCTCTATGCGCCTACGCCATGAACGGCTGCGGAGGGCTGTGCAGGACGATCTCCTCCGGCTGCGCAGGGGCGTCACCTTCGACGAACACGCTCACCAGGATGCGTTCGGCCCACGCGCCCTTGGCGATGCGTTCGATCTCCGGCTCGCGGGCTGCGAATCGTCGGTCGCCGTCCTCGGTGTCGAGAACGAAGCCGCGGAAATCACCGAAACGGTCATAGAGCAGCATCGTGACCTTGCCGGTGAACCCGTCCCGGCGCTCTGGGCCCTTGTCATCGCCGTCGTGGTCGCCGTCGCGACCCGGACCGCTGGGCAGTTTGCCTGGCTTGTATCCACCGAGCGACGGCGGAATGCCCGCGGGGTCCCCGCCGATTCCGGTCAAACGGCCCTCGAGGTACTCGATGTAGCGCACCAGCACGGGGTACCACCGGTCGCTGTGCGACCACCCCTCGAGCCGCGCCTTCAAGATCGCCAAGGTCGTCTCCTCAGCGGGTCGCATCACCGGCCCCGTCGAGACGGGAATCTTCACCTGGAACGAGCCCACGATGTAGCGCTCCCACACGCCGAAGTCCTCGTTGACGATGTCCGGGTTATCGGCCTCAGCTTCGACCGACACTGACCTTCCGGACTTCTCCTTCGCGTACTTGTAGACCTCCCGCGCCGACCGCAGTCTCTTGTTGATGCGCCGGACCACGACGTCGTACTCCTGACCCACCCGCACAGTGCGCGGCATGTCGATGCTGAACAGACCGGCATAGACCGACCCGGTGCCGACCGGAATCGGCACGAACGTCACACCCTTGACCGATTTAACCTCGATGGTGTGCGGGTCCGTTGCGGTGAGCGCATGCACGCCGTACATCTGATCGGCGAGGGTGACCACCTCATCGGCGGAGACGCCCGGCCAGTAGATCTGTGCCGTCGAACCCACCGGGGTGTTGCCCCAGAAGATCACGAGTTCGTCGGGGTGTCCCGCGTACGGCCCGGTCGTCGGGACCGCCTTGGTCGGCCTGACGATGAAGGTCTGAGGCACCTTGTGCGCCGACGCCGGCCCAGGGTTGTCCGAGGTCGTCACCTGGAGATTTCGCTGGGCGAGCAGCACGCTGCCCTCCGGTGTAGGCGTCACCCCGCCGGCGACCTCGATCGGAGTGCCCGCATAGGCGATCTCGGCGACCAGACAGTGGTGCGTTCCAGGGAACGCTTGCCAGATCGGAGTGCCGTTGACGACGTTGCTCGGGTCGTTCACATCGAGATAGCAGCCGAAGTAGGCCCACTCGGTGTCGCCGGTCGCGATCGAGATCGTCTGGTTGTTGGCACCCGTTCCGGTGCTGCCGCCCGATTTGAACTCCGGATCGTTCGGATCGTTGAAGGTGGGTTGCTTGCTGGTCGCGAAGAACGGGATCGTGTGATCGTCGGTCGGGGCCTTCGGCCAGATCGGGTTGTTGCCGGAGTCCTTCTGGCTCAGATAGGTCTCGTTGGGATCCCAACCCGTGTCCGCCGACTGGGTTCCCCACAGCCGGAAGAACACCTTGACGTTCGCCGCGCTCGTCGTACCCGCAATGCCCCGCAGCCGCACCCGCGCAACCGCGAAGCTGTAGTTGTTGTGGTTGGTGCCACCGACCGTCGTGAACGGATTCACTGAGCCGTCCGCTTGCAGCTGACCGGCCTGGTTGGGGATGACCCCGCTCGCCGGGTCGAACGGATCCTTCGACCCCTGCTTGGAGAAGTTCTGGTTCAGATACTTCAAGAGTGCCTGGATGTAGGTGTAGGCACCAGCGGTATCGAATGCGCCACCCGAACTGTTCTCCACGAACTGTGGTCCACCGGGCACTGGAGTCTCCGCTGCGGTCGACAGGCTCGGCGTCGCCGTGAAGACCCGAAGATCCTCGCTGAGCCAAGGCGCATTGAGCCGGTCGGGATGCGCGGGATCAGACGACACCACATTGGTGAAGTAGGGCGCTGCTCCTGCGACGAAGAAGAACTCGGTGGCGGCGGGCATCGTGTCGCCCAGCACCTTGATCTTCGTCGTCACGGCTGCCGCGGTCTCGCCGCTGGCCGGGAAGGTCCCGAGCGGGTTGGCGAACCTCACGTCGTAGCCGAACAGGATCTGCTGTGGAACCTTCGTGTTCTCGCTCTGGTGGTAGATGTTCGGCGTTGTGGCTGACAACGCAGCAGTGACGCCAGTGAACCCGATCGAGGGCACCGACGGCGTCGTGGATCCGAGGACGTCGAGGCTGAACCCGTCGAGCGCGAGGTAGAAGCCGTCCGAGAACGTGCCACCGGTGTTGATGATGTCGGTGACCTCGTCCTTGCCCCACACGTTCTTCACCCCGACGAAGCTCAAGGTTCCTACCGGAAACGGGTCGTCGGTATTCGGGCCCGGGCAGACGGCGACCTGATTGGTCGGATACCCCGCAGCGAGGAGGTTCGCGAAGTACGGGAACGGATCGGAGCTGTCACCAGTCAGGTTCTTGTAGACACCCTTGAGGCAGGAGCCGCCGATGACGTTGCCGCTCGAGTCCACGCCCGGTGCCGCGGCGATGATGGCAGGAATCGAGGTGAACTGGAGCTGGTGGAAGAGGTAGTACAGGAACGCCATGCAGGCCCCGGTCGCCGGACCATTTCCAGCGAAGGGCTTCACCGCACCGATGTAGTCCACCCGGGCGCCCCAGTTCGTGCCGCTGCTGTCGACTTGGGTGGAGCCTGGTGTCGCCGGCGGGAGCGCGGTGTTCAGCCATTCCGCCGCGGTGTTGTTGGTGAACCAGTTCAGGCCGAGGCCCTTCGACAGCTGGAACTGGACGGTGAGAAACAGCGAGAGCGCTTCACCGCAGCTCTCCTCGTTGCCGATTCCGTTCGAGTAGCCCCAGCCTTTGTGCTGAGCCGCCATGAACATCTCGCTGGTCTCGGCGATCATCATGCAGCGGAGCAGCGTTGAGGCATTTCGATCGGCGTTCATGATCAGCGGCCACCAGCTCGCGCCGTAGCCACCGTAGCCGGGTATCCCGGTGATCTGGACAGGGATCGGGAACGACGTCAGGCTGACGCCAGCGAACTGTGCTTGCAACCAGTCGAAGTCGTTCTCGATGACCGGCTTGCCGCCCGCCACCGCGAGCAGCTCGTTGGTCCGCGCCGGCTCGACGGCGCCGGCTCCGACGCTGAGGACCGGGTCGTAGTAGAAGGTGAAGTGGGTGGTCACGCCGCCCCCGGTCAGGCCGGTGTTCACGCCCCAGATGGCGTACAGGGTCAGGTCGGTCGTCTGGTTCGGGAACGTGTTGCCGGTGCTTCCTGCGCCGATGAAGCTGCCCGTTCCGTCGGCCTTGGTGTTCCAGTACAAGTAGGGCTGGCTTCCGTTCTTCAGTGAGCCTGGCTGAAGAGCCGTGTAGGAGCCACCGGAGCTGTAGGTGTTGGTGTCGGTCGGCACTGAGCCGGCCGTGTTGCCGTTTCCGTTGTAGATGATCTTGGGCATGGTGCACCTCGGGATGTAGATGATGCGGATGATTCGTCTGGACCTTGTCGCAGCAAGGACGCGTCCCCCACCGGGCGGACCGGACCGGGAACATCTCGATGACCAGCGACCTCACCTCTAGTGAGTCGCTGGTCTGCCTGCTGATACACGCAGGAACGCGGGAATCCGGCAGGACAAGGCCGCCTGGAACCCGCTGGGCGCTGATCGCGTCACCCCGTCCTACACGCGCCGGGAACAGCCACGACGAGGCAGCAGCGCTCCCGCTGACGACGTCGGCGGTTCACGGGCGTGCTCGCGGGTGCCGTGGCAGGATCGCGGTGACCCGCCGCCGACGAACAGGATCACCGCCGTGCTCGCCAAGAGTCCCCGCCGCACCATCCCCGCGCTCGTCGCCGTGGTCCTCGCCGCCGCGATCTTCGGTACGACGGCAGCCGAGGCCCGGATCGCAGCCCCGGCGCAGCCCGCGGTGGTGTCGAAGCCGCGGATCACCAAGATCCTGATCTTCATGGTCGAGAACCACTCGCTCTCCGAGATGAAGGCCTCGATGCCGTACACCTTCTCGCTGGCGAGGAAGTACGCGTACGCGACCAACTATGCGGCGATCACGCACCCGTCGCTGCCGAACTACCTGGCGATCGCCGGCGGCTCGACGTTCGGCGTGACAGATGACGCGAACCCCTCGGCCCACCGGATCTCCGGCCGGTCGATTTTCAGCCAGGCGCTTGCCCACGGGCTGACCGCCAAGACCTACGCCGACTCGATGCCGTCCCGGTGCGCCCTGTCCAGCTCGGGCGAGTACGCCGTCCGACACAACCCGTGGGCCTACTTCATCGACGGTCGTGCCGCCTGCCGTACCTACGACGTCCCGGTCACCGCGCTCGCAGCCGACTCGCGAGCCGGCCGGCTGCCGAACGTGGCCATGGTGATCCCCAACCTGGTCCACGACGCGCACGACGGGACCCTGGCCGCCTCGGATACCTGGATCAAGGCCCGGATCCTCCAGGTCATGGCGGGCGCGGACTGGAAGAGCGGCCACCTCGCGATCGTGATCACCGCAGACGAGGACGACCACTCGCAGGGCAACAAGGTGCTCACTGTCGTCGCGTCGCGCTACCAGGTGCACCGCGTCGTGCCGACTGCGCTGAGTCACTACTCGCTGACCAGGTTGGTCGGCGACGTCCTGGGAGTCCCTTACCTTCGCTCGGCTGCCACTGCTCGTTCGATGAAGGCTGCGTTCGGCATCGTCACGAAGCCTCGTCCGTGACGGCCGGGGTCGAACCCTCCGCGGCCGACGTCGCGCCGCGGCACCAGCGTTTCACCGACAGTCGGGTCCTGGTCACCGGTGCTTCCGGCGGGCTCGGTGGGCAGGTCTGCGCACTGTTCCGCGCCGAGGGAGCCCGGGTGATCGGACTCGATGTCGTCCCTGCGGACGGGGTGGTGGCGTGCGACCTGGCCGACCCGGCGTCGATCGCGGACGTGGTGGAGGCTGCGCTCGCCGAGCTCGGTGGGCTCGACGTGCTGTGCAACGTCGCCGGCATCCAGACGTTCGCGAAGCTCGAGGACCTCAGCGCGGACGTGCTGCACCGCCACCTCGCGGTCAACACGGTCGGCCCCATCCTGATGACCCAGGCGGTGGCTGGGTCCCTGGCCGAGTCACGCGGCAACGTGGTCACGGTCGCCTCGATCTCGGCACTGATGGGACAGCCCTACAACGCTGCCTACTGCGCGAGCAAGGCCGGGGTCCTGCTCGGCATGCGAGCGCTCGCCGTCGAGCTGGCCGGCCGCGGGATCAGGGTCAACTGTGTCTCGCCGGGTGGCATCGACACCCCGATGATCACCAGTGCGGCGGAGAGCCTGCCCACCGATGTCGACTGGACGTTGATCGCCAAGAGTCAGAGCGTCATCCCGGGGTTCATGCCGCCGGCCGACGTCGCCGAGGCGATCCTGTTCCTCGCCTCGGATGCCGCAGCATCGATCACGGCCGCCAACCTGGTGGTCGACCGCGGCGTGATCTGGTGAGTGTCGGCTCCTCAGCCCCGGGGCAGTAGTCCCGACAGGATGATCGCGATCAGGTCGCCGGCGACGTCGTCATCGGGTTCGGCGGCCTCGGGCGGAACGATCGCGGTCATCAGGACCGAGATGATGATCGGGCCGATGACGGCCATCGATCCGAGGATCGGGTTGCCGGTGTCGCGGAGAGATCCGTCCGCGGCGCCCTCGATCAGCAGGCTCTCGATCGGGCTGTAGAACGCGGCCTGGAGGGACTCGACCAGCGCTCGCGACCGGGTCACCCGACCGAGGTCTCCGACCAGGGCTGCGCTGAGATCGCGGTTCTCGACGAGCCGGCGGATCTGGACCCCGACCACGGCCGTGAGGCGATCGGCGGACGTGCCCTCGATCTCCATGGCGACCTTGGCCTCGTCGGCGATCGCGGTGAGCATGTCCTCGAACAGGAAGGCGAGGATCTCCTCCTTGCCGCTGAAGTAGTAGTACAGCGTCGCCTTCGGTACGCCGGTGGCGTCCGCGATCTCGTCGATCTTCGTCTGCTCGAGCCCCTGGTCGGCGATCAATGGCAGTGCCTGGTGCAGTTTGATGGCGATCTGAGCCGGCACGGAACGCATGCAGCCATCATGCCATCCGAGATCAGACTCCAGGTCTGTACTGCCAGTACAAACCCGGTGTATACCTGCAAGGTGGAACTCGATGCGCCGGAGCCGCCCGAACGGGATGGCGAGCGCCCGCGAGCAGTCGCGCGCCCGGTTCGCGCAGTCCTGCGGATCCCGAAGCTCGCGATCGCCCTGTGGATCGCGGTCGGCGGGGTCGGGCTGCTGCTGTTGCCCGGTATCGGGTCGGTCGTCGCCCGCCAGGACAACGGGACGCTCCCACGGAGCTCGCCCTCGCTGCAGGCGTTGAGGGTCATGGACGATTCCTTCGGTTCCAGCCGGACCCGGTCGGTCGTCTTCGTCGTCTTCGAGGACACCCGTGCCCTCTCCGGTCGTGACCGGGCGGCATACGGCGACCTCGTGGCGAGGCTCGAGGCGCGCCCGACCGTCGTCACCGAGGTGCAGGACGTCCGCACGAGCCCGACCCTGCAGCGCGTGCTGGTCAGCAACGACGACAAGGCGACCTACCTGCCGGTCGGCCTCTCCGGCGCGCTCGGCACCGAGCAGACGGCCTCACAGGTCACCTGGGTCAGGAGCCAGGCCCAGGCTGCCCGCGCCGAGACCCGGGCCGGTGTCCACGTCTACGTGACCGGCGCGGCCGCGAAGCTCGTCGACATCACCAGGCTGGCCAGGGACGCGGGATTCCGGGTCGGCGTCATTGCGATGATCCTGCTCTTCCTCATCCTGCTCGGGATCTACCGCCGGGTCGTCACCGTGCTCGTGCCGCTGGTGACGATCGGGATCGCGACGATGTGCGCGATGTCGGTGCTCTCCCTGGCCGGCGAGGCCGGGATGCGCCTGTCGACGTACACGGAGTCGTTCTGCGTGGCGGTCGTGCTCGGCGCGGGCACCGACTACAGCATCTTCCTCATCAGCCGCTTCCGTGAGGAGTTCGCACGCTGCGGCGAAGTCCGCGCGGCCGTCGCCGTGGCGGTCGGCCGGATCGGAGTAGCCTTGCTCGCGTCGGCCGGCACCGTGGCCATCTCGTCGCTGGTCCTGTACTTCGCCCGGCTCAGCATCTTCTCGACCATCGGTCCGCCGATCGCCCTGGCGGTGACGACGACCGTGCTGGTGGCGCTGACCGTGACGCCCGCGCTCCTGCTGCTGCTCGGCACCCGGATCGGCCCGGCTCCTGAGCCCTCGGTGATCGACTTCTGGGGACGGACCGGGCGCTACGTAGCCGCGAAGCCGGGCCGGATCCTGCTGGTCGGAGCGGGGGTCCTGCTGGTCATGTCGGCGTCGGTACCGAGCATCCGGCTGGCCTACGACGACCGACCCTCCGACCCCGACGCGACCGAGAGCAACCGTGGGGTGGCAGCTCTCGACCGGCACTTCGCGCCGTACGTGACCCAGCCCGACTACGTCCTGATCGTCTCGAGCCACGACATGCGCAACACGAGCGACCTTGCCGACATCGCGCGCGCCAGCCGGGACCTTGCGCGGGTCAGCGGTGTGTCGTCGGTCAGTCCGTCCTCGACCGTGATGAGCCAGGACGTCCGCCCGAGCGCGGCGTCGCGGCTGTTCCTCAGCGCCGACGGCCGGATCGCGCGGATCCAGGTGCGCGGGACGACCGACCCGGGCCGCACTGCCGGGATCGACCGGTACGCCGATGCCGGCAGACAGGTCAGCGCGGCCCTGGCAGGCACAGGGCTGTCGGGGAGCAGGGTCATGTTGACCGGGGCAGCCGGCGGCTCCTCCGACCTGCGGCACTACTTCCGCGGCGACGCCAGGCTGGTCCTGATCGCCGTACTGCTGACGGTCCTGCTGCTGATGATGATCGTGCTCAGGGCGCTGGTCGCGCCGCTGTACCTGCTCGCGTCGGTGATCCTGTCCTATGCCGCCGCACTGGGAGTGACCGTGTTCGTTTTCCAGCTGTTGCTGGGTCAGGACATCGCGTTCAACGTCCCGGTGCTCAGCTTCGTGCTGCTGGTCGCGGTCGGCGCCGACTACAACATCCTGCTGATGAGCCGCATCCGGGAGAACACAGGTTCTCTGACGCCCGCGGTCGTCGGGCGGGCCGTGACCGCGACCGGACCGGTGATCACCTCCGCGGGGATCATCTTCGCCTGCACGTTCCTGCCGATGACGACCTCGTCGCTCGCCTCACTGGCCCAGCTGTGCGTCACCGTGGTGGTCGGGCTCCTGCTCGACACGATCGTCGTCCGTACTCTGATCGTCCCGTCGATGGCCGCCGTCCTGGGCGAGGCCAACTGGTGGCCAGCGCGCCGCTCGTACCGCCGTACGACGATCAGCTGAGCCCGTTCGCACGGACTTCGGCGAGTCCCTTGGCATCACGGCCGACCAGTGCGACGATCGCCCGTGGGAGAGGTGTCGTTTTCTCGGGGCGCCAACTGTGCCGTGGGACCGTCGAAAGGATGGCCGGCATGACCGACCTCGAATCCAGGCCCCCGTTCGCGCGCGCGAACCTGCGGAGACGAACCTTCGTCGGCTACCTCCTCGGCGGCGCCACCCTCGCCGTGGCGGCCGATCTCTCGCTCGGGAACCCGGCCTACGCCGCCGTGCCCTCGCTCCCGCAGATCCCGGAGCTCTACGACCTCGGCGACCTGCAGACCGACGCCGCGCGACCGACCGCGAACCTGATCCGGATCGTGATCAACACCGACGGCACCGCATCGTTCGAGCTGCCACGCATGGAGGTCGGCCAGGGCATCACGACCTCGACCGCCATGATCATCGCCGAGGAGTTGGACCTGCCGGTCGACAAGGTGCACGTCTCCCTCGCACCTGCTCGACCGGAGCTGATGTTCAACCAGCTCACCGGTGGCTCGAACACGACGGTCTCGACGTACACGCCGATCCGGGTAGCCGCCGCGATCGCCCGCAACGCGCTCCTGGGCGCGGCCGCCATCGAGCTCGGCTCGATCGTGGCGCTGCTCACCTCGAAGGAGGGGGTCATCACCGGCCCCACCGGCGCCTCGGTCTCCTACGCCGATCTCGCGACCAAGGCGGCGAGTCCGACGACGCAGGCCGTGAGCGTGACGCTGGCGCCGCGGTCGTCGTTCACGGTCATCGGGACACCCCAGAACCGCGTCGACGCACTCGCTGCGGTCACCGGTCGCAAGACCTTCACCCTCGACCTCGAGATCCCTGGTGCGCTGCCGACGATGGTCTGCCGCCCGCCGACGCTGAACGGTTCCCCCCGGTCGATCTCCAACCGGGCCCAGGTCCTGGCGATGCCGGGTGTGACCCATGTCGAGGCCGTCGACACCGGGGTCGCTGTCCGGGCCGCGACCTTCGGCCAGTGCATCGACGCCGTCCGGGCGCTCGTCGTGGTGTGGAACCCGGGGTCGGTCGAGGGCGAGTCGGATGCCACCGTGCTGGCGAAGCTGCGCGCCGCCGAGATCCCGCTGGCGGTCCCGCCGATTCCGCTCCTCGCCCAGACCGTCGAGGCTGAGTTCACCTTCATGTTCCGCAGCAGCGCGGCGCTCGAGCCCAACTGTGCCGTGGCCGATGTCCGCGCCGACCACGCCACCGTGTGGGCCGGTCTGAAGGCGCCCATCGTGGCCCAGACAGAGATCGCGGCAGCGGTCGGGCTCCCCGTCGAGAAGGTGACCGTGAACGTCGTCACCGGAGGTGGCTCGTTCGGCCACAAGCTGTTCAACGACGCCGCCGTCGAGGCCGCGAAGATCTCCCAGAAGATGGGCGTCCCGGTCAAGCTCATGTGGCACCGGGCCGACGAGCCGCGGCAGGGTCGGGTGCACCCGATGGCCACCTCAAGGATCCGGGCGACGGTGCTGCTGGGTCAGGTGCTCACCTTCGAGCAGCGGCACACGAGCGTCTCGACCGACTTCGGGCACGGCCTGGGAGAGATGATCAGCCACAACCTGGACAAGCTTCCGACCGGGCTCGGCAACCTGGGTTTCGCCGAGACGATCTTCACGCTCACCCAGGAGCTGCCCTACGACTTCGGTGTCGTCACCCAACTGCTCAACGAGTGCGACATGCGGTTCAACACCGGCTCGATGCGCAACATCTACTCGCCTGACGTCGCCTGCGCCAACGAGCTCATGGTCGATCGGCTGGCGGCGTTGACCGGCCAGGACCCCGTCGCCTTCCGGCTGGCGTTCCTCAAGAACAGCCGGGTCAAGGACGTGCTGCGCAAGGTGGCCGCTGTCGGACAGTGGGGCCGGTCGATGCCGGCCGGGATGGCCCAGGGGGTCGCGGTGCACAGCGAGTACAAGGGCGCTACCGCGGTGCTCGTCGAGATCGACTGCCGTCCCGCCACGGTCAACCGGCCCATCGTCAACGGCGTCACCGGCCCGCGCGTCACCAAGGCCGTGATCGCGGTCGACGCCGGTCTGGTCATCAACCCGCGCGGCCTCGAGGCCCAGATGATGGGGGGTGTCTCGGACGGGATCGCCCTGGCCCTGACCAGCAGCCTGCACCTGCGCGACGGACACTTCCTGGAAGCGAGCTGGGACAACTACTTCTACACCCGGGAGTGGAACGCGCCGCTGGACTTCCAGTGCATCGTGATGCCCTCGACCTCCGAGCAGCCCGGAGGGGCCGGCGAGGCGGGGGTGGCTGCCTCGGTCTCGGCGGTGGCCTGTGCCTACGCGCGCGCCACCGGCACCATGCCCACCAGGTTCCCGATCAACCACGACCAGCTGTCCTTCACCGTCAAGCCGTTCGTCCCGCCCATACCAGAGTCGCCGACCGACGGCCTGAGCCACACCTTCTGAGGAGCGCACCATGGGACAGCACACCTTCATCCTCAACGGCAGCACCGTCACGGTGAACGTCGACGACGACGTCCGACTCCTCTGGGTCCTGCGTGACGTCCTCGGCATCACCGGGCCGAAGTACGGCTGCGGCATCAACGTCTGCAAGGCCTGTACGTCGCACATCAACGGCAAGGCGTTCAACCCGTGCTCGGTCCAGGTCAAGGACATCGGACCGACCGATCAGGTGACCACGATCGAGGGACTGCCGGCGACCGTCGGAGCCGAGCTGCACCCGATGCAGGAGGCGTGGCTGGAGAACGACGTCGCGCAGTGCGGTTACTGCCAGCCGGGGCAGATCATGGCCGCGGTGGCGAAGGTCAACCAGGTGCACGCGGCCGGCCGCGAGCTCACCGACGCCGACCTCGACGAGATCCGCAACATCTGCCGCTGCGGGACCTACAGCCGGATCCGCACCGCGATCAGGGCAGGCGCGGAGGCGATGTGAACGGCCTGTGGGACGAGATCCTCGACGGTCTGGAGCGCTGGCGCGCCGACGGGACCCGGTTCGCGCTGGCCACGGTCGTCGCGACGCGTCGGTCGACCCCGCGACCGGCCGGAACCGCGATGGCGGTCTCCGAGCACGGTGAGGTCCTGGGCAGCATCTCCGGCGGCTGTGTCGAGAGCGAGGTCCACGAGCTCTCGGCCCGGGTGCTGTCCTGTGGTCGTGCGGAGCTGGCCCGGTACGGCGTTCCCGATCCGCAGGCCATGTCCGTCGGCCTCACCTGCGGCGGCGAGCTGGACGTGTTCGTCGAGCCGGTCGACGCTGTCAGCTACCCCGAGCTCGACCTGGTCCTGGACCGGATCCGGAGTCGGCAGCCGGTCGCGATCGCCACCTGGATCGCCGACGACGAACGACGCGGCAGCCATGTCGTCCTCGATGCCGCGGGAGCGGCCGTCGACGGCGACGGCGTCGACAGGGTCGGACTGCGGCTGGGATCGCTGCTCGGCACGACGAGTGCCCACACGGCCTCGACCTGCACGCCTGAGGAGGCGAGAGCAGAGCCCGACGTCTTCCTCCAGTCCTTCGCTGCGCCGGCGCGCATGATCGTCTTCGGGGCCGGCGACTTCGCCACCGCGATGGCCCGGATCGGATCGTTCCTCGGCTACCGGGTCACCGTCTGCGATGCACGGGCAGTGTTCGCAACCCCCGAGCGCTTCCCGTACGCCGACGAGGTGGTCGTCGACTGGCCGCACCGCTACCTGACTGCCCAGGCCGTCGATTCCGCCACGGTGCTGTGCGTCCTGACACACGATCCGAAGTTCGACGTACCGCTGCTGCGGGTAGCCCTGGAGACCGAGGCTGCGTACATCGGGGTGATGGGGAGCCGGCGCGCCAGCGCCGACCTGATCCGACGGTTGCGCGAGGCCGGGGTCCCGGAGGGGCAGTTCGCCCGGCTGCGCTCACCCATCGGCCTCGACGTCGGTGGACGGACACCCGAGGAGACCGCGGTCTCGATCGCCGCGGAGATCATTGCCGTCACCACCGGACGCACCGGGCTGCCGTTGCGCGACGTGGCCCACCCGATCCACCCGGTGCTGCCGCAGCGGCTCAATGAGCTCGCCGGCAGGTGAGCACCCTCGGGATCGTCCTGGCGGCAGGCTCCGGAACCCGGATGGGTTGCCCGAAGGCGCTCGTCGACGGCTGGTTGCCCCACTCGGTCGCGGTCCTGTCCGGGGGTGGTTGTGACAGTGTGCTCGTCGTGCTGGGCGCTTCGGCCGACGAGGCCCGCCCGATCCTGGCCGACCTTGGCGCGACGGTCGTGGTGTGCGAGAACTGGGCCGCGGGGATGAGCCGCTCCCTGTCGGCAGGCTTGCGAGCCGCGACCGGCTTCGACGCGGACGTTGCCGTCGTGACGCTCGTCGACCTGCCCGACCTGGTGCCGTCGGTGGTCACGCGAGTCCTGCACCGGCTCGGGACCCACCCCGGCGCACTCGGGCGGGCGACCTACCACGGTCAACCGGGACACCCGGTGGTGCTGGGCAGCAGCCACTGGGAGCCGATCCTGGCCGAGACCCGCGGTGATCGCGGAGCCCGTGACTACCTGGAGCGGGTGGGTGCGATCGCCGTCGAGTGCGGTGACCTGGCCGGCGGTGGTGATGTCGACAATCTTTAGCCGCGCAGCGAGCCCATCCACTCCTCGATCGCGTCGGGCTCGCGGGGGAGCGCGGCCGAGAGGTTCACCGATCCATCGGCGGTGACGACCAGGTCGTCCTCGATCCGGATGCCGATGCCGCGCAGCTCCTCGGGAACCAGGAGGTCGTCCTCCTGGAAGTACAGGCCGGGCTCGACCGTGAGGACCATGCCTTCGACCAGGGGACCCTCGACGTACACCTCGGGCGCCGCGATGCCACAGTCGTGGACATCCATCCCGAGCATGTGGCTGGTGCTGTGCAACGTCCAGCGCGAGTACACCTTGCTGTCCGGCTGGAGGGCTTCCTCGGCCGAGCACGGGAGCAGACCGAGGTCCTCGAGTGCGTGCGCGAGCACGTCCATCGCGGCGTAGTGCGGGTCGCGGAAACCGACTCCCGGTCGTACGGCGTCCATCCCCGCCTGCTGGGCGGCGAGCACCACTGAGTAGAGCTCGCGCTGGAGCCCGCTGAAGCGGCCGTCGACCGGAAGCGTGCGGGTGACGTCGGCGGTGAAGAGGGAGGACGCCTCAGCGCCCATGTCCAGCAGGACGAGCTCGCCGGGCGTGATCGGTCCTGAGTTGTCGATCCAGTGCAGGGTCGTGGCGTGTCGGCCGCCGCCGACGATCGAGTCGTAGCCGATGTCGTTGCCCATCGCCCGGGCGCGGCGGAAGAACGTGCCCTCGATCCAGCGCTCACCGTGCAGCAGGACCTGGTCCCACTCACGCACCGAGTCCTCGAAGCCGAGTGTCGTGATCCGGCACGCATCGGCGAGCTGGTCGACCTCCCAGGAGTCCTTGACCAGCCGCAGCTCCGAGAGCACTCGCGCGAAGTCCTGATCACGGCCGTCGTCGGCGGCGACGAGACCGTCGACTCCGGCGTCGATCCCCCGCAGAACGCGGGTCTTCGGCGAGCCGGAGAGCGCCGAGGGCAGGTCGTTGATGTGCCGGGTCTCAAGCCCGAGCGAGTTCGAGATCTCCGTCAGTGACGGCCGGCGCCCGGCCCACAGCTCGCCGTACTGACGGTCGCGGAAGAACTCGTCGGTGCTCCGGTCGCTGCGCGGGCGGGCGTAGAGCACCGAGGTACCGCCCTCGATGACCAGCACCGCGTCGCTGGTCTGGTTGCCGGTCAGGTGGGTGTGGGCGGTCGAGGACCGAAACCGGTAGTCGGTGTCGTACGCCCGGACCTTGAAGGTGCCCGAGGGCACGACGAGCCGCTCGTCGGGGAACATCTCAGCGAGCCGAGCCCGACGCGCCGCAGCCCAGGTGGCGACCGGAAGAACAGGGACGTCGAGCTCGCGCTCGCCCCAGCCGGTCCGCATGAACGCGGCGTACTTCTCCGGGACCGGCTGGTCGTGCGCCTCGGTCCTCGGCTCGGTCGTGGAAATGTCCTGTTCGCTCACCTTGACACTGTACGACGATCCGCCGACCCGCCTCGCTAGGCTTCGGGCCATGCGTAATCCTCGGAGCAGCGTCGCCTTCACCGTGGTGATCGGTGTCGTGATGCTCGTCGGGGCCGTCGTGATGGCCGGGGTCCTGCTCGCGTCGGGGGCGCCGACGGCCATCGCGATCGGGGTCGTGCTGGCTGCTCTGCCGGTCGGACCGCTGATCGGCTGCTACCTGTGGCTGGACCGTTACGAGCCGGAGCCCCGGTACCTGCTGCTGCTCGCCGTGGGGTGGGGCGCCTTCGTGGCGACCAGCGCCGCGATCTTCCTGCAGGCCTTCGATGCGTTCGCGCTCGGCTCGAGCCAGGCGCGGGAGTCGGTGCTGACCGCACCGCTGACCGAGGAAGCCGCCAAGGGCCTGTTCATCCTGTTGCTGCTGTTCTTCCGTCGTGCCGAGCTCGACGGGATCCTCGATGGCATCGTGTACGCAGGCATGGTCGGCATCGGGTTCGCCTTCACGGAGAACATCCTCTACCTGAGCCAGGCCTACCTCGGGGTCGACAACCACGTCGGCGGCATCGAGAGCGCCGTGACCCTGTTCGTCCTTCGTGGTGTGCTGAGCCCGTTCGCGCACCCGTTCTTCACGGCGTTCACCGGGATCGGGATCGGGATCGCGGTGTCGAGCCGGAGCAGGGCCGTCCAGGTGCTCGCACCGATCGGGGGCTACGCCCTGGCCGTGGGTGCGCACGCGTCCTGGAACGGCTCGCTGCTGCTCGATGGCGGGACCGGCGCCCTGCCGGCGTACGTCCTGCTGATGGTGCCGGCGTTCCTCGCGATGGTTGCCTTCGCGATCTGGGCACGTCGCCGTGAGGGCGCGATGCTCGCCCGCTCGCTGACCGACTGCGTCAGCCGCGGGTTCCTCCAGGCCGGCGAGGTGCCGTGGCTCACGCGGATCCCGGCCCGCAAGGCTGCGCGGACCTACGCGAGCAAGGTGGGCGGTGACGAAGCCCTCGATGCCATGAAGGAGTATCAGAGCGAAGCAATCGAACTCGGCTTCCTGCACCACCGTTATCTGCGCGGCACCGCGCCCGCGCAGTACCAGGCCCTTGGCGAGGCGCACGTGCAGAAGATGTTCCAGTTGCGGCCGCGTCTCGTCTGGCCCCAGACCGCAGGAGCCGTCCGTTGAGCCCGAAGAACCCCCTGACCGGCCAGTCCTCGCAGATGGTCCCGACGCTGATCAGGCTGCGCGAGTCGCTCGCGCTGGTCCAGCTCCCGCTCTCGATCCCGGACGTCGAGCTCGCCCGGCGCGCCCGTACCGAGCTGGTCGACCAGCTCGAGGACTACGTCCTGCCGCGGCTGATCCAGATCGACGCCCCCTTGCTCACCGTGGTCGGGGGTTCCACCGGTGCCGGCAAGTCGACCCTGGTCAACTCCCTGGTGGGGGAGCGGGTGACCGAGCCCGGCGTGCTCCGTCCGACCACCCGCTCGCCCGTCCTGGTCCACAACCCGGCCGACGCGGACTGGTTCGAGCACGCCAGGATCCTGCCCGACCTCCAGCGCACGGCACGGGCCTCGGCAGATCCCGGTGCCCTGCAGCTGGTGGCGTCGAACGCGATTCCTGCGGGCCTCGCGGTCCTGGATGCGCCCGACATCGATTCGGTCGAGGAGCAGAACCGCACGCTCGCGGCGCAGCTTCTCGGTGCAGCCGATCTCTGGCTCTTCGTCACCTCGGCCGCCCGGTACGCCGACCAGGTGCCGTGGGAGTTCCTCAAGGCCGCCGCCGATCGCAGCGCCGCCGTGGCGATCGTGCTCGACCGGACGGCCCCGGACGCGGTCAGCGAGGTCAGTGCGCACCTGGCCCGGATGCTGACGGCCCGTGGCCTGCGAGACTCGCCGCTCTTCGTGGTCCCCGAGGGCGAGGTCGACGAGGCCGGGCTGCTGCCCTCGAGCCAGGTTCGCGAGATCCGGGCCTGGCTGAGCTCGCTGGCCGTCGATGCCGAGGCCCGCACCGGGGTGGTCCGGCAGACCCTCGAGGGCGCGATCCGCACCCTGTCGACGCGCGCCTACCTGGTGGCCGACGCGTGCCACGACCAGTACGAGATCCAGGCCCGGTTGCGCCGTGACGCCGAGACGGCCTACGAGCGGGCGCTCAACGAGATCGACCACGGCGCGGTCGACGGCAGCCTGCTGCGCGGCGATCTGCTGGCGCGCTGGCAGACCTTCGCCGGGGACGGTGAGCTGCTCAGGAGCCTGGAGTCGAAGGTCAGCCGGGTCCGCGACCGGGTCAGCGGAGCGGCGCGGGAGCAGTCCCAGCAGGCAACGATGGTGATGGCGTCCGTCGAGACCGGCCTGCGCACGCTGATCCTTGAGCACGCCGAGGTCGCCGCCGGGCAGACCGACACGGCCTGGCGCTCGATCGCGGCCGGGCGCGCGGTGCTCGACGCTTCGGACGCCGACCTGTCGCGCGCCTCGAGCGATCTGCGACTTCGTGCCGAGCTCGACATCCGCGACTGGCAGCACGCGGTCGCCGAGATGGTGCGCATCGAGGCCGATCGTGCCTCCTCGCGGGTTCCCGCGCACGGCCTGACCAGCCTCGCGGTGGCGCTGATGATCCTCGTCCTGTCGGGCGGCGAACGTGATGTCGCCGGCGGTTCCGCCCTGCTGGGGCAGCGGGTCCTGGGCGTCGTCTTCGGCGACGGGTCGGTGAGCCGTCTGGTCGCCACGGCGCGCGACGACCTCAACGACCGGATGCTGCACCTCGTCGACAGCGAGCAGCGCCGGTTCGCCCGCCTGCTCGACGGACTCGACGCGCTGCCCCAGGTCGAGGAGGAACTGCGTCGCGCAGCGCGCCAGATCGACGACATCAGGTTTGCGTCGCACACCCTGGGAGATCGGTAGGCTGGGCACTTCACACGACCGCGGTCAGAGGGAGCGCATGACGTCCATGCTCGAGGGTGCCGACAATCTGGTGGCACGGGGTACCGAGGTAGGAGTCCGCGTCCGGGGTCTGGATGCGGCTGTCACGGCTGCCCGCGGACGTCTGGACGGTCCCCAGCTCGAGGCCGCCGAGGCGGTCGTACGCCGTGCCTCCGACCGGCTCAGGCTCTCGGCCGACCACACCGTGGTCGCGCTCGGCGGTGCGACCGGGTCGGGCAAGTCCTCGACGTTCAACGCACTCGTGGGGCTCGAGCTTGCCTCGGTCGGCGTACGTCGGCCGACGACGTCCTGGGCTACCGCGTGCACGTGGGGGTCCAACGGTGCCGCTGAGCTGCTGGACTGGCTCGGCATCCCGCCGCGCTACCAGACCGTGCGCGACTCGATGCTCGACACGGGGCGCGAGCCCAACGACCTGAACGGGCTGGTGCTGCTCGACCTGCCCGACCACGACTCGACCGAGGTCTCCCACCACCTCGAGGTCGACCGGCTGGTGCGCCTCGCCGACCTGTTGGTCTGGGTGCTCGACCCGCAGAAGTACGCCGACGCCGCGGTGCACGACCGCTTCCTGCGGCCCCTGGCGGCCCACAAGGACACGATGGTCATCGTGCTCAACCACATCGACGAGGTTGCCGAGGACCGGCGCGCCGGCATGGTCGCCGACCTGCGCCGCCTGCTCGACGCCGACGGCCTGTACGGCGTCACCCTGATCCCGGTCTCGGCGATCGAGGGGATCGGCATCGAGGAGCTCCGGCGCACGATCAGCCAGCGGGTTGCGGACAAGGCGGCGACCCGCGCCCGCATCTCCACGAACCTGACCGAGGTGACCTCGTCCCTTGCGGCCGCGAACGGCGAGGTGATGCCACCGACGCTGTCCGAGCGCGATCGGACCCGGCTGCGCGACGCGGTGGCTGATGCCGCCGGCGTGCCGGTGGTCACCGACGCGGTCCGTCGCGCCAGTCTCGCCCGCACCCGTCGCGCCACGGGGTGGCCGGTGGTGTCATGGATGTCCCGGCTGCGTCGCGATCCGCTGCGGCACCTGAACCTCCAGGCCTCCGACCGCGAGCTGGTCTCGGCGGTACGCAGCTCGATCCCCGACGCCGACCAGGTCCAGGCCGCCCAGGTCGACTCGGCCGTGCGTGAGCTCGCCGACCAGCTCTCGGTCGGTCTCACCCGTCCGTGGGCCGGGGCGATCACCCGCGCGGCGACAGCCGGGCTGCCTGAGCTGACGAGCCGCCTCGATCGGGCGGTCGGCGGCACCGAGCTGGGCGTGGGCCGCATCGCGATCTGGGCCCGGATGGTCGACGCGCTGCAGTGGCTGCTCCTGGTGGCAGCAGCCGTCGGCGCGGCTTGGCTGGGCGGCCTGACCGGATCGAATCCGCTGAAGCTGAAGAAGCCGATGATCGGCTCGTTCTCGTTGCCCGAGCTCCTGCTCGCGGGCGGCCTCGGCCTCGGCCTGCTGCTCGCGCTCGGCTGCCGGGCACTCGTGCGTCGTACGGCGGCGCGTCGCGCCAGCAGGGCCGACGACCGGATGCGCGCCGCGGTGACCGAGGTGACCGACGCGCTCGTGATCGCTCCGGTCAGCGTCGAGCTCGACGCGTACCGGGCCGTCGTCGAGGGCCTTCGGATCGCTCGCGCCTGATCGTCCACACCCCGGTCGTGAGCCTGGTCGTCCACCGGTCGCCGAGTGGGTGTGGCCGCGCAGGGCTGTCGGCCCGGATCCTCCTGCTACGGCTATCGAGGAGGAACCAATGAACGAGTCCCAGGTGACCCTGCAGGGGTGGGTCGGCAACGACGTCGAGCAGCGCGAGGTGGGAGACACGACGTGCGCGTCGTTCCGCGTCGGCTGCACGCCGCGCTACAACAAGGGCGGGGTCTGGACCAACGGCGAGACATCGTGGTTCACCGTGAACTGCTGGCGCGGTCTGGGCCGCAACGTCGCCGACTCGATCTGCAAGGGTGATGCCGTGGTCGTGCACGGGCGCGTCCGGGTGGACGTGTGGGAACGCGAGGACGGCACGCCCCCGTCGGTGTCGTGGATCGTGGACGCGACCTTCGTGGGGCACGATCTGACCCGAGGCACGAGCGCCTTCGCCAAGACGGTCCGCGGGGCCGCCGCAGGACCCGAGGAGGATCCCGCCGTACGCGAGATGCTGCACGCCTACGACGCAGCCGGCCCGCAGCTCGACTCCGCGGGCAACGAGGTCGAACCCGCTGCCTGAACCACGGGCCCGGCTGCGTAGCCTGTGCCGCATGGGTGAGTACGTCTACACGTTGCGCAATGTCCGCAAGGCACACGGCGACAAGGTGGTTCTCGACAATGTGACGCTGTCGTTCCTGCACGGGGCGAAGATCGGCGTCGTCGGTCCCAACGGCACCGGCAAGTCGACCTTGCTCAAGATCATGGCCGGGCTCGACAAAGCCAACAACGGCGATGCGATCCTCGACCCGGGTGCGACCGTCGGCATGCTCCAGCAGGAGCCGCCGCTGAGCGAGGGCAGGACCGTCCTGGAGAACGTCGAGGAGGCGGTCGCCGAGACCAAGGCCAAGATGGCGCGGCTGGACGAGCTCTACATGCTGATGGGCGACCCGGACGCCGACCAGGACAAGGTCGCGACCGAGGCGGGAGACCTGCAGAGCGAGCTCGACGCCGCCAACGTCTGGGACCTCGACAGCCGGCTCGACCAGGCCATGGACGCGCTGCGCTGCCCGCCGCCGGACGCCATCGTCGACAACCTCTCCGGTGGTGAGCGTCGACGGGTGGCGCTGTGCAAGCTGCTGCTCCAGCAGCCCACCCTGCTGCTGCTCGACGAGCCCACCAACCACCTCGACGCCGAGTCCGTGCAGTGGCTCGAGGGCCACCTGGCGAGCTACCCGGGAGCGGTCCTCGCGGTCACCCACGACCGGTACTTCCTCGACAACGTCGCCAGCTGGATCCTCGAGCTGGACCGCGGCAAGGCGCACCCATACGAGGGCAACTACACGACGTACCTGCAGACCAAGAAGGACCGCCTCAAGTTCGAGGGC